>JBJXEI010000284.1:0-20275 GCA_046154065.1 Polaromonas sp. | reverse complement strand
CTTGAAGATGAAATCGCCGCGCGAGTTCAGGCGGCAACAGGTTGGGCAATCACGCCGTGCTCAACCCGATCAACCGGCGCTATATTGCGCATAGGCCGTGTCCGGAACAACAGGGGCGAGATCACATCCGACCCGTTCGATAGTCGTTAAACCCGAACTAGCTTCATCAACGGCTCAAACGAGTACAGAGCTGACCGCCGGCCTGAGCCCTCTTCTTTTTCGATCAACAAGCCAGATTCAAGCAACATTTTTCCAAATCTCGCAGCGCTAGAGGCTGGTATGCCACTATTTTTTGTGAACTTGCTGTTTCTAAAAACCGGATTGGTGAACACAAAATCCAGTGCGTTAACACTCCACTTCGAGGACAAAGACTGACTGAACTTATTCTTCATCTCTTCGTACAGGCTTCGAATATTTTCAGCAATCACAAGATTTTGAATCGCCTGCGTCTCGATTGCCTCTAAGAAAAACTTACACCAAGCAGTCCAATCCCCCTTTTCTGAAACTGCCCGCATTGTGTCAATGTAAGCATCCTTGTTATCTTCCATGAAGCCACTAATGTAGAAATGCGGCGCGGAAATCACATGTGATGACCAGAGCAATAGCGTGATGAGCATGCGCCCGATTCGTCCGTTTCCGTCTTTAAAGGGGTGCAGTGCTTCAAATTCCACGTGTGAAATTGCAGCTTTGATGAGGGGTGTGTCTGTGCTCTCATGCAAGTATTTGAATAACATTTGCATGCCATCATTCAACTTTTCGGGACTGATGGGCACAAATAAGATTTTTTTCTTTGACCTATCGGCCAAATAGTTCTGTTCGGTCTTGTATTGACCTGGCGATTTGGACGCACCACGTCCCCAAGACAACAAAGTTTGGTGGGCTTGGCGGATCAAGAATTCGGAGAGAGGTTGCCCGGCTGTCATCGCTCTCTGAGCCTGCTTAAGCGCACGCTGATAAAGAAAAGTTTCGATCACTTCCAGTCTTGCGTTAGGCGACTCAGTCGGGCTTTCCTCAAAATCTGCCTCGTACTGCAAGATTTCGTCCATGGTGCTTACCGTGCCTTCCATACGAGACGAAATGACCGCCTCCTGATTACGCAACGGCGCTAGAAGAATTTCGTTGTTATGCATGTTTTTCAACATCTGGTCGTAACGTGCCAGAGCATCCGTCGCCTTCACCAAATGCGCGACCAACTGGCCGTAATCGATTTGCGCAGGTGGAAAGTTGTCGTAGTGGTAGTGGACCGCACCATCAAAGTTCAGTTCTGTTTGCATCAAGCTCATCCAAAGTTCTCAAGTCCAGTTGACTCTCAAATCATCTCATTTTTGACTGACAAACAGATGTTTTGATCACCATTTTTTACATCTTTCGGCGCTCTATTCTTTTTGTTGTCGCTTTTAAAGCAATTCGCGCATGCAACGAGCAGTTAAGCACCATGAACATTCAGCTTGTTGGCTTGATAGGTGAGGGCAAGAAAAATAGCTTCTTACGTTAATGTTCGTTGGCCAACAAACGTTTTAGATTGCAGTTTGTTCTTAACAACAGTGCTAGCTTCTCAACGCAGCATCTTCTGAGAAACAACGGGTGTAGTCTCTAACGTGTGCATCACTAGTTCGCTAGCTTCTCTAACATAGCGTTTTCTGAGAAACAACGGTTGTAGTCTCTAACGTGTGCATCACTAGTTCGCTAGACTCTCTAACGTAGCGTTTTCTGAGAAACAAGGACCGTAGACTGCAACGCATGCTTAACAAGATTGCTAGCTTCTCAACGCAGCATCTTCTGAGAAACAACGGTTGTAGTCTCTAACGTGTGCACTACAAGTTCACTAACTTCTCATCGCAAGCACGAACTGAAAGACGAGTGAGATTGACCATAGCTACTATCAAGCCGCGTTACGGCCCCGAAATAGCAAAATTGTAGAAATCTGATCGGAAATGTAGAAACGCCCCAAGGCCCGAAAAGGGCGCTGGGGCGTTCAAATTTTGGTGGCCTGGGGCGGAATCGAACCACCGACACAAGGATTTTCAATCCTCTGCTCTACCGACTGAGCTACCGGGCCTGAGCCTTAGATTATATACCAGCTTTCGGCGCGCCAAGTCAGGCGGCGCGTTTGCTGCGGGTCAGGTCGACGCCGAGCTGTTTGAGCTTGCGGTAGAGGTGGGTGCGTTCCAGTCCAGTCTTTTCGGCTACGCGGGTCATGGAGCCGCCTTCCTTGGCGAGGTGGAACTCGAAGTAGGCTTTTTCAAATTCGTCGCGGGCTTCGCGCAGGGGTTTTTCGAGCAGAAAGCTCTGCGTGGACTGGGGGCCGAGGTCCATCGGCTCGGGAAGCTTGCCGCCGGTCATCATGGCTTCGACCGTGATTTCGGAGGCGTGCACCATGGCGCCGGGTGGCATTGGTTTGCGGGGTTGTGTTTTGGTCAGCCCTTGCTCAACGGCCTTGAGCAGCTTTTGCAGGGTGATGGGTTTTTCGAGGAAGGCCATGGCCCCGATTTTGGTGGCCTCGACGGCGGTGTCGATGGTGGCGTGGCCGCTCATCATGATGACAGGCATGGTGAGCAGGCCGCTGGCGGACCACTCCTTGAGCAGGGTCACGCCGTCGGTGTCGGGCATCCAGATGTCAAGCAGCACCAGGTCAGGGCGGGTGCGGGCGCGGGCGGCGCGGGCTTGGGCGGCGTTTTCTGCCAGATCGACGTTGTGCCCTTCGTCGTTGAGAATTTCCGACAGCAGGTCGCGGATGCCCAGTTCGTCGTCGACCACCAAAATATTTGCCATGATTGAATGTTTGCCCTGCCTAAATAACGCCCATACCAGTCTTACAAACCAGGTCCGTTGTCAAGGGCTCCAAGTGTTGCTAGGTCGCAACTGTAAACGATATCGCCACCTGGGCGCCCAGCAGCTGCGGGGCGTCGGCGTCGCTGGAAAAGCGGTTGGAAATGTCGATGCGGGCGCCATGCTCGTCGGCAATCTTTTTGACCACCGCCAACCCCAGCCCGGTGCCCTTGACCTTGGTGGTGACATAGGGCTCGAACGCCCGCTTGAGGATGTGCGAGGGGAAACCCACGCCGCTGTCCTGCACCCGCAGGCGCACGCGGTGGGCGGTTTTTGAATAGTCGGTTTTGACCACCACTCGGGCGGGTGGCTGGCCGGGCGCCACCGGGCGGCCGTCCTGCGCGTCCTGGGCGTCCTGGGCGTTTTGCAGCAGGTTGTGCAGCACCTGGCGCAGCTGCTGGGCATCCCCGCGGACCATGGGTGCGGCCGGGTCCAGCACGGTGTCCACCTGGCCCGTGCGCAGGTCGCTGCCGTCGTGGTGGTAGAGCTGCAGCACGTCCAGGATCAGCGCGTTCAGGTCCACCGGTTTCAGCTCGGCGGCGGGCAGGCGGGCGTAGTCGCGGAACTCGTTGACCAGCCGTTTCATCGCGTCCACCTGATCCACGATAGTTTTGACGGACTTGGTCAGCAGCGCCTGCTCGGGCGCGGCGACCTTGCCGGTCAGCTTCATTTCCAGCCGCTCGGCCGACAGCTGGATGGGTGTGAGCGGGTTTTTGATTTCATGCGCCAGGCGGCGCGCCACCTCGCCCCAGGCCTGCGCGCGCTGGGCCGACACCATGTCGGACACGTCGTCAAACACCAGCAAAAACTCTTCGGTGCCGGGCATCTTGGCCCCGCGTGCGATCAGCGCGGTGGCGTGGTCGGGGGAGCCGGGCATGGCGGCGTGCAGCTCGAAGGACTGCTGCCACTGCTCCTGCCCGTGCTGGGCGGCGTGGCCGTCATGGGCGACACGGTCGGCCTGCTCGCTGACAAACTGGGCCTGCACGTCATGCGCAAAGGCCTCCAGGCCGGGCACGTCCGCCAATGATTTGCCGTGGTAGGCGGCCAGCGGGGCGCGCAGGATGCGGGTGGCGCCGGGGTTGCTGGACTGGATGTGGCCGCGCACGTCCAGCACGATCACGCCGGCCGTGAGGTTGTCCAGAATCGTCTGCAGGTTGGCGCGTGAAGCATCGACCTGGCTCATGCTTTGCTGCACCGCCGAGCGGGCTTCGAGCAATTGCTGCGTCATGTCCCTGAATGAGCGGGTCAGCCCGCCCAGTTCGTCACGGCCCTCCAGCGCGGCCTTGGGCGTGAGGTCGCCGCGCGCCACCTGGCGCACGCCTTCGGCCAGCACCAGCAGCGGGCGGGCCAGTTGGTTGCCCAGCACGGCGGCCAACAGCACCGCGCCAAACACCGCCAAAAACAGGCTCAGCGTGAGGGTGCCGATGTACATCTTGCGCAAGCCGCCCCGGGCCAGCGCCCGCTCCTGGTATTCGCGGTTGGCGTCCTGCACGGCAATCGCGTTGGCCACCAGCGTGACGGGCAGCGTCTCGGTGATCTGTAGAAACCGCGCCTCCCCCAGCACACTGACGTTGGGGTTGTTGACCACCGCAATGGCCTTGATGCGCGGCCGGTTGGCGACAGCGCGGGCGGCGTTCGGTGGCCCGGCACTGTCGGTGCCCAGCTCGCCATTGCCGCCAGAGCCCACCGCCAGCTCTTCCAGCCCCTCGATCTGTGTGACCACCCGCTGGCTGCGGGCGCCGCGCAGTTGCTGCACCGACGGCCGCTCGGGCTGCAGCACAAAACGCGACTCCCCGGCGCTGGCGATCATCTGGCCGGACGCGCTCCACAGCACCACGTCGCTGACCGCCATCTGGTCCCGCAGCCGTTCCAGCGACACAGCGGCCACCGTGTCGGGGGTGTCTGACAACTGGCTGGCCGCCTGGCGGGTTTTGTTGGCCAGGTCGTTGGCCAGCGTGTCCAGGGTGGATCGGCCCAAATTCAACCCTGCGGCCAGCGCACCTTCGACTTCCACGTCAAACCAGCTTTCAATCGAGCGTGACACGAACTGGTAGGACACGGTGTAGATCATCAGGCCGGGCAGCAGGCCGACCAGCGCAAAAATGGCGGCCAGCTTGACCAGCAGACGGCTGCCGAAACGGCCCTTTTTCAGCCGCATACCCAGGCGCAGCACAAACCAGCCAATGACCAGCAGCAGAAGCGCGGCCACGGCGATGTTGAGTTGAAACAGCAGCGCGTAGTTGCGCTCGTACAGCTGGCGGTTGTCGGTGGCCTGCGTCAGCAAAAACAGCAGCACCAGCCCCAGCGCCCCCGTCACGCCCACGCCCACGCCCACCGACCAGCGAAACGCGCGGCTGCCCCGCAAGGCCTGGGCGCTGCTTCTGAAGCTCATCGGGCAGGCTCGGCGCGCAGCACTTCGGGGCGAATGCGCTCCTTGAACTGGGCGGCAATGACCCAGTCAGACTGCCCGGCCACGCCGATCTGGAAGGGCCTCGGCAGCTGCGACAGGTCCAGCCGGAAGCTGAACTCGACGCGGTAGGCACCGTCGGGCGACAACTCGGGGTTGTCGGCAAACTTCCAGCGGGCCAGCCGCTGAATGCCCGTGAGTGCCTCCTCTAGGCTGTCGTAGTTCTGGTTCAGGGTGGCGCGCAAGCCGCCGGAACTGCTGATGACCCCGGAGGCCACGTTGACGCGCCAGCGCCGGGTTAGCGGCTGGTAGGCCAGGCGAATGGTGCGGGCAGTGCTGGCCACGCGCTGGTCGGTCCAGTACCAGCGGTCGCGGTAGGTGTCGGCTTCCACCACAAAAAACAGCGGAATGCCCTTGAGCAGCGCGTCCTCCACCACGGGCGGCAGGTCAAAGCGCAGCTGGGTCGAAATGGCCAGGCCTTCGTCCACCCGCTCGACCTGGAACTGCGTGATCTCGGTGGCCAGCGCCGGGCCCTGGCCCAGGCTGAGCAGGGCCACCAGGCACGCGCTGACCAGCACCGACAGGGCACGGGCGCGCCACCACACCAGCGCCCGCCTAGGCGCTGCGTTTTTCAAAAAGTGCGTAATAAAAGCCGTCGTTCTCACCAGCCAAATTGTCAGCGATGGCGGCCGAAACTGAGCCGTCAACCCCGTTTTGGGGGCGTAAATGGCCGGGTGACGGCATTAAACGTGCATCAGTGTGGTGCGCAAGGAACGCTTGGGCCTGCGCGTCGCCCTCGGCCACAAACACCGAACACGTGCAGTACAACAAGCGCCCGCCGGGCCGCACCAGCGGCCACAGCGTGGCCAGCAGCTCAGCCTGGATGGCCGCCAGCTGGGCGATGTCGGTGGGGCGGCGCAGCCAGCGCACGTCGGGGTGCCTGCGCACAATGCCGGACGCGGTGCAGGGCGCGTCCAGCAGGATGCCGTCCAGCGGCTGCCCGTCCCACCAGTCGGCGGGCCGCGCCGCGTCACCCACGCGGATGTCGGCCTGCAGCCCCAGGCGCGCCAGGTTTTGCCCGATGCGGCCGCAGCGGCTCGCGTCGATGTCCAGGGCCAGCACGTCAGCCCCTTCCAGACCCGCTTGCTCCAGCAGATGTGCGGTTTTGCCGCCGGGTGCGGCGCAGGCATCCAGCAGCCGCAGCCGGGTGCCCGGCAGGCTGGGCGCAAGCCCGTCGAGCAACAGCGGCGCGGCCAGTTGGGCGGCGGCGTCCTGCACCGAAAAATGCCCGTCGGCATACCCCGGCAGCAGCGGCACGGCCTGGGCCTGGGCCAGCACCACGCCGTGGCTACCGACTGGCGTCGCTTCGATATTCATAGCAGACAAGGCAAGCAAATACTGGGCTTGCGTGGTTTTCAGGGCATTGACCCGCAGAATCAGCGGGGCGCGGGTGTTGTTGGCCCGCAAGATGGCCTGCCAGTGCTCAGGGTGGTCTTTGCGCAGGCGGTCCACCCACCACTGCGGGTGGTTCCAGATGGCTTGCGGGTTGCTGTCGGTTTTGGCAACCAGCGCGTCCCGCTCGCGCAGAAAAGCGCGCAGGCAGCCGTTGATGAAGCTGGCCTGGTGGCGCGTGCCTTCGCTGCGTTTGGCGGCTTCAACGGTCTGGTCGACCAATACATACGGGGTGTAAGGCGCGTCCTGCTCGTTCCAGGCGAGGGCCAAAGCCACGCACAGCAGCGCATCGGCTTCTGGCGGCGGCGGGCGTTTGGCCAGCTGCTGGCGCAGCGCTTCGGCGCGGCCCAGCCAGCGCAGGGTGTGAAACCCGAGCGATTGCACACCGGGGCGCAGGGCGGCGTCCACCTCTTCCAACGCGGCCGTGAGGGACTGGCCGTCCCGCACGGCCATCAGCAGGCTGGCTGCGCCCTGCAGTTGTCGCCACAGTGGGATTTGGGTGCTGGCGGGGGCGGGGGCGGGCGGGGTTGTCGGTGAATTGGGGGGCATCGGGTCCGGACACAGGTGAAAACGGGCAAAAAAGGAGGCTGGCAAGCGCTGAAAACAGCTTTTCAAAGCCAAAGCAGCGAACTGCCCTTATTTTAATTGCCTGTTCAGCTACTAAATTAGTAGCAACCAAACCATCAAACCATCACGCCAGCGTGTCTGCCCAGATGTTACTGGCCCAGTTCAGCGCGTACACGCCTTCCAGCTCATTGGGCGCGGTGCTCAGCCCGCCCGCGCCGGGCACGGCGCGGAAGGTTTTCTCGGCCGCCACGTAGGTGTGGACACTGGCGACGTGAATCACATTCAGGCGGTCTACAAAGCTGTAGCAGGTATTGGCCAGCATGGGCGCGGGGTTGACGGGCCAGCCCGCCAACTCGGCCACGATGGCGCTGGCCGCGACCTTGGCGTGGTTGTTGGCCATGTGGGCGCTTTTGGGCATGGCGGGCGCGGCCAGAATCGAGTCGCCCAGCACATGCACGTCCTTGGCGGCGGTGGACTCGAAGGTCAGGTAGTCCACGCCGCACCAGCGCTGGCTGGCCTGGTTGTTCAGCCCGGTCTGCACGGCGATCCAGCCGGCGCGCATGGCGGGCAGCACATTGAGCACCTGGGCCTTCACGTCGTCCTGCACATCAAACCGCACCACCCCGGCGCGGGCGTCCACCGCCACGGCCTTGTGGTCGGGGCGGTATTCGACGATGCCGCGGTACTGCTCGGCCCAGACTTTTTTGAACAGCGCGGGTTTGGAGGTCACGTCGGGGTTGGCGTCCAGGATCAGCACCTTGCTGCGCGGTTTGGTGGCCTTGAAGTAACCGGCGATCAGCGACGCCCGCTCGTACGGGCCGGGCGGGCAGCGGTACGGCGCTTCGGGGATGGTGATGGCAAACACACCGCCGTCGGGCATGGCTTGAAGCTGGCGGCGCAGGGCCAGCGTCTCATGCCCGGCCTTCCAGGCCTGCACGATCTGGCCGCTGTCGCTGGCGTCTTTCAAGCCGGCCACGGTGTCCCACATCAGGTCCACCCCGGGGGAGACGATGAGCTTGTCATAGCGCAGCGTGCTGCCGCCGGCCAGCGTGACGGTTTTTTGCGTGGTGTTGATGCTTTTGGCGCGGTCCCGCACCACGGTCACGCCGTGTTGGCGGCTCAGGGTGTCGTAGGGCCGGGTGATCTCGGCGATCTGCATCGCGCCGCTGAGGACGCGGTTGGACATCGGGCAGGATACAAACGCTTCGTTCGGCTCGATCAGCACCACCTCGATCTGCTGGCCGGACCACAGCCGCAGGTACTTGGCCGCCGTGGCCCCGCCGAAACCACCGCCGACGACCACCACCTTGGCCTTGGCCGCGCCGCCCACCGACGCACAACCCGTCAGGCCCAGCAGGCTGGCTGCGGCGGCGGCACGCAGCACACGGCGGCGGGTGGGGGGCGGCGCCACGGGCCGCGTCATTTCGCCAGCCCCGCAAAGTAGCCCGCCAGCGCGTCGATCTGGTCACGGCTGTAGCCTTTGCTGATCTGGTGCATGACGGTGGCGGGGCGTGCGCCGCTTTGGAAGTCGGTCATTTGTTTGACCAGGTAGGCGCGGTCCAGCCCGGCCAGGGAGGTGACGCTGGAGCCCGCTGCGGCGCGGCCGTCGGTTCCGTGGCAGTTGGCGCAGGTGGCGGCCAGGCTTTTCAGGGCCAGCAGCTGCGCGCCAGCGGGCACGGGCACCGGGGTTTGCGCCAGCGCGGGCACGGCGGCGACCGTCATGGCCCAGGCCCACGCCACCACCCTCACAGATTGCCAAGCATTCATCGCCATCACCGCTCCTGAAACAGCCCCGCCGGTCGGGTCTGGTCGCCATCATCCCGCTGCTGGCGCAGGGGCGGCATGGGCCGGCCGTATACCCGGCGGATGCGCTCGGACAAGGGCGGGTGGGTGGCCAGCCAGTGCGCCGCGGCCCCATCGGCCGGGCTGACCAGCAGCATGTGTTGCACGGCGGGGTGCAGGCGGCCGCCTGAGGTGAGCGCGGCCGCATCGCCCCGCCCCGCCACCTTGCGCAGCACGCCGCCCAGCCCGTCCTTGCTGCGGGTGAACTGCACGGCGCGGGCGTCGGCCAGAAACTCCCGCTGGCGCGACACTGCAGCCTTCAGCGCCCGCCCGGCCAGCCAGCCCAGGGAACCCACGGCCATCACCGCAACACCCGGCAGCGCCAGGGCGGAGCGGCGGCCGTCGTCATTGGGGGCGCACAGCGTCTGGCCGAGGTTGAAGATCATCTCCAGCCCAAACACCATGCCCGCCAGCCGCATGTTCAGCCGCGTGTCGCCTTCCCGCAGGTGGCTGAGCTCATGCGCCACCAGGCCCTGCAGCTCGTCGCGGGTCAGGTGGTCCAGCGCGCCGCGTGTCACGGCCACCACCGCGTCGTCAGCGCCCCACCCGGCGGCAAAGGCATTGATGCTGTCCACGCGGTCCAGCACCATGGCCTGCGGCGGCGGCATGTTGGCGGCAATGGCCAGCTCCTGAACGATGTTGCACAGCTTGCGTTCGGCCTCCCGGCTGGCGGGCCAGGCTTCACGCGCGCCAGCGCGGCGGGCCAGCAACTCACCGCCACCGCCACCGCCCCCACCATGCCGCCCACGGCGCCCGACCTGCAGCGCGGAGGTTTCAATCCACCAGCCGCCCAGCACAAACAGCAGCGTGAGCGCGGTGTTGACGGTGAAAAAGTACGCCGGGTAACCCGACACAACCCCGTTAAGCCCCCAGCGCACCACCCACCAGGTCACAGCCAGCGCGCCATTCATCGCCAGCACCAGGCCAAGTACCGTCAGCGCGAACAGCCCCAGCAAGCGCCGCGTTTGGGCTCGCGCCTCGCTCTGGTGTTGAAAAAACCGCATCCGGTGCCGGTCAGCAGGGCCGCGTTGTCACAGCTGGATGCGCAGCGTCTGCCGTTCTTCCGGGCTTTGGGTGGCCTGCAGCATGGCCGATGGCGCAAAACCGAACAGCCGCGCCAGCACCACGGCGGGGAACTCACCCTGCGCGTTGTTGTAGTCCAGCACGGCGTCGTTGTAGGCCTGGCGTGCAAACGTCACCTTGTTTTCGGTGCTGGTCAGCTCTTCGCTCAGTTCGCGGATGGTGTCGTCGGCTTTCAGCTCGGGGTAGGCCTCAGCCACCACAAACAGCCTGCCCAGGCTGCCGCGCAAGGCGTCTTCGGCGCTGGCCAGCGCGGTCACGGCGGCGGCGTTGCTAGGTCGGCTGCGCACCGCCTCACTGGCGCCTCTGGCCTGGTTACGCGCCAGCGTCACGGCTTCTAGCGTGGCGGCTTCGTGCTGCAGGTATTTGCGGGCCGCCTCGACCAGATTGGGGATCAGGTCGTAGCGGCGTTTGAGTTGCACGTCGATTTGCCCGAAGGCGTTGGCGATGGTGTTTTTCAGCCGCACCAGGCGGTTGTAGGCCCCCACGGCCCAGAAAACAAACAAGGCAGCCAGCGCAATGGCAATCAGGGTGTTCACAGACATGGGCGTTCTCCGTAGGTTCCAGACAAGCCCGGGCTCGCGGGCCCGGGTGGCTGGAGGTTACCCGCTTTTGCTACCCCTTTTGCCCGCCTTTTTACCCACCTTTTTGCCAACCCTGAGATCGCTATTATTTTAATAGCAACTCAGGATTGATTCACCTTGGCAGTGCGCCTGTTTGGCTTGAAAAACGCCCTCACAGGTCAAAAAACACCGTTTCCTGCGCGCCCTGCATGTGGATGTCAAAGCGGTACACCGGCCCGCCGGGGGTGGGGGTGCGCTGGGCCAGCAGCGTGGCGCGGCGCTCGGCTGGCACGTTGGCCAGCACGGTGTCGCCGCTGTTGGCTGCGGTTTCGTCGTCAAAATAAATCCGCGTGAAGGTGTGCACCAGCAGCCCGCGCATGGTCACGCAGACGTTGATGAACGGGGCTTGCCCGTCGATGGCACCGGGCTTGACGGTGTTGAAGGTGTAGAACTGGTCAGCCAGCGTGCCAGTGCCGCAGCGGCCAAAGCCGGTGAAGCCGCTGGCCTGGGCGCCCGCCACCGTGGTGACCGGCTGGCCGCTGGCGTCCGCGTGGCTGATTTCAACTAGCGCATCGACGATGGCCTGGCCTGCGCCGTCAAACACGCGGCCGGTCAGAACAATGTGCTCACCCGCCGCATGGGGCTGGGCCAGCACGGGGCCAAACAGGCTGGGCAGGTCGTAGCCGTACTGGGTGGGCACCAGGCCGTAGGCGAAGAAAGGGCCAACGGTTTGGGAGGGGGTTTGGAGGAGTTGGGTGGTCATCTGAAGGCTCGCTTATTCAAAATTGGTGGCTTTGGGGCCGCGCAGCACGATGTCAAACACGTAACCCAGCGCAAAACCTTCTTCGGTCACGTCCAGGCTGAATTGGGCCACCATCAGCTCACGCACATGGGCGGGCGCGCCCTGGTACATCGGGTCAAACGCAAACAGCGGGTCACCGGGGAAGTACATCTGTGTGACCAGGCGGCTGGCAAAAAAGTTGCCAAACAGCGAGAAGTGGATGTGCTGCGGCCGCCAGGCGTTGGGGTGGTTGCCCCAGGGGTAGGCGCCGGGTTTGATGGTCATGAAGCGGTAGCGGCCGTCGGCGTCGGTCATGCAGCGGCCTGCGCCCAGGAAGTTCGGGTCCAGCGGGGCGTTGTGCTGGTCGGCCTTGTGTACGTAGCGGCCGGCCGCGTTGGCCTGCCACACCTCGACCAGCGTGTGCGCCACCGGGCGGCCGTCTTCGTCCAGCACGCGGCCCGTGACGATGATGCGTTCACCGATCGGCTGGCCATTTTTCACCGCGTTCTGCGTCAGGTCGTGGTCCAGCGCGCCGAGCTGGTCGTAGCCATACACGGGGGCCGTCAGCTGCGCCAGCGACTGCTTGATGGGCACCAGCGGCTGCTTCGGGCCGCGCAGCAGCGTGGACTTGTAGAACGGGTAGATGTGCGGTGAATGGGCGGCCCAGTCGCGCGGGGCGAGAAAGCTGTTGTGCAGGTCTGTGGTCATGGTGTGGGGTGTTTTTACCGAGGAAGCCCGCACTTTAAGTCACGCCAATGGTTATGTATATTGATGTTTAATGCGTTTTCACATAACCAAAATGACAACCAAAACATAATTAACCCATGATGGACGACCGCATCAAGTTCCGGCACCTGCAGTGTTTTCTGGCCGTGGTGCAGCACGGCAGCCTGCAAAAGGCCTCCGGCGCGCTGGCCATCACGCAGCCAGCAGTGTCCAAAACCCTCAAGGAGCTGGAAGCGCTGCTGGCCGTGCGGCTGCTGGAGCGCGGGCGGCGCGGCGCGGTGCTGACGGCGGTGGGCGAAACCTTTGCCCGCCACGCCGCCGCCAGCGTGGCCGCCCTGCGCGAAGGCGTGGCCAGCGTGCACCCGGCGCGGGGGCCTGCGCAGGCGCTGGTCACGCTGGGCGTGCTGCCCACGGTGGCCCCGCAGCTGATGCCCGCGCTGCTGCGCCAGCTGGACGCATCACCTGCGGGCAGTGCCATCAGCCTGCGCCTGCACACCGGGGCCAACCCCACGCTGCTGGCCCAGCTGCGCCAGGGTGAGCTGGACCTGGTGATTGGCCGCTTTGCCGAGCCCACCCACATGCGCGGCCTGACCTTCGAGCACCTGCACGCCGACCCGCTGCTGCTAGCCGTGCGGCCCGGCCACCCGCTGCTGGCCGTGGCCGAGCCGCTGGTCACGCTGAGCCAGTTGCACACCTTCACGCTAATGCTGCCCATGCCAGGCACGGCGATTCGCCAGTCGGCTGACAACTTTCTGCAAACCCGCGGCGTGGGGACTTTGCGGCGCACCGTGGAGACGCTGGACGTCAGCGTGGCGCGCGGCTACTCGCGGGCCAGCAACGCGGTGTGGCTGTGCCCGCTGGGCGCGGTGGCGGGCGAGCTGGCCGACGGCAGCCTGGTGGCCCTCAATGTGTCCATGGCCGGGACGGAAGAACTGGTCGGCCTGAGTTTGCGGGCCGACATGCGCCTGAGCCCCGCGCAGGCCGCCGTGATAGCGGCGCTGCGGCAGGTGGCCGGGCTGAACCCCTAAGCGGTCTCAGGCCAGCGGCACGGCAAACCGCGCCGTCAGCTCGCCCAGGCCCAGCTCCCCCAGCACGGCCTGCAGCCGCTCTTGGGCCACGCGGGTTTTGGCGGCACTTGGCGTGGACGGGCGGCTGGCCAGAATCAGCTCGTTTTTCATCGAGTGTTCCCAGCCGACCAGCTCGGTCACGGTGACGTTGTAGCCGTTCGCCTCCAGCTGCAAACAGCGCAGCACGTTGGTGATCTGGCTGCCAAACTCCCGCGTGTGCAGCGGGTGCCGCCACAGCTCGGCCAGCGGGTTTTTGCTCAGGTTCAGGGCCCGGCTGCGTTTCAAAACACCGGCCACCTCGGCCTGGCAGCAGGGCACCAGCACCATGTGGCGGGCGCGCTTGGCCAGCCCGAAAGCAATGGCGTCGTCGGTCGCGGTGTCGCAGGCGTGCAGCGCGGTGACGATGTCGATCTGCCCTGGCAGATCGCCGGACGTGGTGGCTTGCTGCACGCTCAGGTTCAAAAACGACATTCGCGCAAAACCCAAGTGCGCCGCCAGCGCACGGGACTTCTCAACCAGCTCGGCGCGGGTTTCGATGCCGTAAATGTGGCCCTGCGTCTTTTCCCCACGGTACGCCACGTTGAAAAACAGGTCGTACAGGATGAAACCCAGGTAGGACTTGCCCGCCCCGTGGTCGGCCAGGGTGGCGTTACCCGTGGCGGTGAAGACGTCGTTCAGCAGCGGCTCGATGAAGTTGTAGAGGTGATAGACCTGCTTGAGCTTGCGGCGGGTGTCCTGGTTGAGCTTGCCCTCACGGGTCAGGATGTGCAGTTCTTTGAGCAGCTCAATCGACTGGCCGGGCCGCAACTCTTCAATGACTTGCGCAGGTTTGGGGGCGTGTTTGGCGGAAGACTGGGCGCGGGGCTTGGCGGAGTGGGGGGCTTGCATGGCAGCGAGTTTAGAGGGCGGAGAGCAACCACTCCCATCAAGTGCGTTGCACACAATTTAATTGCACACTACAATCAAACCCATGTCGCCTTCGGCCCCCCTCCACTCACCCCCTTCCGCATCGCTGGACGCGATGTTGCGGCTGGACAACCAGCTGTGTTTTGCGTTGTATTCCGCATCGCTTGCCATGACCAAGGTGTACAAACCACTGCTGGAAGCGATTGGCCTGACTTACCCGCAGTACCTCGTCATGCTGGTGCTGTGGGAACAAGACGGGCTGATCGTCTCCGAGATCGGCGTGCGGCTGAGCCTGGACTCAGGCACGTTGACGCCGCTGCTCAAACGGCTGGAAACGACTGGCCTGCTGTCACGGCGGCGGGCTGTAGAGGACGAGCGCCGGGTTCATGTGTCGCTGACCCCGGCCGGGCAGCTGCTGAAAGCGCGTGCCGCTGGCATTCCCGGCTGCATTCTGCAAGCCAGTCAGTGCGCCCTGCCCGAGCTCGCCGCGCTGACGCAGCAGGTGCAAGCCCTGCGCGACCAACTGACCCAAAGTTGATTGATTTGTTTTTTCTGTTCCCCAACCGCCTTGATTTCGAGGCAACTTTTCAAAGGAAATGACCATGACCAAACCCGCCAAAATCGTCTACACCGCCCACGCCCACGCCACCGGCGGCCGTGAAGGCAACGCCAAGTCCGACGACGGCCTGCTCGACGTCAAGCTGATCACCCCGAAAGAAATGGGCGGCGCAGGCGGTGGTGTGAACCCCGAGCAGCTGTTTGCAGCCGGGTATTCCGCCTGCTTCCTGGGCGCGATGAAATTCGTCGCCGCCCAGGAAAAAATCACCATCCCTGCAGACACCAAAATTGAAGGCCTGGTCGGCATCGGCCCCTTCGGTTCAGGCGCCGTGCCAGAAGGCTTCAACATCGCCGTGGAACTGAAAATCAGCGTGCCCGGCATGGACAAAGCCGCTGTTGAAGCGCTGGTCGAAAAAACCCACAAGGTGTGCCCCTACTCCAACGCCACCCGCGGCAACATCGACGTGACGCTGACCGTGGTCTAAACCCCACTTCGGCCAACGCACCAGCGGTGCAACCTTTGCGGTTGTGCCGCTTTTTTTCGTGCTTTTGAGATGCTCTTAATTTGATAGCTGGCCCCGCAATGATTGATTGGGCTGACGAGCTTTTTGGTATGTAAAAGGCGGTCAAAAACCCTTAAAATTTAACTTGTAGGTTAATTTTTAAGAGTTTGGCGCTGGTTCAGGGTCTAAATTTAACTTGGGTGTTAATTTTTGAGGATTTTTTTAATGCTGGAATGGCATCTAGCCCTTACAGGATCTGCGCTGATAGCTACGGAAAGAGGAGCAATTGGAAATTATCGATTCGGCTGGCCTTGCTTGGCTGTGAGATTTGAGCGCGAGCGCAGTCGCCTGTTGTCTTGTTTGATGGACTTCAAGACCTGACCCCGGGCTACGCACTAAACGCGAGCCAGCACGATCCGGTCTAGCAGGCTGCTGAAATACTCGTTGACATGCCCACAGCGGGAAAATTCGACCTCACAGATCGGCCTACAAGCGATTTTTTCGATGTTGCCAAGGGGTGAGTGACCATCAAATACGCAGATTTTTCAGGTGTTGGGAGGTATTTCAGCAGCCTGCTAGGGCAATGCGGTACGCTATGGGAGCGTAAAAATCGAATTAAAGGGAGGGCGATGTGTTGATCTTCGAGAACAAATATTTGGCGGGTTTGTCGCTATTTTTAGGTGAGCAAACTATTGAGAACCGGCAGGCAGTTAGTCGTGGTTTGATGGATCATCCGTCCACATTATTTTGCAGTGGTTTGCGGCAAACATTGCGTTAGGCAACTCAGAAATATCGAGAATGAAAGAACCATATGGGATTTTTGTCATCACTGTTTAGGAAGAAAATGCTCCGCAAGGTCACATCCTTCGAAATATTTCTCCAAGCATTCTCTGACGACCCCAACTTAGCAGACAAGATGATCCGAGAAGCCAAGCCATCTAACCGGCTAATGATGGCCTTCTGCTTAGCCTGTCTTCACGGAGCATACACAATCACCATAGAAATCCGGGATTCAATTGAAAACCTGCCTTCGTTTGCAGAGGGATCTTCATCAAATCCGTTTCCATTTGACGCAGTTGCACAAGAGGTAATTGCCTTTATCTTCTTCACCGTTATGGCAGAACATATGGAGAAGAATGATGATACGGAAGAGGAAGAGCCAGAAAGCGAACAATTCGTCGCCCTGAAAGAAGCCCGATGCCTTGCCGAATCTATAACCCAAAATTACACAACATCTCGGACACCTGAATACATTAAAGGCCGTCTGCTTTCTTATTCATTTGCTCAATATAAAAAGAAGAGTCTCTTTGAAGAAATCTCAAACTATATTGTTGCCGCAATCCATGGCGGCAACAATCAAGCGTCGGCTGAAAACATAATTCAATTCGCCGCAATTCAGCACGCCCTTTCCTCGGAGATGCTGCTTGCCATTAAAAATGGAGTGAACGAGCTATATGGAGATTGGCAAACGAAACCAGAATGGTTTGCTCCTCAATCATGACGCACAGCACAACATCGCTGCCTAACTGTTTGGTCAAGCTGCAAAAGAAAACTGAACTGCTGGGAATGCAGCACGACACCTTCAGCCGCAACACACGTAACCAGCTCCGGCAGGTGTTTGAAGCGCTGCGTGAGTTGACGGCCCTGCCCGAGGCTGCACCCCAACAGCTTATTGGGCTTGTCCGCCCGAAGGACAGCCAGGGCCCGACTGGCAAGCTGTGAGTCAAACCGGGCTTGCCATGGCTTGGACGTAGGCGCTGGGGATGCCCTCACCGAGTTCAATCTACTCTTAATTTGATAGCTGGCTCCGCAATGATTGCTTGGGCTAGCTGGTGATTTGGCACATAAAACCCGATCAAAAGCCCTCGCAAGTTAACTTGCAGGTTAATTTTTGACGGGTTGGCATTGGTTAAGGATCAAAATTTAACCTGGATATTAATTTTCGAGGCTTTTTTGAAGCCAGAAATGGCAGCTAGACCATGTGGGCTGTGCGCTGGCAGCTACGGAAACAGGAGCATTGGAAATTGTCGATTCAGAGGCCTGCGGTCAACCCGCAGGCCTCGGAGTCAGCCCATGCCTTCATGGCGCGGGTCGCAAAGATGGATGTGTTGCTGTGCCCGTGTTGCAGGCACGGCCGGTTGCATGTCAGCAGCAGTTTGCAGGCCGCTTCAAACGCGCCAGGGGCGGTGCTGCGTCTTGCGGCGCTACGGCCTGCCGGTATTGGCTGGCGCAATGGCTGGCAATGACCAGTCCATGGTCGTTGCGCAAAATCGTCGATACCCAACAGCACACACGGCATCTATGCAGCCATGTCTCAAGCCATAATTTGCGGATGCAACCGCGCTTGAAACTTACAAACCCCTATGCCGCCAACCAGAGCGCATCAGGGCCGGCGCTTCAGTCCAACCAGGTTTATCTGCCGCGTTTGAGGTCGCTTCTCTGGCTGGAATTCTCGGCGCGGCAGATAAACGCTATTCGTTACACGGCATGAAGTATCCAAAGCGTCGGCTACTGGCACGAGGGCGAGGACCGACAGCGCGTATGACGAAGGAAGATATGCGCTCAGCTTTGCTCAGGGCGATAGTGCTTGAGTACCAAAATGGAAAATCAAAGCCTTTTCCATGTTGGGGGCGGGAACGACCGACGTCAATGTATCTTCTTCGAAGACGTCGGTTACTTTTGGCGAAAACGTACGCGACCCGATATGAGCCTGTGAGCGACCTACTTTTTCAACGCCAACTGCCACGAGGAAAAGAATGGCCCGGTACGCGTTTACTACTGTCGGCGCCGGTCTTTTCTTGGGTCGATAGCGTGTGGACCCAAGTCGAGTGCACCTTGCCGTGTATCTGCTCGCTCGGCGCGGACACGCAGCAGCAGAATGCCAATGCGTGGCCCCTGCTGCGTGCCGGGCAGCTTTGACGTTAATTTTCAGACCACCATATGAACGTTGCCGATCTTTTCCCACAGGCGGGCAAGGCACGCCACATCTACTGCGACAAGTGCGAGTCCCCTTTGGATTTGTCATTTGAGGACTTCGACGAAGAAGTGTCTGGCGTGCACATCGAGTTGAGTGGACTACCCGTCCTGAAGTGTTCAGCCTGCGAGTCAACATACCTTCCGGATAGATCTCGCTTTGCGCTGATTGAACTGCACCGAAAAGCCACGGAGCGTGGGTCAGACATAGCCAGGGTGGTTCGAAAGAAGACCGCGCGTGACTTTGGTTTTACCAAGGTTTCCTTCCAATACGACTCAGACGACTACAGCTATATTCCGGGGCTCGCGCGCGAGTTTGACGAAGGGTTTCTAACACCGGTCTTCTTTAACAAAGAGGTCTTGCTCAAATACGACGTTCACCCATCATATCGAGTCAGATTTGCCTCGCGTACGTACGGAACGATTCTGCAGGAGGACGATTTCAGCATCGCCTTCGGAATAAACAAATACGGCCGCGTTGTCATGTGGCTTGGTGACATTGCACAACTTCCCGAGAACGAGCAGTTCTACCTTCGGTCTGAAAATGTCTTGTCTGACCACTCGATTGGGTCTGAGTTTTACGACGGGCAGATTGAATGTAAGTTCACTGATCGAACGCCAGAAGATGAGTTGTTTGAACAGCGGTCTAGTTTTCTCGAAAGCTGCTTCCGATGCTTCGGGAAAAAGATCGCTCACTTGGAAAAAGAAGTCCTAGAACTCGCTATAGCGATTCGACGGCCTGTTGTTGATACGCCTGTTGAACGAACGAACATCGCCGACGCCTTGAACAAAATCTATTTGGAGTCGCTGGACAACAAGACACTCGAAAAACTCCTCGCTGCAGTTGGGCAAGAGGCGGCGAACCTGGGCAGTTTGAAACGCCTTCAAAAGCTGTTGGAAACACGAACCGATTCGGTCGATATTCGTGCACTCATGAGCCCGTTCTACGTTTTGTACGATCTCCGGGTCGCCTACTCCCATCTCGGCTCAAAAGAAGGCCAGCAGGCGAAACTTGCATTTGTAAAAGACCGCCTTGCACTAACCGCTGATGCTGACCTATTTGCCGTCTACGACAAGCTCATCCACGAACTTCGCGATGCATTCAACAAGCTTGCTGCCGCGCTCGATGAAACCTAACCCTTCCATCAAGAGGACGTACCTGCGGCCCGCCGCAAATGTCAGACGTTCAAGCTGGAAGAGAAAACCAAACCGCTAGGAATGCAAGCCCACACCTTCAGCCGCAACACCCGCAACCAGCTCCGGCAGGTGTTTGAAGCGCTACGTGAGTTGACGGCCCTGCCGGAGGCTGAACCCCGATAGCCTATCGGGTTTATCCACCCGAAGGACAGCAGGGACCACTCAGGCAAGCTGTGAGTCAAACCGGGCTTGCCCCGGCTTGGACAAAGGCGCTGGGGATGCCATCATCGAGTTCAATCTACTCCTAATTTGATAGCTGTACCGGCAATGATTACCTAGGCTAGCGGGTGATTTAGGCTTAACAGGTGATCCAAACCTTCAAAAATTAACCTGCAGATTAACTTTTGAGCTTGCAATGCCGAATTTCGATCGAAATTCGACCTGGATGTTGATTTTTGAGGCTCTTTTGAAGTGAATACACAGCCCCCCCCCGCAATCCATCAAACCGTCGCCTTGCCAACACCGTGAAAGTTCATGGATCCCGGGTCAAGCCCGGGATGACAGCACGCATAGACCTAAGTTGTTACCTGTTGAATGCCGAAATGGCATCTAGCCCACGCATTCATTGCACTGGCAGCTGCGAAAACAGGAGCATTAAAAACACCCGTCAGCCCCACCCCCGCCCTGCGCCGACAATGCAGGCATGACCGATCACCAGCCTCCCTTCAACACCGCCGCTGCGGTGCCACGACACGTTTATGAAACGCTGACCCCGGACGTGGTGCTGGACGCGCTGGCCAGTGTGGGACTGCTGGGCGATGGGCGGCTGACGGCCCTGTCGAGTTATGAAAACCGGGTCTACCAGGTGCGCCTGGAAGGCCAGG
>JBJXEI010000283.1:0-4898 GCA_046154065.1 Polaromonas sp. | reverse complement strand
ACAACATCTACATCAGCAACCAGGTGATTGCCGCGCACAAGCTGGCCCGCGTGGCCGCGCTGACGCAGGCGCTGGTGCCGCATGGCGGCCAGCTGGCCATTGCGGTGGACAGCCTTGAAGGCATCGAGCGGCTGGCCGTGGCCATGAACCAGGCCAGAGGTGCCACCGGCGTGGCCACCATCATTGACGTGTTTGTCGAGCTGGACGTGGGCCAGGGCCGCTGCGGTGTGCCCCCCGGCCGCGCCGCCGTGCTGCTGGCGCTGGAAATCCGCAAACACCCGGCGCTGCGCTTTGCCGGGCTGCAGGCCTACAACGGCAAGGCCCAGCACATCCGCAGTGCCCAGGGCCGCCAAAGCGCCATTGCGCTGGCCGCCGCCGCGGCGCTGCAAACCAAACAGATGATCGAAGCCGAAGGCCTCACCGTCGGGCTGATCACCGGCGCAGGCACCGGCAGCTTTCTGCACGAAGCGGCCAGCGGCGTGTATGGCGAGCTGCAGGCGGGCTCCTTCCTGTTCATGGACGCCGACTACGCCCAGAACGAGCGCGACCCGGCCCAGCCACAGTTCGAGCACGCCCTGTTCGTCAAAACCCAGGTCATCAGCACCCACCCCACCCACGCCGTGTGTGACGCCGGCCACAAAAGCCATGCCATCGACTCCGGCCTGCCGCTGGTCCACGCGTTTGACACCGAAAGTGAGCTGACCTATGACAACGGCGGCGACGAACACGGCATCTTGCGGCCCGCCGCAGGCAGCCAGCGCGTGCCCAAACTCGGCCGCATGCTGTGGCTGATCCCCGGCCACTGTGACCCCACCGTGAACCTGCACGACATGATGATCGGCGTGACCGGCGGTCTGCGCCATGGCACGGTGCAGCGGATTTACAGGGTGGATGCGCGCGGGGCGATGACGTGAGGTGACCTGACGCTGCGGCGTTATTTCAACTGAACAGCTGGTCACCGCTGGCTGGTGGCGCCACCCCCAAGTGCCGGTACGCCGCCAGCGTGGCAATGCGCCCGCGCGGGGTGCGCTGCAGGTAACCCTGCTGAATCAGGTACGGCTCGATGACGTCCTCAATCGTGCCGGGCTCCTCGCCAATGCTGGCGGCGATGTTGTCCAGCCCGACCGGGCCGCCGTCGAAGCGGTGGATGATGGCTTCCAGCATCTTGCGGTCCATCACGTCAAAACCTTGCGGGTCCACGTCCAGCATGGCCAGCGCCTTGTTGGCGATGTCCAGCGTGATGCGGCCGTTGCCCTTGACGTCGGCGTAGTCACGCACGCGGCGCAGCAGGCGGTTGGCGATGCGGGGTGTGCCTCGCGCGCGCCGGGCGATTTCAAAGCCGCCCTCGTCGTCCATGGGTGCGTTCAGCAGCCCGGCGCTGCGGGTGACGATGCGCGCCAGCTCGGTCGGCGTGTAGAACTCCAGCCGCGAGACGATGCCAAAGCGGTCCCGCAGCGGGTTGGTCAGCATGCCCGCGCGGGTGGTGGCCCCGACCAGCGTGAAGGGCTGCAAATCAAGCTTGATGCTGCGCGCCGCCGGGCCTTCACCGATCATGATGTCGATCTGGTAGTCCTCCAGTGCGGGGTACAAAATTTCCTCGACGACCGGGCTCAGGCGGTGGATCTCGTCGATGAACAGCACATCGTTTTTTTCCAGATTGGTCAGCAGCGCCGCCAGGTCCTTGGGCTTTTCCAGCACCGGGCCAGACGTTTGCCGCATGTTCACGCCCAGCTCATGCGCAATGATGTGGCTCAGCGTGGTTTTGCCCAGTCCGGGCGGGCCAAACAGCAGCACATGGTCCAGCGCCTCGCCACGTTTTTTGGCCGCGCCGATGAAGATCTCCAGCTGGTCCTTGACCTTGGTCTGGCCCACATAACTTTCAAACAGCTTGGGCCGCAGGGCGCGTTCAATCGCTTCTTCACGCGGGGAGTCAGGCGCGGCGGACAGCATGCGTTTGGCCGGTGGGCCGTCGGGCATGGCGAAGGTGTCGGTTTGGATGCTCATGGAGTGCGACCTTTTACCAACAGATCTACGCCTTCAATGAATTTGCGCAAACTCGGTGACCTAGGTTGATCCAAATTCAGATAAGGCGATATTTTTTCAGCCCATCCTAATTTGACTCCAGGTCCCGCAGAGCTCTCTTCAAACTTCAAAGCCTTTGCAAGTTTTTCCCAGGCTCCGACAATCGCGTCAGGCTCTAATCCCTTTAGAACAGTCTTATCAAGTCTTTTAGGATACGCACTACGTAGAGCATTAATATCAGATATAAACCAGCTTTCTATTTCTTCAACAACCAATCGAAAAAGCACTTGAGGTTTTTCAGGTAGTTTGGCGAGCATGACATTTAGCTCTCGCAACAGCTCTACACATGGCGTTTTGTCACTATCAACAATCACTAAAACTACAACAGTTTGCGGCGGTCTCTTCGCGTAAACGCGTAACTTAGACGGTAATTGATCAAGCAAGCCCAAACGCTTTGGGTCTGAAATACCGTGTGGATCAGCCGGCAAAGTGCCTCTTCCGCAATGCCAATGAATTGCAAAATCCTTTCCATCGGTTAACTCAAACTTTCTTTCAAGAATTTCTTTTATTGTTGGAACATCCGAGACTCCTTCGACTAAAACTTCAAGCCAGATCATGGATTGCCAATACCAAAATGATTGCTGTACCAGAGACTTCCCATTGGTATACCTTCATTAAAGAAGTTCACGATATCGGGAATGTCAGCAGCCCGAATCAGTTTTGAATAACCATCGACGCCTTTATCGAGAATCCAAACCTCTGAAGGAGTTAATGCGTCAACGAAATGCGGTGAATGAGTTGTAACCAACACTTGCGGACCCTTTTCTTCTGCGGCAAACTCTTTCAGCTCATTTGCCAAATGAATCAAAAGCTGATGATGTAGCCCGTTTTCAGGCTCTTCGATACCGATTAAAGGTGCTGGATTAGGGTCTTCCATTAACAACATGTAGGCCAGCATTTTTAAGGTGCCGTCCGACATGTCTTCTTTAAAAAAAGGTTGTGAATAGCCGACCGATGTGAATTCAAGAACGAGTTGACGATTTTTATATTCGTCGGGTTTGATATCAGAAATTCCTGGGATTTTCTTTGCTATTCTCGACAACATTCCTTGAAAAGCTTCAGGTTTGCTTCTCTGAATGAATTGCAAATATTTAGCAAGATTTTTCCCTTCTCTATCTAAGTGTGGTTCAGCCCCGGCCATCGATGGCTCTCGTGCGAGATGAGGCACAAAATAGGAGAGATACCAATTTGAAAGAAAACTTCTGAATGATGCGATCCTTGGATGGTCAGTTAGTGTTCCATAAGTAGAAATCGCTAATACTTGGCGATCCTTCATGTCGACCGCTATTTGTGCATTGCCTTCGCCGTCGTCGGTTGATTCACCTGCCCAGGCAAATCCAACGCCATCGGTAATGTCAACAAAGCTATAGCCCTGTCCGTGTTTTTGTCCTTTTCGCCGTTGCCGCAGTCGCTCATGCACAACAATGGGACGTCCTGCTACATCGCAACCAATGTGAAGTGTGTAATTTATAGGGCGAGCCGAAAGCTCTTCCCTAAATCGAATCTCAAACTGAATGACGTCAGCAACACCTTGAGTGCGCAAACGCTCAAACCCACCACGATGTTGCTTGTCGCATGCAGACTCGACACCCTCTTTCAAGCAATCGCCAAGAAAACTTAATGCATCTAGCAAACTTGACTTGCCTGTTCCATTTGCTCCAATCACAGCCAATAGTCTTGGCAGCGCTGCATTAGATGAGTCATAAATCGTTTTTCCTAAAGTTACCTCTTTCAAGGCTCTAAAGTTCTTTATCTGAATACCTTCAAGAATCGCCATATTGATTTCCTTCCTATTTCGCCAGCGCCTTCAGCGCCAGCTTGATGCCATCCGACACCCCAATGTCCTTGGGCAGCGCCTTGAGCGCCAGGCCCGCGTCGCGGTCGCTGTAGCCGAGGGCGACCAGGGCTTGGCTGATGTCGGACTGGGCGTCGTTGGCCACCGACAGCGGCGCGCCCATGTCGGCACCCAGCTTGCCTTTGAGTTCGAGCAGCAGGCGCTCGGCGGTTTTTTTGCCGATGCCGGGCACCTTGATGATGCGGCCGGGGTCTTGGGCGGTGATGGCTTGGGCCAGGTCGTCCACGCTCATGCCGCTGAGCACGCTGAGCGCGGTGCGCGGGCCGACGCCGGAGATCTTGATCAGCTGACGGAAGGCGGCACGCTCGGCGGCGGTGGCAAAACCGTAGAGGATTTGTGCGTCTTCACGCACCACAAAATGCGTGAGCAAACTGACTTTTTCCCCCAGCGCGGGCAGGTTGTAAAACGTGCTCATGGGCACGGACACTTCATAGCCGACACCACCGCAGTCCAGCAGCAGTTCGGGGGGATTTTTTTCGGCCAGCAGGCCCGTGAGGCGTCCAATCATCGGCAAATCTTAGCAGTCACCCCCACAGCGCCCGGGGCGCGGCAAATGGGCGGACAATTGCCGATCCGCTTTCTCTTCAGGACGTTTTGCCTTGATTCTTCGCCACACCTTCACCCCGCCGAACAACACCCGCATGGGCCACCTGTGCGGCCCGATGGACGCGCACATCCGCGCCATTGAAATCGGGCTGGATGTGACGATTGCGCACCGCTTCGAGCAGTTCAAGATAGACGGCACCAAGGTGCGCGCCACCCAGGCGCTGGAGGTGCTGCAGGCGCTGTATGAAATTGCCCAGCGGCCGATTGCTGAAGAAACGGTGCAGCTGATGATGTCGGGAGACACGGCCCTGGCCAAAGCCCCGGACGGCACGCAGGCCCTGTCCACCCGCCGCGCGGACCTGCGCGCCCGCACGGCCAACCAGGGCCAGTACCTGGAGAACATCGCCACGCACGA
>JBJXEI010000282.1:0-10033 GCA_046154065.1 Polaromonas sp. | reverse complement strand
CCCGAACAGGACAGTGAAACGACTTAGCGCCGATGATAGTGCGGATTCCCGTGTGAAAGTAGGACATCGTCAGGCTCTTACACCTGAAAACGCCCGGGCGATCTTCGATCTCCCGGGCTTTTCTATTTCTGCCTGCACTCTAAACAAAGTGCTTCTCATCAAGTCACTCTGCGCTCGACCTATCTGATCAGGCTGGCCTGCCTTCTGGGCGCGGTGGCTGATCTATTCATTTCTTTATCGCTTGCATTTGCGCAACAGAATATTATTTTCTGGTTTCGTTGCGCAGTTCGCGCCTTAATATTTTCCCCACATTTGTTTTGGGAAGATCGTCTCTGAACTCAATGTATTTGGGGCGTTTGTAGCCTGTCAGCTGTTTTTTACAGAAATCGGCGACATCGGCCTCCGTGAGGGCTGGATCATCTTTCACGACAAATACTTTAATGGACTCGCCCTGCAATTCGTCTTCGATACCTACGGCTGCGCATTCGACGACGCCTGGGCAGGTTGAAATTACGTTTTCGAGTTCATTCGGAAATACGTTGAAGCCTGACACAATAATCATGTCTTTTTTTCGATCAATGATTTTGACAAAACCGTTGGCGTCCATCACGCCGATGTCGCCAGTTCGAAAGTAGCCGTCGGCGGTGAAAGACTTTTCAGTCTCTTTTTCTTGCCGATAGTAGCCACTCATCACCTGTGGGCCTTTAATACAGATTTCACCAGGTTCACCCAGCGCCGCACTTTGTCCGGCATCGTTCTTGATGGCGATGTCAATGCTTGGCAATGGCAGTCCGATGGTCCCGCTGAAGTGGGTGCTGGTGACCGGGTTGTTGGTGCCAATGGCGCATGTTTCGCTCATGCCCCAGCCCTCGATCATGGTGCTTCCGGTGCGATCAAACCATTGTTTGGCCGTGCCCTCAGAGGCGGCCATTCCGCCTGCTTGCGATACGCACAAATTTGAAAAATCGATGGTTTTGAACTGTGGATGCAGCATCAAGGCGTTGAACAGCGTGTTGACCGCTGGAAACACCTGAAAAGGCTGCCTTTTCAGATCGTCAATCAGTCCACCAATGTTGCGGGGGTTTGGGATAAGTGTCAGCTGCGCACCCCACCGCATATTGAGTAGGCAGAGCGTCAACGCAAAAATATGGTACAGCGGCAATGCAGCAATCGTGTTGCTTTTGCTGATGTCGCCCATTCGTTGGAGCGCAGGCGTGAACCAGGCTTCGGCCTGCAGGATGGCTGCTGCAATATTGCCGTGCGTCAGGATGGCCCCTTTTGACAGCCCAGTCGTACCACCGGTGTATTGCAAAAATGCGGTGTCTTTCAGGCTACGTTGAGGTGACTTGAGTGCTCTGTTGGCTCCCTCGCTCAGCGCCTGCCTGAACGGCGTGACCTGCAGGTGCTCTGACAACGCCAGTTGGTAACTGGGCACCAGTTTGGCAAGGTGCCGTACTGCAAAAGTGGTCCACGGGCCGCGCCAGGGGCCCAGCAGATCACCCATTTCGGCCATCACGACATGTTTAACCTGTGTTGTCTCGATGACCTCTTGCAGCACGCTGGCAAAGTTTTCAAGAATCACGATGGCTGTCGCGCCGGCGTCACGAAGCTGATGCGCCAGTTCGCGGGGTGTGTACAGCGGGTTCACGTTGACGCAAACGTAGCCCGCCCGCAAGATGGCCACCATGGTGACCGCGAACTGAGGAATGTTGGGAAGCATGATCGCGACCCGTGCATCGGGCTCAAGGCCCTGTGCCTGCAGCCAACTGCCCAGGTTTGCCGACAAGGTGTCCAGTTCGCTGTAACTCATGGTGCTGCCCATGCAGACAGAAAACTGCTTGTTGGCGTGCAATTTCAGTGCGTTTTCCAGCAGCTGATTCAGTGAAGTGAACTGCTCGACGTCCACGGTGTGTGGGACGCCTGGGGGATAGCTCTGCAACCATGGTTTTGTCATATGTGTTCCTTGGATGGATTGTCCAAGTCGGTTCAGGCACTGCGTATGGGACTTGTCCTAGTAGCGCCTTTGCAACAGGGGTCTCGGGTGGCGCGATCGACGCCAAGCCGTGCTGGCATAGTGGTGCCCATGTTGGCGTGGCTGCAAAGATTGATCACCGGCGGGCTGCTGTTCGCTGCGATGGGCATTGGCTGGTGGTTCCTGTCCGATGGGTTGCCTGCAGCATTTGGTGCGTTTTTTGTCGTTCTGCTGCTTTGCCTGGTCGCCTACGCCGGCGCACTGGCTGTTGAGTTTGTGCTGGCTCGACGCATCAATGCGCGCACTGCCTGCCCGATCGCCAGCTGGCAACAAGTTAGGTCGGCATGGTGGAACGAGGTCATCACCGGACCACTGCTGTTTTGCTGGCGGCAACCGTTTCGCACAAATGCGGTTCCTGACAACCTTGTCTGTTCAACTGGTGGATACGGGCAACAGGGCGTGGTTTTTGTACATGGGTTCTTTTGCAACCGGGCGTTCTGGTTACCGTGGATGACGCGGTTGAAGGGCACTGGCCTGGTTTATGAGGCGATCAGCCTGGAGCCTGTTTTTGGTTCGATCGATGATTACCTGCGACCGATTGACAACGCCATCAGGCGCGTCGCGAAGGCCACCGGTGTGTCGCCGCTGCTCGTGTGCCACAGCATGGGTGGTCTTGCCGTGCGTGCGTGGCTCGCAGAGCAGCCCGCTGATGGCCCAGCGTACCGTGTCGTCACCTTGGGAACGCCTCACCACGGTACCTGGCTGGCACGCTGGGGCCGCAGCACCAACGCGCGCCAGATGCAGCTTGGCAGTGGCTGGCTGAGCCGCTTGAACAGCGTGGAGGGTGTGCCCGCGCAGCATCAGTTCACCTGCTGGTACTCGACCACCGACAACATCGTGTTTCCGTCGTCCAGTGCCACATTGCCAGGCGCAGACAACCGCGAATTGAACGGCGTCGCTCATGTGCAAATGGCCTTTTTGCCACAGGTCATCGACGAAACGCTGGTGATGCTTAAAAACAGCGCTGTGTGACAGGCTGGACCACACCAGTTGTGTGTAAGCTGACCGCCTGCTCTTGTTGGAATAAAAATGCCTTTGATTGTGCTCATGGAAGATGATGCGGCCACCCGCATGCTGGTGGCCTCTGTTTTAAAAAAAGATGGTTTTGAGGTTCTGTCGTCGGACAACGGTGCCGACGGCTTGGCGTTGGTTCGTGAGCACCGGCCAGACCTGGTCATCAGCGATGTGCAGATGCCGTTGATGGACGGCTTTGCGATGCTGCAGACGCTGCGCGCGGATGCGTCACTGGCCGCCACCCCCGTGATTTTGTTGACCTCGCTTCAGGAGCGGGCGCACATGCGCATCGGCATGACCAGCGGTGCTGACGACTACATCACCAAGCCGTTTCGACCGGGTGAATTGCGCGAAGCTGTGTCTGCGCAGCTGAACCGGCGTGAAATGCGCCATGCCGCGCAGGCCAGCGCGGTGGATTCAGCTGTGTCGTGGGCATTGCAGGAGCAAGGCCAGCAACTGGCCTATTTGTACGAGAAGCGGCTGGCTGCAGAATTCAGCAACCAGTGGCCAGGTGACGTCGATGCCAGTGAGGACGAGAAATTCGCCAGCGCAACCGTGCTTTTTGTGGATGTGCTGAGCTACGCCGCACTGGCTGAAAAACTGACCGACGACGAGCTCAGCGAGGTGGTTAGGCGGTTCTACAACAACGCGGGTGACACCGTGCATCTGTTTGGTGCCCGGCACATGCAGTTTGTCGGGGAGGCCTTGCTGGCCATCTTTGTCAACAGCGCTGACACCTTCTCAGTGAACCACGGCCTGCGCGCCAGCCGCGCTGCCATTGGTTTGGTGGATGCTGCCAAGCGGGTGCAGGAGTATTTGCAGACGCACTTTGCGGATCGGGCGCTGCCACCGTTCGTGGTGGGCGTAGCGCTGCACAGCGGGCCGGTGGCGCTGGCCAGGTTGAAGAACCCACTCCACGGCGAAAGCCAGATCCTGCCGGTAGGGGACACCGTGAATGCCACGCTGTTGCTGCACAAGCAGGCGCGCCACGCAGGATGGACGGTGGCGGCAAGTGTGACGATGCTGCGTGGCGTGACCGGCGCCGTCAAAACCGGCGCCCGTGCCTTGATGACACTGCCTGGGCGCAGCGCCCCCATGGACGCCGTCGAGCTGCTCGGACTCGTCAGCTAACCGCCCACGTGCCTTACCTCAAAGCGCCACACTGCATGTCCACCTTGCCGCCACCACCCGTGTTCTCACTTCGTCGCATGCTGCTGATCAGCTTGTTGTTGTTTGCCCTGCTGCCCGCTGCTGGCGTGACATGGCTGCTGGCCCGCAGCAGCAACGAGTCGGTGGGAGACCTGGCCAATCAGGTCATGAGCAGCATGGCACTGAGGGTGCAGTCAGAAACTGAGAACCACCTGCAGCAAGCCCATGTCGTCATGAACGGTTTGTTTCCGGTGGCACTGACGCCAGCCCAGACGCAGCAAGCCAGGCGCTGGCTGGAGACGCCCGCCCTGTTCGAGTCCATCGCGTTTGCGTTGACCCGCCAGTCACCGAGCGTGCCCTGGCTGTACATGGGCACGGCCAAGGGGCATTTCTTTGGCGTTGAGCAAACTTCTCGCGGCTCCGAAGTCAGTCTGCGTGAAGTGCGTGATGGGCCGATCAACCCTCGCCAGCTTTTTCAAGCTGCCCAGCCCGGTGACCGGTCGCAGCCTTTGCCTGGCGACAGCGCCAACTACGAGCCACGCACCCGGGCGTGGTACGAAGCTGCGCTGCGAGCGGGCAGCCGTATTTTCTCGCCAGTGTTCATCTCGCCAGCTCACAAACAGCTGGTCATCACCTTGTCGCAACCGGTGTACGACGACTTTTCCGGCGCGTCTGGTGTGTTTGCCGCCGATGTGCGGCTGCAGTATTTGGCTGATTTTTTGCGGACCCAGCGCATCAGTTCGCGCGGGGCGGCTTATCTGGTTGACGAGCGTGGGCTGCTGGTCGCTTCGTCGGCTGGGGACGCTCTGTACCGTGACGTTGGCGGCGTGCTGGAACGCGTCAAACCCAGCGACAGCCACAACCCCGTGATCCGTGCCAGCCAGGAGGCCCTGGCGTCCGGGCTGCAAAAAAAGACCTCTGATGCGGTGCTGGCCGACGGCTTTGTGGACCGCGCCGTGTCCCTGCACCGCTTGCCCATGGGCGCAGACTCCCTGATCGCCGTGCGCCGCCCATTGGGTGACGCGCTCGGTTTGCGCTGGACTTTGGTGGTGGTGGCCCCTGAAAGCGACTTCACGGCGGCCACACAACGCGCGGTGGGCGTTTCCCTGGCGCTGATTGCCGCGATGCTGGTGCTGGGCGGCCTGACGGCTTTTTACGTCGCGCGGCGCATGGGGTTGCGGCTGGAGCGGTTGGGTCTGGCTGCGCAACGGCTGGGCCGTGGCGAAGTGCCCGTGCTGGACACCACCACCCACATTCGTGAAGTGCGGCAGCTGTCCAGCGTGCTGTATGACAGTGCCAGAAAGCTCGAAGACTACCGCGCTGACGTTTTGAAAAAAGCCGCCACCATTGAAGAGGCCAACCAGATGCTGGAGGCGCGCGTGGCCCAGCGCACGGCCGAGCTGGAGGCCTCCCGCGAGGAGGCGCTGCAGGCTGCCCGCGCCAAAGCCTCGTTTCTGGCCACCATGAGCCACGAGATCCGCACCCCGCTCAATGGCGTGCTGGGCATGAGCACGCTGCTGGCTGAAACCCGGCTGGACCCCGAGCAGACCGACTACCTGCAAACCATTCGCCTGTCCAGCGACCAGCTGCTGGGCGTCATCAACGACATCCTGGACTTTTCCAAGATCGAGTCCGGCAAGCTGGATCTGGAGTCCGAGCCGCTGAGTCCGCGCAACGCCGTGGAAGAAGCCTGCGACATTGCCGCCTCCCGCGCCCGTGAAAAGGGTCTGGAGCTGATCATCGACATGGGCGAGCTGGGTGGCGACGCAGACGCCGTGCCCGAGGCCATCCTGGGCGACGTCACCCGGCTGCGCCAGGTGCTCATCAACCTGATCAACAACGCCATCAAGTTCACCGAGCGCGGTGAAGTGGCCGTGCATGTGAAACGCCTCAGCGGGGCGACCACCGCCGGTTTTGCGTCACTGGAGTTCCGCGTCACCGACACCGGCATCGGCATTCCGGCCGACCGCTTGAACGCGCTGTTCCAGGCCTTTGTGCAGGTTGACGCATCCACCACCCGCAAGTACGGCGGCACCGGACTGGGCCTGGCCATCTGCAAGCGGCTGGTCGAGCTGATGGGCGGCCAGATCGGGGTGGAGAGCACCCCCGGCCAAGGCTCGTCCTTCTGGTTCACGCTTGACGCGCCGCTGGCGCAGCTGCCCGCCATGCTGGGCGCAGTGGACGCCACCGTGCTGCAAGGCCGCCGCGCGCTGGTGGTAGACGACCATGAAACCAACATCCGCGTGCTGACCCGGCAGCTGGAACTGTGGGGCATGCAGGTCAGCAGCGCCATCTCGGGTGAAAGGGCGCTGCAGCTGATGGCATTGGCTCAGGGTGAAGGGCAACTGCCCGACGTGATCATCACCGACATGCACATGCCCGAAATGGACGGCGTGACGCTGGCCCAAACCCTCAAGGCCAGAGACGCCTGGATGGCAGTGCCCATCATGCTGCTGACGTCCGGCTTCATGCCGCCCGGCCATGAGTCGGCCCAGCTGTTCGCTGCCCGACTGCTCAAGCCGGCGCGCCAGAAGCAGCTGTTTGACACCGTTGCTCGCTGCATCGCCACCCAGGGCGGCACCCGCCCACTGGCCGATGCACCGGCGCAGGCCAGCGTGGTGACGCTGGAGAAAAGCCTCGTGCTGGTGGTGGACGACAACGCCGTGAACCTGAAGGTTGCCAGCGCCATGCTGATGCGCCTGGGCTACCCGTCCCAAACCGCGCTGGACGGGCAGGAGGCCGTTGAGATGGTGGCCCGCGCCCATGCCGCCGGGCAGCGCTTTGGCGCGCTGCTGATGGACGTGAACATGCCGCGCATGAATGGGCTGCAGGCCACGCAAGAGATCCACACCCTGCTGGGCGCTGCGTCTCCCGCCATCATCGGGCTGACGGCCGGGGCCGCGTCCGAAGACCGCAGCCGCTGCATCGAGGCGGGCATGAATGACTACCTGACCAAGCCGCTGTATGTGGCCGCGCTGGCGCTGGCCCTGGAGCGCTGGCTGGACCAGCCCGGTCTGGGGGCTGCGGTGCCGGTTGGGTTGCTGGTGGACGACTCCGTGGTCGTCACCCCGGTGGATGAGCCCGCGCTGATGGACTTCGAACGGCTGGCCCAGTTCCGGGAGTTTGACGACGAAGACCTCAGCATGACCCGCGCCGTGATTGACCTGTTCCGCACCGACGCCGCCCAGCGGCTGGACGCCATTGCCCAGGCCATCCGCACCGATGATGCGCAGGCGCTGTCGTGGGCCTGCCACGCCCTGGTGGGCACGGCTGGCAACGTGGGCGCACTGGCCATGCACGCGGTGGCCACCCGGCTGGAAACCCAGGCCGCACTGGGCACGGTGCCCGTGTACGCCACGCAAGAGCTGGAAAAGCTGCAAACCTACTGGGACAAGACCCGCACCGTGCTGGACGCGTGGCTTTGACCCGGCGAGCGGTGGCGGTTTAAACCGTCGCCGCCGCCACGCGCTCATCCCCCGGCAGCTGCGCGTCGGCGGCCATCTCACCCAGCGTTTTCAGCTGCGCATACAACGGGGTGAAGTCCGGGGCGGTGAGGTCAAACAGCTGCTGAAAGCTGTCAATCACAAAATAGGTTTGCTGGTAGGTGTCGATCTTGTAGCGCGTGCGCATGGCCCGCAGCAACTGCAGGGCGATGCGCTGCGGCGCCTGGCTGGTCACCGCGTGCACCAGCTCACCGGACGAGCTCAAAATCCCCGCGCCGTAAGCCCTCACCCCGGCGTTCGGGCCGCTGGCTTGCCGCATCAGCCCAAACTCGATCGTGTACCAGTACAGGCGCGCCAGCTGCTCGCACGCGCCCAGCGCATGCGCCTTCAGCCCGCCCGCGCCGTAGGCCTGCATGTGGTCGGCAAACACCGGGTTGAACAGCAGCGGCACATGGCCGAACAGGTCGTGGAACACGTCCGGCTCCACCACATAGTCAAACTCCGCCGGCGTGCGGATCCAGTCCGTGACCGGGAACTTGCGGTTGGCCAGCAGCGTGAAAAACGGCACCTCCGGGATCAGCCCCGGCACCGCCACCACCTCCCAGCCAGTGGCCGCATACAGGCGGTCGTTGATGTCGTCAAACCTTGGAATCTGGCTGCTGGCCCCCAGCGACGGCAGCGCCGCGATGAATTCGTCACACGCCAGGCCCGGCAGCAGCGCGCTTTGGCGCTGGTACAGCCGGTGGTAGGTGTCGTGGTCCAGCGCGGTATAGGCCGCATGGTTCTGCGGGCAGGTGTAGTCTGCTGCGACCTGGCCACCGCGCGCGTAGTCACCGCGGGGTGGGCGGTCTGACTGGCCGTACACCGCCGGTGGTGGTGGGGCTGACAAGGTGTGGGGCGGCATGGGGGTCTCCTGGGGTCTGAATGTCTGAATCTATGCGTTGACTGTAGCCCTGCGAAGGCACAGCATTCATGCGAGATCAGCGCTGCCATCGCCCCGCGCGCACAAAACCTGCAAAATAAGCACCATGGAAACACTCGACAAGCTAGACCGGCATATTTTGCGCAGCTTGCAGGCCAATGGCCGCGCCACCTACGACGAGCTGGCCGAGCAGGTCAGCCTGTCGCCCAGCGCCGTGCTGCGCCGCGTCAAGCGGCTGGAAGCCACCGGCGTCATCAGCTGTTACGTGGCGCTGGTCAAGCCCGAAGCGGTGGGCTTGAGCCTGACGGCGCACCTGAACGTGCGGCTGGAAAAGCACCTCGAAAGCCACAAACGCAACCCGATGGACGTGTTCCGCGCCAGCGTGCAGGTCTGGCCCGAGGTGGTGGAATGTGTTGCGCTGACCGGCGAAATGGATTACTTTTTGCGCGTGGTGGTGCAGGACATGGCGCACTACAGCCGCTTTGTCATGGACACCCTGCTCAAACACCCCAGCGTGCAGGACTGTAAAACCAGCTTTGTGATGGACTGCGTGAAAGCAACGACGGCGGTGCCTGTGTGAGGGTGCTATAAAAATAATAGCTGATCAGGCAATGAAGACCTAGGCCGGTTGGGGTTTTGACGTAAAAAGACTGCTTGGAACCCCCTGCCAGCCCCGTTTTGGGGTGTTGGAGGGCGTTGGGGCCTTTTCGGCCCCGCGCTGACGATTTTGTGGGTTTGCGCCCAGGTGACTCTTAAATTTAGGGAAAACCCTTACATTCATGCCATGGTGACCCCCGCAACTCTTTTCAAAGCCTCTCTGGGTGCCAGCCGCGCCTTGCTGCGTCCACCCACCACCGCACCAACACCTGCTGGCGTGGTGGCCCGTGCGTCTTCCAGCCTGATTCCCATCCGTTCCATGGGCCCGGCCCATGCCCGGCGCATCACGGCCCACCTGCTGGCGCTGGGCCCGCACGACCGTTATCTGCGCTTTGGCTACGCCGCCAATGACGAGCAGATCGAGCGTTACGTGGCGGGGCTGAACTTCGAGCGCGACGAAGTCTTTGGCATCTACAACCGCCGCCTGCAGCTGATCGCCATGGCGCATCTGGCGTTTTCAACCGACCCGCAGCTCAAAACCTGCGCCGAGTTCGGCGTGTCCGTGCTCAGCCACGCCCGGGGCCGCCGCTACGGCGCGCGCCTGTTTGACCGCGCCGTCATGCACGCCCGCAACAACGGCGTGGGCATGATGTTCATCCACGCGCTGAGCGAGAACACCGTCATGCTCAACATCGCCCGCAAGGCCGGCGCCACCATCGAGCGCGACGGCTCCGAGAGCGAGGCCTACCTCAAGCTGCCCCCGGCCGACCTGGACTCCCGCATGACCGAGCTGGTCGAGGAACAGATCGCCCAGACCGACTACCGCCTGAAAGTGCAGGCCAAGCAGTTCTGGGACTGGCTGGGCGTGATCCAGGA
>JBJXEI010000281.1:0-8343 GCA_046154065.1 Polaromonas sp. | reverse complement strand
ACCGACCGCTTCTGGCGGCACCCGAAGATCACGCTGACCCCGCACACCTCGGCGCGCACGCTGCGGGACGAAAGCATCGGCCAGATCGCCGGCAAGATCGCGCAGCTGGAAGGCGGCGCGCCCATTGCCAGCCTGGCCGGTGTGGTTGATCCCCAGAAGGGATACTGAGGCCATGAAACTTCCTTCACGCGTCAAACTGGTGGACGTGGGCCCGCGCGACGGCCTGCAGAACGAAAAAGCCCCGGTGCCCGCCGCCGTCAAGGTGGAACTGGTGCACCGCCTGCAGGCGGCCGGCCTGAAAGAGATCGAGGTCACGAGTTTTGTGTCGCCCAAGTGGGTGCCGCAGATGGCCGATGCCGCCGAGGTGATGGCCGGCATCACGCGCCGGCCCGGCGTGCGCTACTCCGTGCTGACGCCCAATCTGCAGGGTTTTGAGGCGGCGGTGGCGTCCCACCCTGACGAGGTGGTGGTGTTCGCATCCGCCAGCGAGGCTTTCAGCCAGCGCAACATCAACTGCTCGATCGCCCAAAGCATCGAACGCTTTGCCCCTGTGGTGGCGGCCGCGCGGGCCCGTGGCATTTACGTGCGCGGGGCCATGTCTTGCACCGTGGGCTGCCCCTATGAAGGCGAGGTGGACCCCGACCGCGTGGCGACTCTGGCCGGGCTGATGAAGGGCATTGGCGTGCAGCACATTGGCGTGGCCGACACGATCGGCGTGGGCACACCGCTCAAGGTGCAGCGCGCGATCGAGGCGACGCTCCAACACTACGCGCTGGACGATGTTTCAGGCCACTTCCACGACACCTACGGCCAGGCGCTGGCCAACACGCTGGCCGCGCTGCAGCTGGGGGTGTGGCAGTTCGACACGTCGGTGGCCGGGCTGGGCGGCTGCCCCTATGCCAAGGGCGCCACCGGCAATGTGGCCACCGAAGACGTGGTCTACCTGCTGCACGGCATGGGCATTGATACCGGCATTGACCTGGACCAACTGGTTGATGCGGGCGTGTTCATCAGTGATTTCCTGGGGCGCAAGCCCAACTCACGTGCGGCAACCGCGTTGATCAATAAAAGGACTACTCATGAATAACGCGAAGCGTCAGAAACGGCAATTTCTCGCTGGGCCGCCCCGAGCGAAATTAGCCCCCTCGGGGGGCAGCGACGGACACGCCAGTGCCGAGCGTGGGGGCTAGTATGTGTGGAGCGGAGTTGAAAGTGCTGCCTGACGGGGTGCAAAGAGTCGCGGCTTTTTTGTTGGAGGCCGGGCACGCGCACCCGCCCGTCATGCTAGACGACGCGGCCCGCACCGCCCAGCAAGCGGCTGACGCGCTGGGCGTGGCCGTGGGGCAAATCGCCAAAAGCATTGTTTTTCGCCGCAAGTTTGACGACGCTGCCGTGCTGGTGGTCACATCGGGTGACCAGCGGGTGGACGAGCGCAAGCTCGAAGCCCTGGGCTGGGTGTGCTCCGACGGCAAACGCCTGGGCCGGGCCGATGCCGCGTTTGTCAAAGACAAGACCGGGTTTTCGATTGGTGGTGTGTCGCCGGTGGCGCATGCCACGCCCGCCGTGACCGTGATCGACGCGTCGCTGCTGCGGTTTGACGTGATATGGGCCGCCGCCGGGCATCCGCATGCGGTGTTCCAGATGACTCCGCAAGACCTGCAGCGGCTGACCGGCGCACCCGTGGTGGATGTGGCCGTGGACCCGGCACAGGAGCGCATCGCCCTGAAAAACGCTATTGATTTAGTAGCGACCAAGGCAATCGAGATCAAGACAACCGGCACCATGGCCTCACCGTGCATCTCGGTGTGCCGCATGACCCGGCTCAAGGGCGTGGCCGACGAGCTGTGCGGCGGCTGCTTTCGCACCCGTGACGAGCTGGTGGCCTGGGGCAGCGCCAGCGACGACACCCGACGCGCCGTGTGGCGGCGCATTGAGCAGCGCATGGTCGTGCTGGCGGCGGCCATGTGAGCGGGCGCAGCGTGAAACAGATCACGTTCTATTTCGACGTCATCTCGCCCTACGCCTACCTGGCGTTTGAGCAGTTGCCCAAGGCGCTGGAAGGCCTGAGCTACAGCGTGCGCTACCGGCCGGTGCTGTTTGCGGCCATGCTCAAACACCATGGCCAGCTGGGCCCGGCTGAAATTGCGCCCAAACGCGACTGGACCTACCGACAGGTGCTGTGGCTGGCCCACACCCTGGGCATTGACATGGCCATGCCCAGCGCCCATCCCTTCAACCCCTTGCCCCTGCTGCGGCTGGCCATGGCCTGCAGCCCCGAGGCCTACCCTGGCGCGCCTAACCGCTATGTGTGCGAGACGATTTTTCGCCATGTGTGGCGCGCGAATGGCGCTGACCGACCGCTGGACGCCGTGGACCCCGCCCGGCTCGCCGCCCTGGCAGAGCATTTGTCCCCACCGCGCGATGTGCAGCTTGAGGCCGTCAAAGCCATGCTGACTTCCAGTTCCGAAGATGCGATAGCGCAAGGCGTTTTTGGCGTGCCAGCGATGGCGGTGGACGGCCTGGTTTTCTGGGGTCTGGACGCGCTGCCGATGCTGCGCGACTACCTCACGAACGGACCCTGGTTTGCGGTTGAAAGTGCTGAAAACGGGGCCGTGGGTGACGGCCCTGCGAACTGGAAAAAAGCCGTTCAGGTGGGCATCGGTGCCGTCAGGAAACCGCCGCCGGAAACCCCGAAAAATCCGCTGTAGCCCCGTGTAATCCCTAGGGCTGTTCGCATGCTGAAATCGCGCCAAAGGGTTTCCCCTTGAGTTGTCAGGCCCTCATAAGTTTGGTGAAAGGTCCTGTAATTTTCGCGTCAGAGTTGGGTCAGTCCTGACCAAAATAATGAAGTTGCCTCCCGATACTGGGAGCCCATTTATTTTGGAGACAACAACCATGGCAACAGCAGTCGACAACCGACCGATGAGCGCCGAGCAAAAAAAGGTGATTTTTGCTTCGTCGCTAGGTACCGTTTTTGAGTGGTACGACTTTTACCTCTACGGCTCACTCGCCGCCATCATCGCCAAGCAGTTTTTCAGCGGACTGGACGCAGGCTCTGCCTTCATTTTCGCGCTGCTGGCGTTCGCTGCCGGTTTCATCGTGCGCCCCTTCGGTGCGCTGGTGTTTGGCCGCTTGGGCGACATGATCGGCCGCAAGTACACCTTTCTGGTGACCATCGTCATCATGGGTCTGTCGACCTTCATCGTGGGCCTGCTGCCCAGCTACGCCTCGATTGGTGTGGCGGCGCCCGTCATTCTTATCGCACTGCGGATGCTGCAAGGTCTGGCCCTCGGCGGTGAATACGGTGGTGCTGCTGTGTATGTGGCTGAGCATGCCCCGCATCACAAGCGCGGCGAGTACACCTCATGGATTCAAACCACTGCCACGCTGGGCCTGTTCCTGTCGCTGATGGTGATTCTGGGAACCCGTACCGCCATCGGTGAAGCCGCTTTTGCCGACTGGGGCTGGCGTGTTCCTTTCATCGTGTCGATCTTGCTGTTGGGCGTGTCGGTCTACATCCGTTTGTCGATGCACGAGTCTCCGGCCTTCCAGAAAATGAAGGCTGAGGGCAAGACCTCCAAGGCGCCGTTGTCCGAATCGTTCGGTCAGTGGAAGAACCTGAAAATTGTGATTCTGGCGCTGGTCGGTCTGACGGCCGGCCAGGCTGTGGTGTGGTACTCAGGTCAGTTCTATGCCTTGTTCTTCCTGACGCAAGCGCTGAAGGTGGACGGCGCCACCGCCAACATTCTGGTGGCTTACTCGCTGATCCTGGGCACACCGTTTTTCGTGCTGTTCGGCATGCTGTCAGACAAGATCGGCCGCAAGCCGATCATCATGGCTGGCTGCCTGCTGGCTGTGTTGACCTACTTCCCGGTCTTCAAGGCGCTGACCGAAGCCGCCAACCCAGACCTGGCCGCTGCACAAGCCAAAAACCAGGTGGTGGTGACGGCTGACCCCGCCGAGTGCTCGTTCCAGTTCAACCCGACCGGCACCGTCAAGTTCACGAGTTCCTGCGACATCGCCAAGCAAGTTCTGGCGGGCGCTTCCGTGAGCTATGAGAACGCCGTGGCACCCGCTGGTACCCCTGCGACCATCAAAATCGGCTCTGTGGCCATTCCAAGCTACTCGTCCAAAGGCCTGCCTGCCGACGAAGCCAAGAAACTGGATGTGGCCTTCAAGAAGGCTGTGGCGGATGACCTGAAAGCAGCCGGTTACCCCACCAAGGCTGACCCTGCCAAAGTCAATAAAGTGCTGGTGACCGGCATCTTGTTCTACCTGGTGTTGTTGGTCACGATGGTCTACGGCCCGATTGCAGCCATGCTGGTGGAGATGTTCCCGACCCGCATTCGCTACACGTCGATGAGCCTGCCGTACCACATTGGCAATGGCTGGTTCGGCGGCTTGCTGCCCACCACGGCGTTTGCCATCGTGGCGCAAACCGGCAACATGTACAACGGTTTGTGGTACCCGATCATCATCGCTGGCACAACCTTTGTCATTGGCACCTTGTTCATCAAGGAAACCAAAGACGTGGACATCTACGCTGACGACTGATCTTTTCTGTCACCCCCCAGCGCAGGGATGGGGGCGGGCTTAAGGCCTGCGCCTCTGAAGAACCCCTGAGTTTGAGGTTTCAAGTTGAATCACGGGCCCTCGTCTTTTTTGCCGGGGGCCATTTTTTTGGAGAATGAAGATGTGGAAAATTATTGTGGGCTTTATCGTTTTTGCAGGCCTTGCCTTGTATCTGCTCAACAAGGGCGGTGACATTGACATGAGCGGTGAGAAGCACGGCCAGTTGGGTGCGCCCATGACATCCGCAGTCACCCTGAGTTGAGGGGTTGTCTGGAACGTGTTGCGAAATGTATTTTCGTCTCGGTGGCAACGATAAAGCCGCGTTTTCAAGCGGAAACAGTGCTGAACGCGCCTGAAGCCGGAATGGCGCAGGGTGGCTTGAAGGTCTTGTAACGTTATGTAAGCTTGTGCGCGTGGGCTGCAAAAATGCGTTAATTTGCAGGTGACTGGATGGATCCACAAAGCGGTTTCGCCGCCTTGTGCTGTCAGGGTCAACAGCAAATACGGGAGACAACAGACCAATGCGGTACAAAAAAACCGAGCTGGGCCAAACGGCCTTGCAAAATCGCTCCCTCGCATTGACACCGCGCCAACGCTCGGCGTTCATCATGTTTGACGGAAAACGCAGTGTGGATGAGGTGATCAAGGCCACGGCCGGGCTGGGCGTCACGATCGAGGACGTCCATCATCTGGTCGACATCGGGTTGTTGGCAGAGGCCACGCAAACCTTGGCACCCATCGCCAAGGCCGTCACCAGCACAGCCGCCAGTCCGACGTCAGCGGACGCAGTCAAAAGCCGACTACCGGACCAGGCGCTCTACTCACGTGCTTACCCGATAGCCACCCGGCTGACCGCCGATCTGGGTTTGCGTGGTTTCCGGCTCAACCTGGCGGTGGAAGCTGCGGGTGACCTCGGCAAGCTCCAGGAACTGGCCCCCAAGATCAAGGAAGCCGTGGGCGCCGAGAAATTCAAGGAACTGGAAACCGCGCTGTACGGCTGAGCTGCCGCGCAGCGCCTTGGGGGTTCAGCGTTTGAACTTCCCATCGGTCCCGATGATGGACAGGTCGGCAAAGTCCAGCCCCGTGTGGTCGGTGGGGCTGAAGCTGACTTCCAGTCCGCCGATGTTGAATTTGCGGATGTTTTCCAGGGCAGCCTGGAGCTTTTCACGGCTTGGGTTGGCGCCCGCGCGACGCAGACCTTCCACCAGCACCTTGGCCGATGCAAACCCCTCCAGCATGGCAGGGCTGACGTCATTGATGCCCTTGGCCTTGGCCAGCTCCTGCGCATCCTTGACCAGGGGGTAGGCAATGGAACGCTCGGACGGCAACACCTGCGTGACGATGACGCCGCGGGCCTGGTCGCCCAGCAGCTTCACAAACCCGGTCGATGCGTTGTTGGACAGCGTGACGAACTGTGCAGCGCTGCCAGAGGCCTTCACCGCCTTGATGCCATCGACCACCGCCGTACCGGACCCGATGATGAAGATGGCCTGCGCCTCCGACTTGGCCAGCACCGGGGTGATGGCTGAAAAGTCTGGCTTGCTGCGGTCGAACTTGGCAATCGCCACCGCTTTGAGCTTGGCTGCGGTCAGCCCTTTCTGGGTGCCTTCCAGGCCGTCGCTTCCAAAGCTGTCGTCCACGTGCACCACCGCAATGCGGGTGATGCCGATGGAGTTCAGATGGGCCACGGCTTTTTCAGCTTCCCGCTGGTAGGTGGCCCGGACGTTGAAAATGTGCTTTTTCAGTGGCTGGTGCAGCACCATTGCCCCGGTGGACGGTCCAATCAGGGGCACGCCCGACTTGTCCAGCAGTGGGATCAGGCCTTCGGTGTGGGGTGTTCCGCGCGTCATGAACAGCGCAATCACGCGGCGTTCCTCAATCAGCGTCTTGGCATTGGCCAGGGTCAGCTGGGTGTCGAACTTGTCGTCCAGGGTGATCAACTCGATGAGTTGGCCACCCACACCGCCGGCCGCATTGACGGCGTCGATGTGCAGCATGGCCCCGATGCTGGCTTCCTTGACGGTGGCCGCGACGGCGCCGGTGACGCCCACGGTTTGACCGATCAGGATCTGGGCGTGAGCCATCTGGCTCAAGCAAAGTGTCAGCAGTGCAGCGGGCCAGAATACAAATTTTTTCATCTTCATCTTCATCTTCATTTCCTTCATGTCATGTTCAAAAGTCGGCTGGTTCAGCGTTTGAACTTGCCATCGGTTCCGATGATGGACAGGTCGGCAAAGTCCAGGCCGGTGTGGTCCTCGGGGGCAAAGCTCACTTCCAGCCCGCCGATGTCGAGCTTGCGCAGGTTTTCCAGCGCGGCCTGCAACTTCTCGCGGGTGGGCTTGGGGCCGGCGCGTCGCAGGCTTTCAACCAGCACCTTGGCGGCGGCAAAGCCTTCCAGCATGGCGGGGCTGACCTCCGTCACCCCTTTGAGTTTGGCCAGTTCTTGGGCCTCCTTGACCATCGGAAAGGCAATCGAGCGTTCATAGGGGAAGACTTGCGTCACGATCACGCCGCGTGCGTTGTCGCCCAGGCTCTTTACAAAGCCGCCAGACGCGTTGTTCGACAGCGTGACGATCTGTGCGGCAGACCCTGCCGCGCGGAAGGCCTTCATGCCGTCCACCACCGCCTGGCCGGATGCCACCATCAGCACCGCCTGCGCATTGGCCTGTGCCAGCTTGGGCGCAATGGCTGTGAAGTCTGGCGCGGTGCGGTTGAACTTTTCCAGCACGGCAGGCGTGAGCTTGGCGGTGGTCATCCCTTTTTGAGCCCCGGCCACGCCGTCGGCCCCAAAGCTGTCGTCTGCGTAGACGATGCCGATGCGGGTGATGCCCATCGAATGCAGGTGGGTGATGGCTTTTTCGGCCTCCCGCTGGTAGGTTGCGCGGACGTTGAAAATGTGCTTTTTCACCGGCTTGTGCAGCACCATGGCCCCGGTCGACGGGCCAATCAGCGGCACGCCGTATTTGTCGAGCAGGGGCAAAAGCGCTTCGGTGTGTGGCGTGCCGCGTGTCAGAAACATGGCCAGGACGTTTTTGTCCTCGATCAGCTGGCGGCCGTTTTCCAGGGCCAGCTTGGGGTCAAACTTGTCGTCCAGTGAGATCACCTCGATCTTCTGACCGTTGACGCCGCCCCCTGCGTTGACCGCGTCGATGTAGAGCTTTGCACCCTCTGACGTTTCTTTGACGCCGGCGCTCACGGCGCCGCTGAAGCCCGCCGTCTGCCCGATCAGGATTTGTGCCTGGCTGGCGTGGCTGAGCGCCACCAGGAGCAGGGCGCCGCACCACACGTTGATTTTTCGCATGTCTTTTCACTCCGCAAAAGTCATTGATCCAAGGCGAAGAGTCTGGTTAAAAAACCGGTGCGGCGTGAGCGGGAAAACCAACAGAGTGCAGGTGTTTGTCACATCTGGTTTCAAAACTGCCCAAGTAAGGGGCATTGCATGCGGCCGGTGATCCAACCCACGTTCTGCCTAGAATATTTGACCTCATCAGGAAAGCAGCCCCTCCATGCCCAAGGCATCTCCAGACCAGCAGGCGGGTGACGCCGCCCCCCAGGGCATCATCCGCATCCGCGGTGCACGCCAGCACAACCTCAAAAACATCGACCTTGACATCCGCACCAACGAGCTGACGGTGGTCACCGGCCCCAGCGGGTCGGGCAAGTCCTCGCTGGTGTTTGACACGCTGTTTGCGGAAGGCCAGCGCCGTTATGTCGAGACCTTTTCGGCCTACGCCCGTCAGTTTCTGGACCGCATGGACAAACCGGCGGTGG
>JBJXEI010000280.1:0-22106 GCA_046154065.1 Polaromonas sp. | reverse complement strand
CAAACTGGCCCCGGCGCAGCTGCGCTTCAACAAGCTGCTGGCCAAAATCGAGCTGATGACCCAGCGGCTGGCCGAGACGCAAACGCTGGCAGACACCTACCGCCCGCTGTACCACAGCAGGCTGCAGCCGCTGGCGGCCCAGCGTGAAGCGGCCCTGCGGGACCTGGTGCTGTGGCTGGACGCGCGGGCGCAGCAAAAGGGGTTGACCCCGGCCCTGCTGCGCGACACCCAGGCCATGGTGGCATCCCTGAGCGAGGTCATGGCCCTGGCCGGGGACCTGGCGATGCGGGCGGTGCATGACCGCCACAGTGCGCAGTCTTTGGCCCACAAGGAAAAAGCCGCTGCCGACGACATTCAGGACATGATGCAGCGCATGGCCGGGGTGAATGTCAGTGACCTGAACACGGGCGAGTCGGTGCAGGACATGCTGCACGCCGGCATGCAACGCCTGCAGCAACAAATGACGGATGAGCGGGCTGCGCACGAGGCCAAACAACAGGCCAAAGCCGCCGCTAAACGCGCCAGCAAGCCCAAGTCGGCGGCGCAGATCAAGGCGCAGGCCCAGCAGCAAGACGCGCAAGGAGCGCTGCGCACCATTTACCGCCAGCTGGCCAGCGCGCTGCACCCGGACCGTGAGCCCGATGAGGCCGAGCGGGCGCGCAAGACCGAGCTGATGGGGCAGGCCAACGCGGCCTACGAACGGCGCGACCTGATGGCGCTCTTGATGTTGCAGCTGCGCTGCGAGCAGATTGACGCCACCGCGATTTCCCGCCTGACGACCGAAAAAATGGCCGCGCTGACGCTGCTGCTCAAGGAACAAGCCGCCGCGGTGGAAGAAGACCTCTTTGTGGCGGAGAACCGGGTGCATGAGGAGTTTGCGTTGTCGCCCTACACGCCCGTGACCGAGGCAGGGCTGATGCGCGACCTGGAAAGCCAGGTGCTGGCCGTGCAAGAAGACTTGGCCTTGATGCAAGAAGATTTCTCTGCCGTGCAGACCGACGCAGGGCTGAAGGCTTGGATCAAACTGCAGAAAAAGATGGCCAAAGCCGACCATTTTGAGCCGGACTTTGACGGGTTTTTCCGCTGACGCTGAAGCGTTGAAGGGCGTTGATTCGCTGGTTTAGCTGGTTTATTCAGTCGCGGCGCGCGCCAGGCGCTCGCTTTTCCAGTACACGTCGTCCCCGCCCGTGCCATCCGGTCTGTTGCGGTTGAGCACCCGGGCCAGCACAAACATCAAATCACTGAGCCGGTTCAGGTACTGGCGCGGGGTTTCCTTGAGCACGTCCTGCTGCTCGAGCGCCACCACGGCACGCTCGGCACGGCGGGCCACGGTGCGGCACACATGGGCCAGCGACGCGGCGCGGCTACCGGCGGGCAGGATGAACTCGGCCAGCCGGGGCAGCGCGGCGTTGTGCTCGGCCAGGGCTTGGTCCAGCGCCAGCACCGCCTCGGGTTTGAGCAGCTCGAAGCCGGGGATCGACAGCTCGCCGCCCAGGTTGAAGAGCTGGTGCTGCACCTCGACCAGCACGTCGCGCACGCCGTCGGGCATGGCCTCACACAGCAGCACACCGATGTTGGAGTTCAGCTCGTCCACGTCGCCCATGGCGTGCACCCGCAGCGAGTCCTTGGACACGCGGGTGTTGTCCCCCAGGCCGGTGGTGCCGTTGTCCCCGGTGCGGGTGGCGATTTGTGTGAGTCGGTTGGCCATACGGGTGTGTCCTGAGCGGTAAAAGAAACGATTGTAGGGACGCGCCCGGTGGCGGTGGCTGGCGGGGCTATAGCAGGCTTTTTCATGCTGATTTCAGACCAAATCAGCGCCGGGCCTAGGTTTTTATTGCCGGTTCAGCTATGGTTTTAATAGCATTTGTCGGCACTGGACCTGCGGCGTAAACTGCACGGCTGACCCCCGAAAGACCCGCCATGAACGCCCCTCTGCCGACCCACGTCACCGCCGATCTGTTGCCTGCCATCGCCCTGCGGACCGTGCCCGCTGACTTCATCACCGCGCTGAAGGCCCGCTTTGCCGCCAACTGCTCCACCGCCCAGGTGGTGCGTGAGCAGCACGGGCGGGATGAGTCGTCCTTCAACGCGCCGCCACCCGCAGCCGTGGTGTTCGCCGAAAACACCCAGGACGTGGCCGACGCAGTGGAGCTGGCCAGCCAGTTTGACGTGCCGGTGATCCCGTTCGGTGTGGGCACCTCGCTCGAAGGGCATCTGCTGGCCGTGCAGGGCGGCATCAGCCTGGACGTCAGCCGCATGAACCAGGTGCTGCAGATCAACGCCGAGGACCTGACGGTGACGGTGCAGCCCGGGGTGACGCGCAAGCAGCTCAACGAGGCGGTGAAAAGCTGTGGCCTGTTTTTCCCGATCGACCCGGGCGCGGACGCCACGCTGGGCGGCATGTGCGCCACCCGCGCCAGCGGCACCAACGCCGTGCGCTACGGCACCATGCGTGAAAACGTGCTGGCGCTGCAGGTGGTGACCGCCAACGGTGAGGTGATTCGCACCGGCACGCGGGCCAAAAAGTCGTCCGCCGGGTACGACCTGACGCGGCTGATGGTGGGCAGCGAAGGCACGCTGGGTGTGATCACCGAAGTCACCGTGAAGCTCTACCCGTTGCCGGAGGCCATCAGCGCGGCCGTGTGTTCGTTCCCCAGCATTGAAGCGGCGGTGCGCACCACGATCGAGATCATCCAGATGGGCGTGCCAATTGCGCGGGTCGAGCTGATCGACCGCCACACCGTGCGCATGGTGAACGCGCATTCCAAGCTGGGCCTGCGGGAAGAGCCCATGCTGCTGATGGAGTTCCACGGCTCGCCCACTGGCGTGAAGGAGCAGGCCGAGCTGGTGCAGGAGCTGGCCAGCGGCCATGGTGGCAACTCGTTTGAATGGGCCAGCACGCCCGAAGAGCGCACGCGGCTGTGGGCGGCGCGGCACAACGCCTACTTTGCGGCCATCCAGTCCAAACCCGGCTGCAAGGCGATCTCGACCGACACCTGCGTGCCCATTTCGCGGCTGGCCGACTGCCTGCTGCAGTCGATTGACGAGGCCGACGCCAGCGGCCTGCCCTACTTTCTGGTTGGCCACGTGGGCGACGGCAACTTCCACTTTGGCTACCTGATTGACCCGGCCAGCGCCGCCGAGCGCGCCACCGCCGAGGCGCTGAACCACCAGCTGGTGGCGCGGGCCCTGGCACTGGACGGCACCTGCACCGGGGAGCACGGTGTGGGACTGCACAAGATGGACTTTCTGGTGACCGAGGCGGGCAGCGGCGCGGTGGACATGATGCGCACCCTCAAGCGGGCGCTGGACCCGAAAAACATCCTGAACCCCGGCAAGATTTTTTCACTCTGACACGGTGCCCGTGAGCCGCCGTTTCGGGTGTCTGGTGGCGTTGGCCTGGCTGCTGGCTGGGCTGCTGTGGTCCGCGCTGGCGGCAGCGGCGGATGCACCCGCCGTGCCTGAATGCGGGCAGCTGACGGTGGTGCAGACCGCGCAGCGCACCGTATTCCGGGGCAACCAGGGCATGGACACCCGCACCGTGACGTTGCCCGACCGCATCCCGCGCGAGTGGCGGACCCCGGCCGTGCGGCTGCAGTACGAGCTGGCGCTGCCGCCCTGCCCCGGCGGCGCACCGCGTGCGTTGCTGCTGTCGCGCGTGGGTGGGCCGTATGACATCCAGGCCCTGGGCCCGGACGCGGTGGCCAACGGGCCGGGCGTGTCGCTGGAGCCACTGGGCCACCAGACGCTGGGCGCGGACCTGGCCGAGTCCGACCCCAGCCGGGTGCATGCCCGTCTGAATGGGCGCGTCGGGGCCGTGCTGGCGCTGGGCAGCGCGGTGACCACGGTGCGGGTGTCCCTGCTGACCCTGCCCAATGTGGGGGCCGGGCTGATCGGTGTGGTCACCGGGCCCCAGCAGGCGGTGATGCGCGGCCCGGCGCAAGCGCACTACCGCTGGCAGCAGTTCAACCTGGTGGCCAGCGCCGTGATAGGCACGGTGGGCCTGGCGGCGCTGCTGGTCTGGTGGGCTCGCCGCCAGAGCCCGCAAACCCTGTGGTTTGCGCTGGCCTGCATGTGCTGGTCGCTGCGCGGGCAGATTTTGCAGACGGTCAACATCCCGGTCGATGTGCTGCTGTTCGAGCAGGTCAACCCGCTGCTGATGTGGTTCAGCGCCCTGCTGGTCACCGCCACCACGCTGTCCACGCTGGGTTACATGCGGCGGGTGCCGGTGCTGCTGCTGGGCGCACTGGGCGGCGCGGCGGTGCTGGGGTTTGGGTTGTCGCTGGCGGTGCCCACGCTGGCGTCGCTCTACCGCATGACGGCCTTCACGCTGGGCTTTGCGGTGCTGCTCGGCATGGTGGGGCTGCTGGCCTTCACCCTGGGCCGCAGGGCCACGCGCCCACGCCCCGCCCACGCGCTGTGGCTGATGGCGGGCTACAGCTTTGTGCTGGTCGGGGCCACGCATGACTTTTTGATGATTCTGGGGCTGCTGCAGCCTGGCTGGTGGACGCTGCTGACCCCCGGCTTCACGCTGCTGCTGCTGTGCCACATGGTGTCGGTCGGGCTGTATCTGATGCACAGCCTGCACAGTGCCGAGGTCAGCCTGGACACGCTGGCCCAGGCGATTGCCGAAAAATCCAGCGAGCTGCAAGCCAGCTACGCCAAACGTCAGAGCCTGGAGCTGGCGCACGCCGGGGAAGCCGCCCGCACCCATGAGCGGGAGCACCTGCTGCGCGAGATGCACGACGGCATTGGCGCGCAGCTGATGGTGGCGCTGCGCGGGGTGGAGCGCGGCGCATTGAACCGCGAGCAGCTGGCCAGCGCGCTGCAGGACGGCCTGGACGAGCTGCGCCTTCTGATGGACAGCGCCGACACCCAGCGCGAGCTGGCGGGTGCGCTGGCCGCCTGGCGCAACCGCTGGGACGCCCGCCTGTCAGCCGCCGGCGTGCTGCTGGTGTGGCGGGTCGATGACACCATTGACCAGGCGCAGCTGGGCAGTGACGCGGTGATGCAGACCATGCGCATTCTTCAGGAGGCTGCGGCCAACATCCTCAAACACTCAGGTGCACGCGGCATGACCCTGAGCGCGTGGGTGGACGCGGCGGTGGGACCACCCGGCGGCCTGCTGTGCATCGACATCGTGGACGATGGCGTGGGCTGCCCGGCCCTGGGCGAAGGCACGGTGCGCAGCGGCGCACGCGGGCTGAAGAACATGCGGTTTCGGGCGCAGCAGATCGGCGCGCAGCTGGTGGTGGCCAACCGGCCCGCGCCGGACACCGGCTGCGTGGTCACGCTGCGCCTGCCGGTGGTGGTGCAGGTGCCCACGCCTGCCAGGGCGTAGAAAGCGCAGGTGGCAGCCCCCAGCATGAAAAAAAGCCCATCACGGGCTTTTTTCTGCAGTCATTCGGTTGCAGCCTTCTGATTTATTGCAGGAGCCGCTATCAGATGTATAGCATCTTGTGCGCAGTGAATGCGCCTTCAGAAACGCGCACCTTGCTCCGGTTCTTAGTTCACCATGCCCAGCAGGCGTGGCAGCCACAGGGTCAGGCCCGGCCAGAAGGTCACCACCACCAGGAAGCCAATCATGGTCATCAGCCACGGCCAGACGGCGACGGTCAGCTCGGTGATCCCCATCTTGGTGATCCCCGACGCCACGTACAGGTTCAGCCCCACCGGTGGGTGGCACAGGCCAACCTCCATGTTCACGGCCATCAAAATCCCGAAATGCACCGGGTGGATGCCCATCTTGACGGCCACCGGGAACAGGATGGGTGCCATGATCAGCACGATGGCCGCCGGGTCCATGAAGTTACCGGCCACCAGCAGGATGAAGTTCACCAGCAGCAAGAAGGCGATCAGCCCGAAGCCCTGGCTGGTCATCCACGCGGCCATGGCCTGCGGGATTTGCTCGGAGGTCATCAGGAACGAGAACAGCACCGCGTTGGTGATGATGTAGAGCAGCATGGAACTCATGGCAGCCGCGCTCAGCAGTGACTTGGGCACCTCGGTCAGCTTCAGGTCTTTGTAGACAAACACGGAGATGAAGAACGCGTACACCGCCGCCATCGCCGCCGCCTCGGTGGGCGTGAACTTGCCGCTGTAAATGCCGCCAATCACCACGATGATCAGCAGCAGGCCCCACATGCTTTCACGGAACGCGGTGTAGCGCTCTTTCCAGGTGGCCTTGGGCATGCGCGGGTAGTCAAACTTCTTGGCACGCCGCCAGGTGGTCACACCCAGCAAAAATGACAGGCACAGGCCGGGCACGATACCGGCCAGGAACAATTGGCCTACCGATGCCGACCCCACGGCCTCGCCATTGGGGCCCACGCCGTTCATGCCCGCCGTGGCGATGGAGTAGATCACCAGGTTGATGGACGGCGGGAACAAAATGCCCAGCGCGCCCGAAGTCGTGATGACCCCCGCGCCAAACTCCTTGGGGTAGCCCTGTTTGACCATGGCGGGCAGCATGATGGAGCCGACAGCGACCACGGTGGCCACCGACGAGCCCGAGATCGCCGCGAACAAGGCGCAGGCCAGCACGCCCGCCAAGCCCATGCCGCCGTACCAGTGGCCGATCATGGAGGTGCAGAAGTTGATCATCCGCTTGGCCACACCGCCGTGCGTCAGGAAGTTGCCGGCCAGGATGAAGAACGGGATCGCCATGATCTCGAACTTCTCGATGCCGGTGAACAGCTTCAAGGCGACCGAAGCCACCGGCACATCGGTCAGCGTGAACAGAAAAGTCAGGACCGTCAGGCCGAGCGAGATGGAAATCGGCATGCCGGTCAGCATCAGCACGACCAGCAGGGAAAAGATGATGAGCGTGTTCATTTGTGGGCTCCAGCAGGGGCGGTGTCTGCGGCATGGGCGTCATCGTCCACACCGGCAACAGCGTGGGAGGCATGCGGCACTTCACCGGTCTTCAAAAACTGCCATGCGACCTGCAAGAAGCGAAAGCACATCAGCGACGAGCCCACGGGCACGCACGAGTAGGCGATCCAGGTGGGAATTTCCATGTCAGGCGAGGTGGGCCCTTCGGGCACGTCGCCCAGCGGCAGGCCCAGCGTGTGGAACAGGGCGTAGTGAAAGCCGTTTTCCCAGACGAAATGCGCCCCCAGCGTGGCAACCACACCGGTGAACAGCGCACCGGCCAGCAGGCCGAACATCACCAGGTATTTGGCCTTGTCGGGGGGCAGTTGGCGCACCAGCACGTCCACACCCACATGGGTGCCGTTGCGCACACCGTAGGCCGCACCGAACTTGGCCATCCAGACGAACATGTAGATGCACAGCTCTTGCGCCCAGCTCACGTCCAGGCGCACGGCGTAGTCCTGGATGTAGGGCACGCCGCTTAAAAAGCGGTGCACCACCGCCATGAAGATCACCAGGGTGGCGGCACCGATCAGGAAGGTGATCAGCCACTCCTCCAGATGGTTGAGGATTCGGTTAAACATGGATGCTCCAAAAAAATAGCCGCGCCATGTCTGCGATGGCGCGGCCTGAACCTGATTACTTCGGTGCGGTAAAGCCGGTTGCCTTGTAGGCCGCATCGATGGTGGCTTTGCCCACGCGTGACTCCATCTCCTTGTGCACCGGCATCAGCGCCTTCTTCCACTCGGTCAACTCGGCGGCGGTGGGGGTGTAGAGGGTGGTTTTGCCGCTGGCCTTGATCTTGTCCAGTGAGACGGTGTTTTCAGTGGCGGCAATTGCGTTGGCGTAGGTGGTGGCGTCCTTGACCGCGCCTTCCAGCGTGGTGCGGATGTCGGCAGGCAGGCCGTCCCAGAACTTCTTGTTGACGATCACCGCATAAGCCAGGTGGCCGTGGTTGGACAGCGTGATGTGCTTTTGCACTTCATAGGTCTTCTGGGTGTAGAAGTTGGACGGCACGCCCTCGGTGCCATCGACCACGCCGGACTGCAGCGCCTGGTAGAGCTCGCTGAAGGCCATCACCTGCGGGATCGCGCCCAGCGCGCGCATCTGCGCGTCCAGCACCTTGGAGCTTTGGATGCGCATCTTCATGCCCTTGAAGTCGGCCACGGTGTGCAGCGGTTTGTTGGCGCTCATGATGTGAAAACCGTTGTCCCAGTAAGCCAGGCCATGGATGCCCTTGGGTTCCAGTTTTTTGAACAGCTCAACGCCCAGCGGGCCTTCGGTGATGCCGCGAAACGCGGCGTCGTCCTTGAACAAAAACGGCAGGTCAAACACCTCGAACTCTTTCGCGCCCAGCGGGCCGAACTTGGCCAGCGACGGGGCCAGCATCTGCACGGACCCGAGTTGCAGCGCCTCCAACTCTTCTTTGTCCTTGTAGAGCTGGCTGTTGGGGTACAGCTCGACCTTGACCTTGCCGCCGGTGCGCTGCTCGGCCAGTTCCTTGAAGCGCTGTGCGCCCTTGCCCTTGGGGGTGTCCGGGGCGACCACGTGGCTGAACTTGATGACGATGGGGGCTTGCGCAAAGGCGGCGGTGGCAGCGCACAGGGCCGCAGCGACGACAGCAGCCTGAACCAGAGTACGGCGGGCAAATTTATTCATGAGGGTGTCTCCAGATGGATCGTTAGGGGTGGGGCGCAGTGTGTTCTGGAGGCCGCCGGGCGGGTAGTGTGGACTTCCACATTTATCGCGCTGTGGCTGGCGGAATGGCGGTTTGGCGCTGGTTTGCAGGCCTGGCCAACCAGGGCGACGGCTAGACTGCGGCCATGCCTGACAACCCCGTCCCCCACACTGCGCCGCGCCGCGATGTGCACAGCCAGCTGTGGGCTTTGCCGCTGCTGGCCTCGGTGCTGTTTGTGGTCGGGGTGATCGTGTGGGCCTGGCACTCCGATCTGGACGATGAGGCTGATCGCCGCGCCACCATGATCGCCGACACACTCAGCACCGAAGCCCAGCTGCGCAGCCGCGTGGACCTGGAGATGGCCCATCTGCAAGAGCTGGCCAGGCAGATCCCGACGCTGCCGCGCAGCGCCCAGGCGCTGGCCGACAACGCCGATGTGGCCGAAGGCCTGCGCGGCCTTTGGCTCAGCGTGACCTGGCTGGACGCCAACAACCGCATCGTGGCCCATGTGCCCGAGCAGCACCCCATGAGCGACACGGCCATCCGTGAAACGCTGACCAGTGCGGGCGTCTCGGCCCACCTGGTGCAGCCCGCCGGGGCCGACAGGCTGGTGGTGCGTTATTCAGCCGCCCTGCTGCTGCGCCGTGGCGCGCCCTGGTGGCTGACCCGCAAATATGACGTGCAACTGGTCGACAGCTCCGACCAGGCGATTGCCTCAGTGGATGAGGTGCCGCTGCGCCTGGACCCCACCCTGCACGAGAGCTACAAGGTCATGGTGGGCGGCAACATGCCCGGCACCTACCTGGAACTGAGCCTGCGCGAAGTGCAGCTGCCGTTCTGGCGCAGCTTGCCCATCGTGCTGGTGGGGGGCTTTCTGGCGCTCATGCTGGTGGCCACCGGCCTGCTGCGCCGCCAGATGCGGCGGGTCTCGCGGGCCGAAGACGCCTGGCGCACCGAGGCGGCCTGGCGCCAGGCCATGGAAGACTCGGCCCTGGTGGGCCTGCGCGCGCGCGACGCTGATGGCCGCATCCTGTTTGTCAACCGCACGCTGTGCGACATGGTCGGCTTGACCGCGCAGCAACTGGTGGGCCTGGCACCGCCAATGCCCTACTGGCCCCCCGAGTCGCTGGACGAAGTGATGGTGCGCAACCTGCGCAACCTGGCTGGCAACGCCCCGCGCGACGGCTACGAGGCCGTGTGGTGCCATCAGGACGGCCACCAGCTCAACGTCATGGTGTTCGAGTCGCCGCTCATCGACGCCTACGGCACCCAGATCGGCTGGATGGGCTCCATCATCGATATCACCTCCCGCAAGCAGCTCGAAGAACGCCAGCGCCACCAGGCCGAAGCCATGGCCACCCAGTCGCGCCTGACCACGCTGGGCGAAGTGGCCTCGGCCCTGGCCCACCAGCTGAACCAGCCGCTCACCGCTGTGATTGGCTACAACGCAGGCCTGCAGCGCATGCTGGGCCAGGACGCCAGCGCCCACCCGTCCCTGCTGAAGGCGCTGAAAAACCAGGGTGAGCAGGCCGCCGAGGCCGGGCGCATCGTGCAACGCATCCGCGAATTTCTCACCCGCCGCGCGCCCCAGCGCGAGCCCTGCGACCTGGCTGCCGTGGCGCGCCGCGCGGTGGAGTTGCTGCAGCGCGACCTGCACCGCCAGCAGATCCAGATCGCGTGGGATGTGCAGCCCGACCTGCCGCCGGTCTATGCCGATCCCATCCTCATCGAGCAGGTGCTGATCAACCTGGTGCGTAACGCCGCCGATGCGCTGGCTGCAAAAGGTGCCGGTGGCCGTATTCAGATCGCCACCACGCTGGCCACCCCGCAACAGGTTCGACTGGCCGTGGGTGACAACGGCCCCGGCCTGGAGGGCCGCAGCATCGAGCAACTGACCACCGCGTTCTACTCCACCAAGGCCGACGGCATGGGCATGGGGCTGGCGATTTGCCGCTCCATCATTGAGCTGCACCATGGCAGCATGGCGGCTGACACCAGCGCGTGGGGCGGCGCGCGGTTGTCCTTCAGCTTGCAGGTGTTTGACCCCGCCCATGACGAGGAAATCACGTGATGACAACCACCCCTGACGCAGTCGCCGTGCACCTGGTGGACGACGAAGCCCCGGTGCGCGATGCGCTGGAGTTTTTGTTCAGCTCCCACGGCTTCAATGTGCGCAGCTACGCCAGCGGCCCTGAGTTTCTGGCCGCCATGGACGCTCCCGCGCCGGTGCGTGGCTGCATCCTGCTGGACGTGCGCATGGAGCCGCTGTCGGGCCTGCAGGTGCATGACGCGCTGGTGGCGCGCGGCGTGCCCGCACCAGTGATTTTTTTGACCGGCCATGGCGACATCCCCATGGCCGTGGAAGCGCTGAAAAAAGGCGCGTTTGATTTTGTTGAAAAGCCCTTCGGCGACGCCGCGCTGGTGGATCGGGTGCGCGACGCCCTGGCCTTTGAGGGGATGCAGCAACGGCGCTTGGCCGAGGGGGACGCACGCGGGGCCAAGCTGGCCGGACTGACCCCGCGCGAGCGGGACCTGATGCACCGCGTGGCCGCAGGCAAGCTCAACAAAGTGATTGCCGACGAAATGCATGTGTCCATGCGCACGGTGGAGGTCTACCGCGCCCGGGTCTATGCCAAGCTGGGCGTGCGCTCGGCGGCAGAAGTGGCGACGCTGTTGGCCAAAAGCTGAAAGTGCATTGCCCGTAACAAGCTTTTAAATTTAACTCGCAGATTAACTTTTGCGGTAAACATGACCGCCCGGGAAGATTTTGGACCTGCTGGAGCTGTTGAAAGCCCTCAAACATGCCCAGCCATCTCAAAACCGTCGCTAGCCTAGGCTTTAAATGCCTGATGCGCTATTGAATTAATAGCATTTTGCACACCACTCGGCCCCGCCTGCCCACCCTCCTGGCGGGCATCAGAGCCCCCGCACGGCGCTCTGCTGCGGATAATGCGCCGATGGCCCACCCCTTTCCTCGTGTTCATGCCAGCCCCGGCACTTGAATGGCCACGCCTGCTGCGCCTGGCCTGCTGCAGCGCGGCACTGTGGCTGGGATGGCTGGCGCCAGTTGCCAGCCAGACCTCCGGCACACAGGTGCCGGCGGCCAGCACCCGCTGTGGTGCCCCGTGGCCACTGACCGAGGCCCTGCGCCAGGTGCAGGGCAGCACCGACGACCACCTCAACACCGGCCCCGCGCCGGTTGCCCTGCCCGACCCGCTGGCGCGGGCGCTGCGCCATGAGCACGTGCACATCCAGTACACGCTGGACGTCAGCGCCTGCCTTGGCGCAGGAGCAGCGACGCCGATGGCGCTGTGGATTTTCCGGGTCGGAGCGCCCTACCGGGTAGACGGCGTGGACGCCACTGGCCGTGCCCAGCCGCTGCCGCTGCTGAACGCCAATCAGCGCGCCCAAACCTTGCCTGCGGGGGACGGCACGGTCCCGGTGGTCTACAACGGGCGCATTCCGGCGCTGTATGCGCTGCCGCAGGGCACCCGCACGGTGCGGGTTGCGCTGCAAACGCTGCCCTACATGCCGTACGGCCTGGTGCGCCTGGAAGTGGGCAACACCAACCTCATGCTGCAGCGCCACAGCGACGGCCTGCGGGAGGTGCTGGGTTACTCGGACGCGGCCTCTGGCGTGGTGACCGTGCTGGGCATGATGATGCTGCTGCTGTGGCTGCGCCGGCGGCGGGACGTGAACCTGCTCTGGCTGGCGGTGGCCAGCGGGCTGTGGGGGCTGCGCGGGCTGCTGTACTTTGACAACACCGTGCCGGGCAACCCCATCGTGTTCGAGCAGATCAACGCCATCAACGCGCTGCTGGCCGCCGTGATGGTGACGCTGGCGGCGCTTCACCTGCTGCGCGGTGAGCGTCAGCGCCAACGCCGCATCATCTGGGGCGGCACAGGGCTGATCTTGCTGGCGTTCGGGCTGGCCGGTGGGCTGGGCCACGGCGCGCTGCTGGCCCGCAGCGCGGCGCAGGCATGGGGCGTGGGGCTGGTGATGTGGCTGGGCGTGGAAATGGTCCGGCAGCGGCACGGTGTGGCCACACGCCACGTGCTGGGGATGCTGGCCTGTTTGTTGACGGTGTTGGGCTCTGCACTGCACGACCTGCTGATCGTGGCGGGGGTGTTGCCGGCCACCACTGACCCGTACCTGTTCTGGGGCTTTGTGGTGGTGCTGGTCGGCTTTGCGCTGATCTCGGGCGAGTACGTGGTGATGACGCTGGCACGCGCCGAGCGCAGCAATGAAGAGCTGGAGCAGCGCGTGGCGGCCAAGTCCAACGAGCTGGCGCGCAGCTACCAGCAGCTGCGCAGCACCGAGATTGCAGCCGCACGCGACACCGCCCGCACGCAGGAGCGGGAGCACCTGATGCGCGAGATGCACGACGGCATTGGCGCGCAGCTGATGACGGCGCTGCGCGGGGTGGAGCGCGGCGCCTTGAGCCGCGAGCAGCTGGCCGCGTCTTTGCAGGACGGGCTGGACGAGCTGCGCCTGCTGATGGACAGCACCGACACGCAGCAGTACCTGCCCGGCGCGCTGGCCGCCTGGCGCAACCGCTGGGACGCACGGCTGGCGGCCGCCGGCGTGACGCTGGCCTGGACGATGGACGAGGCCCTGGACAGCGTACAGCTGAGCAGCCAGGCGGCGCTGCAGATCATGCGCATCCTGCAAGAGGCGGCGACCAATGTGGTCAAACACTCACAGGCCGCGCACATGCACTTTTCGGCCTGGCTGCAAGCAGGCATTGAAGGTGAAGATGGCCCAGGGCGGGTGCTGTGCATTGACATTGAAGACAACGGTGTGGGCCCCGGCCCGGCCCCGGTGCGCAGCGGCGCACGGGGTTTGAAGAACATGCAACACCGGGCTGCCCATATTGGCGCGCAGCTGGAGGTGGGGCCACGGGACGGGCCGCACACCGGCTGCAGGGTGCGGTTCAGGTTGCCGGGGGTTTGATCAAGCCACCAACCCGCGCCGGGCGGCTTCCATCGTCGCCTCAGCCCGGGATGAGATGCCCAGCTTGCGGTAGATGTCCCGTACATAGCTGCTGACGGTGGACGGCGTCAGGCCCAGCAACGGCGCGACCTCGGGGGCGCGGTAACCCTTGGCGATCAGCCGCAGCACGTCGGCTTCACGCTCGGTCAGCTTGACCAGGGGCTCGGCCTCGGGCGGGGCGGCATTCACCACGGTGCCCGGTGCGGCCTGAAAGTGCCGCAGCACGCGCAGCGCAATCGACGGGGACAGCGCGGGCTCTCCCAGCTCGATGCGGCGCAGCTGGTTGATGACCACGGCCCCGGGTTGGGACTTCAGGATGTAGCCCGACGCACCGGCCCGCAGCGCAGGAAACACATGGGTGTCGTCGTCATGGATGGTGGCCACGATGACCACCGCCCCAGGCCGGGCGGCCACCAGCTCGGCGATCAGCTGCTCGCTGGTGCCGTCGGGCAGGTGCCAGTCCACCAGAGCCAGCCCGTAGGCGTGCTGGCGCATCTGCAGGCGCGCGTCCAGCAGGGTGGCGGCGGTGTCCACCTGGCGCACCACGGGCAGCGCCTGCGGCAGGATTTCAGCGAGCCATTCGCGTGGCTCGTCCAGGTCTTCAACAATCAGGGCGCGGGCAAACAGGGTGGGGTCCAGCATGGGGTCGGTTCGGTGGGGGGTGGGGTCAGCGGCCAGCCACCAGGCGGCTGATCATCATGTCGCTGGCGGTGGCCAGGTTGCTGCCCACCACGCTGCGGTACTCCGCCGGATCGGCCATGGCGGACATGGTTTTGGACGACGACGAGCTGTTGATGCCGGCCAGCGCGGCCAGCACGTTGACAGCGGCCACGCCCACGGTGTCGGCGGTGGAGGTGGTGTCTTTGACCTCACGGATCGCATTGCCCTGCAGCACCAGCGCGGTTTGCAGCTCGATGGTGGTGCCCGCCGTGGCCGAGCGCACATGCAGCACGGTGGACTCGGCCGCCAGTGTGGGCTGCAGTTTGGCGCTGGCCACGGCCGAGCCGCTCAAACGCCCCAGAAAGCTGCTGGTGTTGCTGGCCATGTCCACGTAGTTGAGCGCAAAACGCACGTCCAGCACGGTGGCGTTCAGCTCGGTCGGCAGCATCGCCATGTCCATCATGCCCATGCTGCCCGCACCCACCATGGCCCCGACCAGCCCAAACATGCTGGCGTCCTTGGTGCCCTCGCCCATCATGCGCAGCAGCGGCACGCCGGTGGGGCTGTAGACCATGGCTTCACCGCCACGAGTGCTGCGGCTCATGGGGGACGCGGCGGCTTCGCCGCTCATCTTGCGGTAGCTGGCGTTGGCGTTCATCTGTTCGCGGCTGAGCACCTCATAGCCCTGCCGGGCCAGCGAGGCGGTGAACTGCGCAAACAGCTGGTCGGTGATGGCCTGGAAGTCGGCCGGGGCCAGCCCGGTCAGGTTGTAGTACAGCGAGGCGTTGGTCCGGCCGGTGTTGGCAAAACCCACGGTTTGCGCGGTGGCCGAGCTGCGGGTGACAAAGTCGATCTGAAAACTGTTGATGGCGACCTTGCGGATGCCCTTGAGGGCGGCGGCGTCCCGCGTTTTGAACACCGACGCTGCCGTGCTGGCGCGGCTGGCGGCGTCGCCCGTGGTGTCCAGCATCAGCGGGTCTGCCGCCCAGGCGTTGAAGCTGGCGGCGCTGCACAGCAGGCTAAGCGCCACCAGCGCGGCGCGTGGGGTGGCAAGGGTGCGGTGCAAGGAGGCGGGCAGAACGTTGGGCATGGTGGGGCAATCGGGTCCGTGAAGGCGGCTCAGGGCTGCGCTTGAATCTACCCGCAAAACCCCGCTGGCGACACCCCCACACCCCCGTTCGGGGGTGGCAGGTTCCCATGAAAAAAGCCACCGCGCAGGGTGGCTTTGCAAGTCAGGCGCCAGCTTATTTCTTCTTTGGTGCCGTCTGGCGCGCAGGGCCTTCCGTGGGCACGTAAGTTTGTGACGGCGCGGCGCCGCCGTCCACCCCCAGCCGCCCACCACCGCCCAGGCCCTGCCCGCTGACGGACTGCGCTTTGTAGCTGCGCAGTGAGACGACCATCTGGTTGTAGGCGTCCATGAAGGCAGCGGCCACCACCTTGCCCTGCGGCGTGTTGCTGTAGCCGCCCACGCTGCCGCCGCCCGTGCCACCAAACAGGGCGCCAAAGCCGCCAAAGTCGGTTTTGGAGGCGCTGCCCTCTGAGGCGGCAATCTGTACGCCCGAGCGGTTGTCGATCATGGTCAGCATGGCGCTGGCTTCGCGGGTCTTGGTGCCGCCGCCAATGGCTGCGAGCGCCCGGCCACCGCCGCCGCCAATCAGCCCGCCCAACGCGGCGCTCATGCCGCCCGTGTTGTCCTGGCTGAAGACGATTTCAGGCGACAGGCCGTAGTCGGACGACACCATCTGGCCCTTGCCAAAGTTGCTGCCGCCGCGCATTTCACCCGACTGCTGCAGGTTGCGCTCACGGTTCATGGCGTTCATGCCGGCGGCACTGCGCTCCACAATCACAAAGCAGTTGGACTGCTGAATCAGCAGGCGCAGCAGGTTGGCGGTGGGTGGCAGGCGGTACTCGCCCGTCAAAATGGTGTACCAGCCTGCGCTCTGGTTTTCGATCAGCGACACGGTGCCCAGCGGTGCAGCACACTTTTCAAGCGCGCTGTTGGCGTTGGTGCTGGCCGCACCCGCCGCGCCGCCCGTGGCCACGGTTTTGGCGGCGGCGTTGCCCATTTGCATGTCGGTGGTGACACAGCCGGACAACAAGGCCGCTGCAGCGGCCGGGATCAGCAAACGTTGGGCCAGACGGTTGGCAAATGACATGAAATTTCCCCTCGAAGTAATGAATTGTGCTTATATGGACCACTGCGAAATATAACGCGTCGCTGGCGTGCATCCATGCACTTTCAAGGTGTGAGGGGGGAAAATCAGCCGCGCAAGCGCTCGATCAACCCGTTCAGCTCATCCATCGACGCGAACTGGATGGCGACCTCGCCTGTGTCTTCACGGCGGCCGTTGCGTTTGACGCTCTTTTTGATGCGCACCTCGACCTCGGCCATCAGCAGGTCGGCCAGCTCTTCTTCCACGCGGCGGGTGTCGCGGGACTTGTCCTTGGTGACCTTTTGCGGCTGCAGCGAGAACTCGGCCCCGAGTTTTTTGACCAGGCTTTCCGACTCGCGCACCGACATTTTTTTGGCCGCGATCTGGTTGGCGGCGGTGATCTGGGTGGCGCGGTCCAGGCTGAGCAGCGCGCGCGCGTGGCCCATGTCCAGGTCACCGGCCATCAGCATGGTCTGCACCGGCTCGGCCAGGTTCAGCAGGCGCAGCAGGTTGCTGGCGGCACTGCGCGAGCGGCCCACGGCCTGCGCGGCCAGCTCGTGCGTCAGGCCAAACTCCTTGACCAGGCGCTGCAGGCCCTGTGCTTCTTCGAGCGGGTTCAGGTCTTCGCGCTGGATGTTTTCAATCAGCGCCATGGCGGCGGCGGCCTCGTCGGGCACGTCGCGCACCAGCACCGGCACGCTGTCCAGTCCGGCCAGTTTGGCAGCCCGGAAACGCCGCTCCCCGGCGATGATTTCGTACTTGCCGTCGTTCGGCCCGCTGCTCAGGCGGCGCACCAGAATCGGCTGCATGATGCCCTGGACCTTGATGGACTCGGCCAGCTCGTACAGCGCGCCTTCGTCCATGCGGGTGCGGGGCTGGTACTGGCCGGGCACCAGGTCTTCCAGGCGCAGCGCGGTGGACAAGCCAGGCCCGGCCACGTTGGTGTTGACCGGCTCGTCCCCCGCCTCAGGCACCTTGGGGCCCAGCAGTGATTCGAGCCCGCGGCCCAGGCCTTTTGGTTTTTTGGTTGCCATGTGTTTCCTCAATGTCAAAGGGTGAGCAGTTGCTGCAATTGGGCGTGTGCATCTGGCCAGTCGCCCAGGCCACTGTCGGCGTTCAGATGGCCGCGCGGCCCGGCGTTGATGAAGCGGCTGCCCCAGGCGCCGGCAAAACCTTCGGCGCGGGCCAGCGCGCAAAAGGGGTCGTTGTCGCTGCTGATCAGCACCGTGGGAAACGGCAGGCGCTGCAGCGGCGCAGGGAACCAGCTGGGCAGCATCTGGCGGATGTCGTCACGCGCCACGTCGGGTGGGGCCACCAGCATCGCCGCCTTGACGCGGTGCGTGTTGCGCGAATGCGCGGCCCAGGCGGCGGTGTGAATACAGCCCAGGCTGTGCGCGACCAGCACGGCCGCCTCGGTTTGGCCCAGCAGCACCTCTTCGAGCCGCGCCACCCAGTCGCCGCGCAACGGGCGCTGCCAGTCGTGTTGCTCCACTCGGGTGTAGCCGTGCGTGGCCTGCCAGCGGCTTTGCCAATGGTCAGGGCCGCTGTTTTGCCAGCCGGGCAGGATCAGCACCGGGCTCATGCGCGGACTCCTGGATTTGCTATTAATTTAATAGCTAAACAGGCATGTTTTGACTGGGCTAGTGGCATCAAAGGGCACCAAATGACGGAGTAAATCGGTAAAAAGCAGCGACAAGGTGCGTGGCAGACGCCCACAGGCGTCACAGGCGCTGAATGCGCGCGACCATCTCTTCGGCGAAGGCCACAAACGCCTGCGCGCCCTTGGACGACGGGTCAAACACCACCCCCGGCAGGCCGTAGCTGGGCGCTTCGGCCAGGCGCACATTGCGCGGAATCACCGTGTTGAACACCTTGTCGCCAAAGTGGTCCTTGAGCTGTTCACTCACCTGCTGCTGCAGCGTGATGCGCGGGTCAAACATCACACGCAACAGGCCGATGATCTGCAGGTCCTTGTTCAGGTTGGCGTGCACCTGCTTGATGGTGTTGACCAGGTCGGTCAGCCCTTCCAGGGCAAAGTACTCGCACTGCATCGGCACGATCACGCCGTTGGCGCAGCACAGGCCGTTGAGCGTCAGCATGCTCAGGGACGGCGGGCAGTCGATCAGCACAAAGTCGTAGTCGGCGTCCACTGCCGCCAAGGCGAGCTTGAGGCGCTTTTCGCGGCGTTCCAGCGTGACCAGTTCCACCTCGGCACCGGCCAGTTCGCGGTTGGCACCCAGGACGTCGTAGCCGCACTTTTCGGAATGCGTTTTGGCCTCCTGAACGGTGGCCGACTCGATCAGCACGTCATACACCGTCAGCGCCAGCTGGCGTTTGTCCACCCCTGAGCCCATGGTGGCATTGCCTTGGGGGTCCAGGTCGATCATCAGCACGCGCTGGCCGACCTTGGCCAGCCCGGCGGCCAGATTGACCGTGGTGGTGGTTTTGCCAACCCCGCCCTTTTGGTTGGCAACGCAGAAAATTTTGGCCATGTGCAGTCTTGTTGGAGTTTTTAGGAAAAGGAGCGGATCAACGTGAGATTTAGCGTGCGATGGCCAGCTTGATGCCAAAACCGATCAGGAACACGCCCGCCAGCTTTTCAAGCCCGCCCGACACGGCGGGGTTGGCGCGCAGGCGTTCAGCCAGAAAGTAGGTCAGCAGCACCGCCAGCAGGCCGTACACAAACGTCAAAGCGGCAATGGTCGCGGCCATCACGGCAAAGGTGGTCAGGCCCTGGTGCTGCGCAGGGCTGACAAACAACGGGAAAAACGCCATGTAGAACACGATGGCCTTGGGGTTGAGCAAGGTGATGAACAGCGACTGGCGAAAGTAGTGGTGGGGTTTGATTTGCAGGATGGGCGCACTGCCCGGCTTGGCCAGCAGCATCTTCAAACCCAGCCACGCCAGGTAGGCGGCGCCCAGCCACTGCACCGCCTGGAAGGCGGCGGGGTACGCAGCCATGACGGCCGACACCCCGGCCACAGCGGCCCACAGCAGCACCTGGTCGCCGGCCATCACGCCCAACGTCGCCGCCAGGCCACCGCGCAAACCGCCCTTGCTGGTGGAGGTGATCAGGGCGAGGTTGCCCGGGCCAGGAATCAGCAAAAACACGATGATGGCGACGACGAACGAGCTGTAGTCGGCGATCCCATAAAAAGAGCTTGGCATGCTGAAGTCCCGAGGTTGGCAGCTGGCGAGTTTACGACACGGCTTTACCTGGCTGCGGCCGCAGCCACAGCAGGCAGCGCTCAGCGTCCAGGCCCGGCACACGCAGTTGTTCCACGTGAAACACTTCGACCGTGGACGGCAGCAGCGCCAGTTCGTCGCCGGGCTGTTTGCCTTTCATCGCCATCCACACGCCCTCTGGTGCCCGCGCATTGGCAGACCACTGCGTGAAGTCCACCAGCGACGCAAATGCCCGCGAGCACACCACGTCGAACGGTTGGGTGATTGACTCCACCCGCGCATGCAGGCCTGTCAGGTTGGGCAGCTTCAGGGACAGCGCAGCCTGTTTGATGAAGGTGGCTTTTTTGTTCACCGTGTCCACACAGGTCACGGCCACGGTGGGGCAGCAGATGGCAATCACCACACCGGGCAGGCCCGCGCCGGAGCCGACGTCCAGCAGGCGGCTGCGCTCAAGACCCGCTTGTTGCAGGTGCCGCTGCAGCGGAGCCACCACAGCCAAGCTGTCGAGCAGGTGGTGCGTCATCATCTCGGCCGGGTCACGCACGGACGTGAGGTTGTAGACCTGGGTCCACTTGCCGATCAGCGCCTGGTAGTCCAGCAGCTGCTGGATCTGTGTGTCGCTCAGCACCAGGTTCAGTGTGGCCAGCCCGTCGCGCAGCGTGGTTTCAATCGAGGAAGGTGTCGGTGCGCTCATGCCTCGGTCGATTCCGTGGTGTCGGTTTTGGTGGGCACCGTGTTTTTCCACAGGTTCTTTTTCAGGTGAACCAGCAGCAGCGACACCGTGGCCGGGGTGATGCCCGAGATGCGTGACGCCAGGCCCAGGGTTTCAGGCCGGTGTTTGTGCAGGGTCTGCCGCGCTTCAAAGCTCAGCGCCTGTACCTGCAGATAGTCCAGCGTGGCGGGGAGCTTGAGGTTTTCGTAATGTGCGGCGCGCTCCACTTCCACCTTTTGCAGGTCGATGTAACCCGAATACTTGGCGGTAATTTCAATCTGCTCGATCACGCTTTTGGCCATGTCGGCAGACAGGGCTGACTCACTTGTTTCACGTGAAACATCGGTGCCTGCAACCGGAATATCCGGGTTCGCGTGTTTGCCGTCATGCAGCGACATCAGCCCGGCGTAGTTCACGTCGGGCCGGCGCAGAAGGTCGGCCAGGTTGTATTCACGCTCAATGGCTTTGCCCAGCACCCGCTCTGCCTCTGCGGCGGGCAGGTTTTGTGGGTTCACCCAGATGCTGCGCAGCCGTTCTGTTTCACGTGAAACAGCATCGCGTTTGCGGTTGAAGGCGTTCCAGCGGGCGTCGTCCACCAGGCCCAGCTCGCGGCCTTTTTCGGTCAGGCGCATGTCGGCGTTGTCCTCGCGCAGCATCAGCCGGAATTCGGCCCGGCTGGTGAACATGCGGTAGGGCTCGGTCACACCCTTGGTGATGAGGTCGTCGACCAGCACGCCCAAATACGCTTCATCGCGCTTGGGCAGCCACTGGGCCTTGCCCTGGCACTGCAGCGCGGCGTTGATACCCGCAAACATGCCCTGGGCGGCGGCTTCTTCGTAGCCGGTGGTGCCGTTGATCTGACCGGCAAAAAACAGCCCGCCAATGGCGCGTGTTTCAAAGTTGCTTTTCAGCGCGCGCGGGTCAAAGTAGTCGTACTCAATGGCGTAGCCGGGCCGCAGAATGTGTGCGTTTTCCATGCCCACCATGGAGCGCACCAGGTCGTACTGGATGTCAAACGGCAGGCTGGTCGAGATCCCGTTGGGGTAGATCTCATGGGTGGTCAGCCCTTCAGGCTCCAGAAAAATCTGGTGGCTTTCCTTGTCGGCAAAGCGGTTGATCTTGTCTTCCACGCTCGGGCAGTAGCGCGGGCCCACACCGTCGATCTTGCCGGTGAACATGGGGCTGCGGTCAAAGCCGCTGCGGATGATGTCGTGCGTGCGGGCGTTGGTGTGGGTGATGTAGCACGGCACCTGCTGCGGGTGGGCAATGCCCGCGCCCATGAAACTGAACACCGGCACGTCCCCCGCCACGCCGCCGGGCATCCCGTCACCGGGCTGCTGCGTGCATTTGCTGAAGTCAATGCTGCGGCCGTCAATGCGCGGAGGCGTGCCGGTTTTCAGGCGGCCTTGCGGCAGCTTGAGTTCTTTCAGCCGGGCGCTCAGCGACACCGCAGGCGGGTCCCCCGCCCTGCCCGCCGCGTAGTTCTGCAGGCCGACGTGGATCTTGCCGTCGAGAAACGTGCCCGCCGTCAGTACCACCGTGCGGCTGCGGAACCTGATGCCGACCTGCGTCACCGCGCCCACGACCCGGTCACCCTCGACCATCAAGTCATCCACCGCCTGCTGGAACAGCCACAGGTTGGGCTGGTTTTCCAGCATGCGGCGAATCGCCGCCTTGTACAAAATACGGTCGGCCTGCGCCCGCGTGGCGCGCACGGCCGGGCCTTTGGAGCTGTTCAGAATGCGGAACTGAATCCCGCCCTCGTCCGTGGCCAGCGCCATTGCGCCGCCCATGGCGTCAACTTCCTTGACCAGGTGGCCCTTGCCAATCCCGCCAATCGACGGGTTGCAAC
>JBJXEI010000279.1:0-3041 GCA_046154065.1 Polaromonas sp. | reverse complement strand
ACCAGAGCACCTGGTCGCGTTGGAAGCTGCGCATGTCGGCGTAAATTTTCTTCCACTCCGGGCTCTTGGCATCGTTTTCGGCAAACACTTCCATGGAAGCGTTGAACGACGCCTCCAGCACCGCCTGCGGAAACGGCACCACCTTGGTTTTGGCGGCGACCAGCTGCTTCAAGGCAATCGGGTTCAACGCGTCGTACTTGGCCAGCATGTCGGTGGCGGCCAATGCAGACGCGGCGTCGATGATGGCCTTGTTTTCCGACGACAGACCGTCGTAGGCCTTCTGGTTGACGAAGAAGTCCACCTCAGGGCCACCCTCCCACCAGCCAGGGTAGTAGTAGAACGGGGCCACTTTGTTAAAGCCCAGCTTCTGGTCATCGTACGGGCCAACCCATTCTGCGGCGTCGATGGTTCCTTTTTCAAGGGCTTGGTAGACCTCGCCACCGGGCAGGCTTTGGGGCACAGCACCGAGCTTTTGCATGACTTCACCGACCAAACCGCCGCCCAAGCGCATTTTCAGGCCCTTGAAGTCAGCCGCGCCCTTGATCTCCTTGCGGAACCAGCCACCCATCTGGGTACCGGTGTTGCCACCCGCGAAGCTGACCATGTTGTACTTGGCATACAGCTCGTTCATCAGTTTGCGGCCATTGCCATGACGCATCCAGGCGTTCATCTGGCGGGCATTCAGGCCAAACGGCACGGCCGAGCCCAGCGCAAAAGCCGGGTTTTTGCCGTAGAAGTAATACGGCACGGTGTGTGCCATTTCCACGGTGCCGTTCTGCACACCGTCCACCACACCAAAAGCGGGCATCAACTCACCACCGGCATGGACAGAAATCTCGAACTTGCCACCCGACATGGCCTTGACCGCATTGGCAAACACTTCAGCGCCGCCGTAAATCGTGTCCAGCGACTTGGGAAAGCTGGAAGCCAGACGCCAGCGCACCGCAGCCTGGGCGTGAACGGCGGGTGCAACACCAGCAGCCAGAACACCAGCAATGCCTGCGTTTTTGATCAGTGAACGACGATCCATGGATTCAAACTCCTGAAAAATTGCAAAAAAATAATTGTGGCATTGATCGCCCAAGGGCCGCCCGGTATTTGTGCTGGATTGACCCGGTTTTACCCGTAGTCAACCCGCATCACGCGGCCACTGCGCCCAAGAGGTCCGCAAAGCGCAACCGGATGGCCGCTTCCATGCCTGCGGCATCCAGCCCCTGCAATGTCAACAGATAAGCCGGGTCACCGTGCTCAATGAACTCGTCCTTCAACCCCAGCTGCATCAGCGGTTTGACCACCCCCGCTGCCTGCAAGGCCTCCCCCACCGCACTGCCCGCACCGCCCATGATGGCGCCCTCTTCCACGGTGACCAGTGCGTCGTGGGTGGCTGCGATGTGCAGCAGCAGAGCCAGGTCCAGCGGTTTGGCCCAGCGCATGTTGACCACGGTAGCGTCCAGCGCCTGCCCGGCCTGCAGCGCCGGGTACAACAGCGTGCCAAACGCCAGCACGGCCACACGCTGGCCCTGCCGCCGGACCTCGCCTTTGCCAAAGGGCAACGCGTCCAGGCTGGCGTCGGGGGCCACACCGGCCCCTGCGCCGCGCGGGTAACGCACGGCCACCGGGTGGTCTTGCTCGAAGGCGGCGCTGAGCAGCTTGCGGCATTCGTTTTCATCGGCCGGGCAGGCAATGCTCATGTTGGGAATGCAGCGCAGGAACGGGATGTCGTAGGCACCGGCATGGGTCGCGCCATCGGCCCCGACCAGGCCAGCGCGGTCTAGCGCAAACACCACAGGCAGGTTTTGCAGCGCCACGTCATGGATCAGCTGGTCATAGCCGCGCTGCAAGAAGGTCGAATAAATCGCCACCACCGGCTTGAGGCCTTCACAGGCCATACCAGCGGCAAAGGTCACTGCGTGCTGCTCGGCAATGCCCACATCGTGGTAGCGCTTGGGGAAACGCTTGTGAAACTCCACCATGCCCGAACCTTCCCGCATGGCCGGTGTGATGCCCACCAGCCGCGCATCGTGCTCGGCCATGTCGCACAGCCACTGGCCGAACACCTGGGTGAAGGTTTGTTTGGCGGGTGCAGTCGATTTTTGCAGGCCCATGGCCGGGTCGAACTTGCCGGGGCCGTGATAGGCGATCGGGTCGGCTTCGGCCAGCTTATAGCCCTGACCTTTTTTGGTCACCACGTGCAAAAACTGAGGGCCGGCCGAGTTGTCCATCAGCTGGCGGATGTTTTCCAGCGTCGGGATCAGCGATTCCAGGTCGTGCCCGTCGATCGGGCCGATGTAGTTGAAGCCGAAGTTCTCAAACAACGTGGCGGGCACCACCATGCCCTTGGCGTGGGATTCGAGGCGCTTGGCCAGCTCCAGCAGCGGCGGGGCCACCCGCAGCACCTGTTTGCCCATCTGTTTGGCCGACGCGTAAAACCGCCCGCTCATCAGCTGGGCCAGGTAGCGGTTCAGGGCGCCCACCGGCGGGCTGATGCTCATGTCGTTGTCGTTCAGCACCACCAGCAGCTTGCAGTCGTCATAAACCCCGGCGTTGTTCAGCGCTTCAAACGCCATGCCGGCGCTCATGGCGCCGTCGCCAATGATGGCGACAGCGCGGCGGTCTTCGCCCTTTTGCTGCGCCGCCAGGGCCATGCCCAGCGCGGCCGAGATCGAGGTGGACGAGTGCGCCGTGCCAAAGGTGTCGAAGGGGCTTTCGTCGCGGCGCGGAAACCCGGACAGGCCGCCAAACTGGCGCAGCGTGCTCATCTGGTCGCGCCGTCCGGTCAGGATTTTGTGCGGGTAGGTCTGGTGGCCCACGTCCCAGACCAGCCGGTCTTCGGGGGTGTTGAAGACGTAATGCAGCGCCACGGTCAGTTCCACCGTGCCCAGGTTGGAGCTGAGGTGGCCACCGGTTTTGGACACGGACGCCAGCAGGTAGCTGCGCAGTTCGTCGGCCACGCGCCGCAGCTGGGTACGCGGGAGGTCACGCAGGTTGGCGGGGCCGTCAAGGGTTTCGAGCAAGGGTGTCATCGTGGTGTCTGTTGGCTG
>JBJXEI010000278.1:0-6445 GCA_046154065.1 Polaromonas sp. | reverse complement strand
CGCGCCTTGGCCAGCACCGTGTCGGGGTGGATGACCTTCAGGCACTGGTTGTCCCCGTCGCAATACGACGCGCGGTGGTTGTAGGCCGTCAGGCAGGGCGAGCACGGCCACTGGCTGTAAAACGAGTAGCAGCGCGGGGTGTGCGGGGCGTACAGGCTGGGGGTTTCGGGGCCAAACAGCATCAGCGTCCAGATCGGCGTCAGCGCCGCAAACTGGCCGGGCCCGCCGTCGTTGGTGACCAGCAGCCGCGCGATGTGAAACAGCGCCAGCAGTTCAGCAATGGAGCGGGTGTAGCCGGTCAAGTCAATCACGGTGCTGCCGGGCGACTCGCTTTGCACATTGGCCACCAGCTGCCGTGCCAGCGCCTGGTCGTCTTTCAGGCCAATCACCGCCACCGCGCAGCCGTCGGCCACCAGGCCTGTGCACAGCGCGGTGTACGACTCCAGCGGCCAGGCGCGGATGGGCAAAATCCCGCCGCCGGGGTAGACCAGCACCAGCGGTTTGCCCGCCAGGGCTGGGAAGTCAGCGGCCAGCCGCTGCGCAATGCCGGGCACCAAACCCGGTGCCAGCGCCACATGCGGCGGGGCTTGCGTCAAGGTGGTGACGGGCAGCTTGGACACCGGGTGCGCCGTCGAGTCAATGCTGCGCGCCAGAGCCAGAAACTGCGCGCTGATGTGGTGGTAGGGGTTGTACGGCACGCGCCGGTTGATGTGGGTGCCGCGGTACAGGCCTTCTTGCGTGTGGCGGTAAAACCCGACGCGCACGCGTGCCCCGCTGAAGTAAGACAGCAGGCTGCTGATGCGTGAAAACAGCTCACAGTCAATCGCCACGTCCACGTGGGCGCGGCGCAGTTCGCCCACGGCCTTGAGCAGGCTGGTCAGCAAGCCCTTGAGGGACTTGTCATCCACCGTGTGTACGTTGGCCGGGTCAATCACGCCCATCAGGTCCAGGATTTCCCGGTTCTTGCCGAACAGCAGGGCGTGCAGGGGGGCGTTCGGGTAGCGGGTTTTAAGGCGCTTGAACATGTCGTGCGCCAGCACCAGGCTGCCCATTTCCGACAGCAGAATCACCACAATGGCGCGGGGTTCGGCCTCGGGCCGGGTGGCGGGCTTGACGCGGTTCAGCACCGCGTCAAAGGCTGACACCGCCGCGCACAGCGGGATGCCCACCCAGCGGTCAACCCAGCGTTGTACGGCAATGTTCACGCGTCAGACCCCGCGCGCCCGGTCGGCGTGGAACTGCGTGACAAACGCGCCGAACGTGCCCGCGTCCAGCGCATCCCGCACCTCCTGCATCAGGTTCAGGTAGTAGTGCAGGTTGTGGATGCTTGACAGCATGGGGCCCAGCATTTCGCCGCAGCGGTCCAGGTGGTGCATGTAGGCACGGCTGAAGTTTTTGCAGGTGTAGCAGCTGCAGGTCATGTCCACCGGCGCGTCTTCTGATTTGTAGCGGGCGTTGCGGATTTTCAGGTCACCAAAGCGCGTGAACATGTGGCCGTTGCGGGCGTTGCGGGTCGGCATCACGCAGTCAAACATGTCCACGCCGGACGCCACACCTTCCACCAGGTCTTCCGGTGTGCCCACGCCCATCAGGTAGCGGGGCTTGTCGGCGGGCAGGCGGTGCGGGGTGTGCGCCATGATGCGCTGCATTTCTTCCTTCGGCTCGCCGACACTGACACCCCCCACCGCGTAGCCGGGCAGGTCCAGCTCGACCAGCGCGTCCAGCGACTCTTGCCGCAGGTTTTCAAACATGCCGCCCTGGACGATGCCGAACAGCGCGTTGGGGTTTTCCAGCTGGTTGAATTCCGCCACGCAGCGGCTGGCCCAGCGCAAGCTCAGTTCCATCGAGGTGCGGGCTTCCGGCTCGGTGGTGATGTGGCCCTTGGTGTCGTAAGGTGTGCATTCGTCAAACTGCATGACGATGTCGCTGTTCAGAATCGTCTGGATCTGCATGGAGATCTCGGGCGTCAAAAACAGCTTGTCGCCATTGACGGGGGAGGCAAACCTCACGCCTTCCTCGCTGATCTTGCGCATCTCGCCGAGCGACCAGACCTGAAAACCGCCACTGTCCGTCAGGATGGGTTTGGACCAGCTTTCAAACTTGTGCAGCCCGCCAAACTGTTTCATCACGTCCAGACCCGGGCGCATCCACAGGTGAAAGGTGTTGCCCAGAATGATCTGCGCGCCCATGTCGTGGAGCGACTGCGGCATCACGCCCTTGACCGTGCCGTAGGTGCCCACGGGCATGAAGATCGGGGTTTGCACCACGCCGTGGTTCAGCGTCAGGGTGCCGCGCCGGGCGTGGGTGGCGGGGTCGGTTGTGAGAACTTGGAAGGTCAGCATCGAGGTTTTCGGAGTTGTGCCATTGTAATTGCTTGACTTTTGTTTTTGCTTTACTATTTGGTAATGTCAAGCGCCGGGCGAGTGTTTGGCTTTTTTAAGGAGTGTTTGATGCAAGCCGCTATTGTCTCCAGCAAAGGGCAGGTCACGTTGCCTGCCGCCATGCGCGCCCTTTTGGGCATCACACCCGGTTCGCACATTCAGTTTGAAGTGCGGGGCAAAGAGTTGGTAATTATTCCCGAGCTGCCGATGAGTGCCTACTACGGCATGCTCAAAGGCTACGACCTCGGCGACATTGAGCCTGAAAAAGAGCCGGATCGGACCTTCGAATGAACGTGGTCGATTCGTCTGGGTGGATTGAGTTTTTTCACGCCGGTGGCAACGGGCCGATCTTCAAACCCGTCATCGAGCAGCGCGACCAGCTGCTCGTGCCCACCATTTCACTGTTTGAAGTCCATAAAATCCTCAGCCGCAGCCTATCGGTTGATTTGGTGGACCGCTGCCTGGACGTGATGCGCCTGGGCCGCGTGCTGGACCTGACCGATGCGCGCGCCATTGCCGCGTCCAAAGCGGCCAGTGCGCACCGACTGGCCCTGGCCGACGCGGCGATGTACAGCATCGCGCAGGAACACGGCGCCACTTTCTGGACCCAGGATGTGGACTACGACGGCTTGCCCGGCGTGCGTTACTTTGCCAAACCCACCCCCGGCTGACGCGCCAGCAGCATCGCGTCCCCATAGCTGAAGAAGCGGTAGCCCCCGGCAATGGCGTGCTGGTACAGCGCCATGATGTGCTCATAACCCGCCAGCGCGCTGACCAGCATCATCAGTGTGCTTTTGGGCAAATGGAAGTTGGTCAGCAGCACATCGACGACCTTGAATTCAAAACCAGGCGTGATGAAGATGTTGGTGTCGTCACAGCCCGGGCCAAACTTGGCAGCCGACTCCAGCGCCCGCACGGTGGTGGTGCCCACGGCCACCACCCGCCCGCCGCGCGTCTGGCAGGCGGCAATGGCGGCGTGCGTGGCGGCAGGCACCTCAAACCGCTCGAAGTGCATGGTGTGCTCGGCGATGTTGTCGGTTTTGACCGGCTGGAACGTGCCCGCGCCCACATGCAGCGTGACGCTGGCGCGCTCAATGCCGCGCGCCGCCAGCCGGGCCAGCGTGGCCTCGTCAAAGTGCAGCGCCGCCGTGGGGGCCGCCACCGCGCCAGGGTGTTTGGCAAACACCGTCTGGTAACGCTGCTCGTCGTCTTGAGAATCCGTGTGGGTGATGTACGGCGGCAGCGGCACATGGCCGTGCTGCGCCATCAGTGCATACGGGTCGCTGCTGAGCTTGAAGTGGTACAGCGGTCCGTCCACGTTCGGCCAGCGCCCCAGCAGCGTGGCGGTGAAACCCCCGTCCATCTGCAGCACCGCGCCGGGCAGCGGCTTTTTGCTGACCTTCATGTGCGCAGCCACCTCATGACCCGCCTCGGTTGACGGCGACAGCACCCGCTCGATCAGCAGCTCCAGCTTGCCGCCGCTGGTCTTCTGGCCGAACAGCCGCGCCTTGACGACCTGGGTGTCGTTGAACACCAGCAAGTCCCCGGGCAGCAGCAGGTCGGGCAGGTCGGTGAAGCGGCGGTCCACGGCCTGCGGGCCGGTGCCGTCCAGCAAGCGTGAGCCGCTGCGCTCGGCGGCGGGGTGCTGCGCGATGAGTTCTTCGGGCAGGGTGAAGTCGAAGTCGGCCAGCGTGAATTGGCTTTTGGGAGGGGAAGAAGTGGAGGTGCTCATCGGGTCACAATTGTCCCATGCCCCTTCCCGCCGACCCTGCCCCCGCCGCTGCCAGCAAGGGGCGTGGCCGTCCGCCGAAAGCTGGGGTTGACGTGGCTGCCGCAACCCCTGCCGCCAAGGCACCGGCCAAATCCCCGGCGCAAAAAGCCCTCGAAAAACTCGGCCTGCGCCGCGACATCGAGCTGGCGCTGCACCTGCCGCTGCGCTACGAGGACGAAACCCGCATCACCCGGCTGGCCAGCGCCCGGGACGGCGAGGTGGTGCAGATCGAGGCGGTGGTGCTGGAAAACGAAGTCACCCTGCGTGGGCGGCGCCAGCTGCGGGTGCTGGTGGACGACGGCAGTGCCACCTGCACGCTGCGGTTTTTGAACTTTTACCCGTCGCACCAGAAAACCATGGCTGTTGGCGCGCGCCTGCGTGTTCGCGGGGAGGTGCGCGGTGGTTTCTGGGGCCGCGAGATGCTGCACCCCACCTTCAAGCTGGCCGGGGGCGACCTGCCCGTGGCGCTGACCCCCGTGTACCCCACCGTCGCCGCCTTGCCCCAGGCCTACCTGCGGCGCGCGGTGTGGAGCGGTTTGCGCCGCGCAGACCTGCGGGAGACCATTCCAGGGCAGTTTTTAAGTCAAATCAGCCGGCTGCCTGCGGTTTCATTGCCTGATGCGCTATCATTTTTGCACCATCCCACGCCCGATGTGGCGCTGAGCACGCTGGAAGACCGCAGCCACCCGGCGTGGCAGCGGCTCAAGGCCGAGGAGCTGCTGGCCCAGCAACTGTCCCAGCTGGAGGCGCGCCGGGTGCGCGCCGCCATGCGCGCGCCACCCCTGGACAGCAGCACCGACCTGCACGACCGGTTGCTGGCCAGCCTGCCGTTTCAGCTGACCGCCGCCCAGCAGCGCGTGGGCGCAGAGATCACCGCCGACCTGCAAAAAAACATCCCCATGCACCGCCTGCTGCAGGGCGACGTGGGCAGCGGCAAAACCGTGGTCGCCGCGCTGGCCGCCGCCCGCTGCATGGGGGCCGGCTGGCAGTGCGCGCTGATGGCCCCGACCGAAATTCTGGCCGAGCAGCATTTCCGCAAACTGCTGAGCTGGCTGGAGCCGCTGGGCATCAAAACCGCCTGGCTCACCGGCAGCCAGAAAACCAAGGCGCGGCGCGAATCCCTGGCGATGATCGCCAGCGGCGAGGCCGCGCTGGTGGTGGGCACCCACGCCGTGATCCAGGACAAGGTGGTGTTCAAAAACCTGGCGCTCGCCATCATTGACGAACAACACCGCTTTGGCGTGGCACAGCGGCTGGCCCTGCGAAGCAAGATGACCGAGGGAGGTGAAGAACCCCACCTGCTCATGATGACCGCCACCCCCATTCCCCGCACGCTGGCCATGAGTTATTACGCGGACCTGGATGTGTCCACCATCGACGAGCTGCCCCCCGGCCGCACCGCCATCATCACCAAGGTGGTGAACGACTCACGGCGCGACGAGGTGGTGGCCCGCATCCAGGCGCAAATTGCCGACGGGCGGCAGGTGTACTGGGTTTGCCCGTTGATCGAGGAAAGCGAAGCGCTGGACCTGACCAACGCCACCGAAACGCACGAAGCCCTGTCCGCCGCGCTGCCCGATACCCTGGTCGGCCTGCTGCATTCCCGCATGCCGGTGGCCGAGAAAAAAGCCGTGATGGGCCTGTTCAACGACGGCCTGATCGGCGTGCTGGTCAGCACCACCGTGATCGAGGTTGGCGTGGACGTGCCCAACGCCTCGCTGATGGTGATCGAGCACGCTGAGCGGTTCGGGCTGAGCCAGCTCCACCAGCTGCGCGGCCGGGTCGGGCGCGGCGCAGCGGCTTCGGCCTGTGTGCTGCTGTACTCGACTGGCGACGCGCCTCGTCTGGGCGAAACCGCGCGCGCCCGGCTCAAGGCCATGGTGGAGACGAACGACGGCTTCGAGATCGCCCGCCGGGATTTGGAGATCCGCGGCCCCGGCGAGTTTTTGGGCGCCCGGCAGTCGGGTGCGCCGCTGTTGCGCTTTGCTGACCTGGAAACCGACACCGAGCTGCTGGCCTGGGCGCGCGCGGCTGCGCCGGTGATGCTGGACCGCTATGGCGAGATGGCGCGGCGGCATGTGATGCGGTGGTTGGGGGGGAAGGCTGAGTTTTTGAAGGCTTGAGTTGGGTGCTGTGGTTTGTTGCCTTGCTTTGCCTTGCGGGGAGTGTCGGGAGTCGCCCGACAGCGAGTAACTTTCTTTTGCTTCGCCAAATAGAGAAGTCACCAAAGAAAAGGCGACCCTGCTGTCTGCGTCCCTTCGCTTCGCTGCGGGCAACCTGCGGTGCTCAGTCC
>JBJXEI010000277.1:0-3518 GCA_046154065.1 Polaromonas sp. | reverse complement strand
AGTACAAGCCTTTGGAGCCTGGCACCGACGCCAGCCCGGTGGCCGTGCGCACGGCAAAGCCCAGGCCAAAACCGTGGCCCGGCGGCAGCACGGTGGTGGACGTGCCTTGCGGGTGAATCGGGATGTCGCCCAGGTGGTCGGCCGTCATGAAGTCCACCGTGTGCGGGCTCAGCAGGCGTACGCCGTGCAGCTCGCCCCGGTTCAGCATGAACTGCAAAAACCGCGCGTAGTCCATGGCAGTGGACACCAACCCGCCGCCACCAGACTCCAGCGCGGTGTCTTTGCACACGTCAATCAGCACGGCGGGCTCGCCGCCATCCGGGTCGTGCGTGAAGGGCTCGGCCACACGGTGCTGCTGCGGGGGTGGCACGGAAAACCCGGTGTCCACCATGCCCAGCGGGGCCAGGATGTGCTGCTGCAAATACTGGCCCAGCGTTTGCCCGCTCAGCACCTCGACCAGGCGGCCCAGCACGTCGGTGGCGCGGCTGTATTCCCAGGCGGTGCCTGGCTCCAGCAGCAGCGGCAGGCCCGCCAGCGTGTCAGAAAAGTCGGCATTGCTGCGCTGGCGGGAGCCGATGCGGGCGTCCGAATAGCGCTGCTGCACCGGGTGGCTGCCCATGAACTCGTAGGTCAACCCGGCGGTGTGGCGCAGCAGGTCGTGCACCGTCGCTAGCCGTTGTGCCGCGCGCAGTTTGAGCTTCTTTTTGCCGGTGGGGACGTAGCCCACCTGCGGCTCGGCAAACTCCGGCAGGTACTTGGCTACCGGGTCGGCCAGCAGCACACGGCCCTGCTCCATCAGCATCATGATGGCCACGGACACCAGTGGTTTGGTCATCGAATAGATGCGGAAAATCGCGTCTTTGCCCATCTTGTCGCCGGTTTGCGGGTCCTGCTCGCCCAGGCTGTCAAACAGCGCCACCTTGCCGCGCCGCGACACCAGCACCACCGCACCCGGCAGGCGCTGGCGGTCTACCTCGGCCTGCAGGGTGGCCAGCAAATCAGCCGCGCGCTGCGGGCACAGGCCCACGGCGGCGGGCTGGGCGGTAGGCAGTTTTTTGGCCGCCTGCAAAGCGGGTTGAGCCGATTTTTTCATGCGGCGTTACCGTAACGCTGGCGGGCCAGGGCTGCGCCTTGCGCCAAGGCTTCCAGCTTTTTCATCGCAATGCCCCGGTCCATCGGGGCCATGCCGCAGTTGGTGCAGGGAATCAAATGCGCCTTGGGCACAAACTGCAGCGCCCGGCCGATGGTGTCGGCAATCTGCTCGGGCGTCTCCACCACGTCGCTGGCCACGTCAATCACACCTACCATCACGTCCTTGCCTTCCAGCAATGCCATCAGGTGCGGCGGCACATGCGACTGGTAGCACTCCAGGCTGACCTGCTGGATGCTGCTTTTGGCCAGGGCCGGCAGCACCTCTTCGTACTGCCGCCATTCGTCGCCCAGGGTTTCTTTCCAGTCGTTGTTGGCCTTGATGCCGTAGCCGTAGCAGATGTGAACCGCCGTGGTGCAGGTCAGCCCACGCACCGCGCGCTCCAGCGCCTGCACGCCCCACTCGGCGGCGTCTTTCATGTAGACATTGAAGGCCGGTTCGTCGAACTGGATGATGTCCACGCCATCGGCCTGCAGCGCCAGGGCTTCCTGGTTCAGCAGGTCGGCAAAGGCCATCGCCATTTTGATGCGGTCGCCGTAGAACTGGTCGGCCACGGTGTCGACAATCGTCATCGGCCCGGGCAGCGTGAACTTGATCTTTTTGGTGGTGTGGGCGCGCAGGATTTTCGCTTCCGCCTCATGCACACGGCCCTTGAGCTTGAGGGCGGACACCACCTGCGGCACCATCGCGTCGTAGCGGTTGTTGCGGATGCCCATCTTCACCTTGTGCTCAAAGTCAATGCCTTCGACCTGCTCCAGAAAGCCGTGGACGAAGTGCTGGCGTGACTGCTCGCCGTCGCCGATCACGTCCAGGCCGGCATCTTCCTGCGCCTTGATCCACAGCAGCGTGGCGTCCGCCTTGGCCTGCGCCAGCTCGGCCCCTTCGGCCTTCCACTGCGGCCAGAGTTTGTTGGTCTCAGACAGCCAGGCCGGTTTGGGCAGGCTGCCGGCGATGGCGGTGTTGAAAAATGTGGCGCTCATGGGTGTCTCTTTCTTTTCGTTGAAAGCGGTGAAGGGTTCAGTTCAATTCGTGCGCCAGCAGCTCATAAGAGCGCCGGGCGGCGGCCGGGTCGTGCGTCCAGGTGATGACACTGATCTCGGCGACATTCAAAGTATCGGCCAGCGCCCGCAACTGCGCTGCCACCTGCGCGCCAGTCCCCACCAGCGCGGTGCGGCGCATGGCGTCTGACTGTGCTTGCTGCATCGGCGTGTTCGGCTGCTGCGCGACTTCTTCAGGCGAAGGCAACGGGCCCAGCGCGCCGGTATTGCGGTTGATCTTCCAGCGCTCACGGCTGCTGAAGTGGTGCCACGCCTCGGCCTCGGTGTCGGCTGCCAGGGCCCACACACACAGCACGGGCTGCGGCAGCGGGTGGCGCGGGCTGGGGCGGTACAGCTGGCGGTACAGGCCCAGTGCCTGCTCAGCGCCCTGCCCGTCCGTGATGAACCAGGCAAATGCATACGGCAGGCCGTAGTGGGCGGCCAGCTGCGCGCCGTAGTCCGAGCTGCCCAGCAGCCACAGCGCGGGGCTGGTCGGCCCTTGCGGGTTGGCCGTGACACCCTGGCCGGGGTGGCCCGGCGGCAAATCCACCCCCGTGACCCAGGCCTGCAGCTCCCGCACCTGCAACGGGAATTTTTCGGCCGCCTGGCGCGGGTCCGCACTCAGCAGCTGCGCGGTGCGCATGTCCGAGCCCGGCGCCCGGCCCACCCCCAGGTCAATGCGGCCGGGAGCCAGCGCGTCCAGCACCCGGAACTGCTCGGCCACCTTCAGGGCTGAGTAGTGCGGCAGCATCACCCCCGCGCTGCCGATGCGGATGCGCTGGGTGGTGGCAGCGATCGCGGCCATCAACACCTCGGGGGCGGAGCCCGCCAGCGTCGGGTGGCTGTGATGTTCACTGACCCAAAAGCGTTGATAGCCCAGCGCTTCGCAATGTTGGGCCAACCGCAGCGTGTGGCCAATGGCCTCAGCCTGGGTGCGGCCGGACACCGCCACGGACTGGTCGAGCACGGACAACTTCAGACGGGCGGCGGGGGAAGATGAGGTCATCGGCAAACTATAGCGACGCGGGTGACACAGGTGATAGAACGTGTTCACGATCTATGAGGGTCGCGCAGGCAGCTTTGCGGGATGGGCTGCAAGGCGCAGGACGCCGCCAATAGCTGGCTATTGGCAAGTTCTGCAACGCCGCAGACCGCCCGCAAAGCTGTCTGCCCTTCGGGTTGGGGTGAAATCGGGCGATTGGGCGGAGGGTGTCCCGAATTTTGTGTAAACGGCGGTTGAGTTAGACGCGCGGCATGCGCTCGTCAAACTGAATAGTAAAACGATTCAGGGCTGCCTTCCAATCCCGTATCGGCATGGTCCACTTCTGGCT
>JBJXEI010000276.1:0-3231 GCA_046154065.1 Polaromonas sp. | reverse complement strand
TAGGGCAGCTTGGGGTACAGCGTGGTGTTGGCCGAGTAGGCGGCAATCACCACCGCAAACGTGCTGCCGTCCGCTGGGGCCTTGGCCAGCATGTCCACGCCAATGATGCTGTTGGCGCCGGGTTTGTTGTCGATCACCACGGTTTGCTGCAGCCGGTTTTGCAGGCCGACCTGCACCAGGCGCGCCATTTGGTCGGTGAAGCCGCCCGGGGTGTACGGCACGATGATGCGGATCGGCTTGTTCGGCCAGCCCGACTGCGCAAACAGCGGCGCACAGACCAGCGCGGCACCGCTGGCCACGCCGGTGGTCAGCACGCGGTTAAAGGAGCGGCGGGACAACTGACGACTGGGGGCAAGGGGCATGAAAGTCTCCGTCTGAAAAACAACCATTCTGCGGTGCCACTGCCGGGGCGGCCAGCGGGTTTGCACCACAGCGGGCCGGTGTGACCCGCAAGCCTTGGGGCAGCGTTTCACTCGGGTATCGGGCGGGCCCTGCGGCGGGCAACACCAACGCGCTACGATATTTTTTGTGAACTTTGTCACACCTCCAATTAAAAAAACAAAGCGCATCCACTGCAGGTTACCCCCACGCTGACACCACACCCCCAAGGAGTTTTCGACATGGCCACACTGAACGTCAACGGCGCGCCGCGCACATTTGAAGCGGAGGACGACACCCCGCTGCTGTGGGTGATACGGGAACAGCTGGGCCTGACCGGCACCAAATACGGCTGCGGTGTGGCCCAGTGCGGGGCCTGCACGGTGCACATCGATGGGGTGCCCACGCGCAGCTGCGTGCGGCCCGTGTCCACCGTGGGTGCGGCTGAAAAAATCGTGACGATCGAGGGCCTGTCACCGCAGGGCCAAAGCGTGCTGCAAAAAGCCTGGGTGGCGCTGGACGTGCCCCAATGCGGGTTTTGCCAGAGCGGCATGATCATGGCCGCCGCTGCGCTGCTGAAAACCACGCCTAACCCGACCGACGCGGACATCGAACAGAACATCACCAACATCTGCCGCTGCGGCACCTACAACCGGGTGCGCGCCGCCATCAAGGCCGCTGCCCAGGGTGGCAACACCAAAAGCGCGGCCCTGGCCATTCAGCACACCGACGGGAGCACGACATGAGCGCCGCACTGAACACACCACCGAACACACCAGCCGGCGTGTCACGCCGCGGATTTTTGGGCGCATCGGCCTCGGCCGGCCTGGTGGTTGCCTTTCACGTGCCCTTTGCAGGCCATGCGCTGGCGCAGGACGGCACCAAGCTGGGCGCTGAAGAAGTCAACGCCTGGGTCGTCGTGAAGCCTGATGACACCGTGGTGATCCGCATTGCGCGCTCTGAAATGGGCCAGGGCACGCTGACCGGGCTGGCCCAGCTGGTGGCCGAGGAGCTGGACTGCAACTGGGCCAAAGTCACCACCGAGTACCCGACACCCGGCCAGAGCTTGGCGCGCAACCGCGTCTGGGGTGACTTTGGCACCGGGGGCAGCCGGGGCGTGCGCAGCTCCCAGGACTACATGCGCAAGGGCGGGGCCACGGCCAAAATGATGCTGCTGCAAGCCGCCGCCAACGAGTGGAAGGTGCCCGTGGCCGAATGCACGGCCGCCCGCAGTGTCATCACCCACACCCCCACCGGCCGCAAAACCACCTACGGCAAGGTGGCTGTGGCCGCCGCAAAAATCACCCCGCCGACCGAGGTGGTGATGAAAGACCCGAAGGACTGGAAACTGGCTGGCAAACGCCTGGCCCGGCTGGACACGGTGGACAAAACCACCGGTAAACAGATCTACGGCAGCGACTTGAAAATGCCCGGCATGCTGAACGCAGCCATCAAGGAATGCCCGGTGTTTGGCGGCAAGCTCAAGAGTTTCGACGCGGCGGCGATTGAAAAACGCCCTGGTGTCAAAAAAGTCGTGCGCATCGGTGACAACACTGTGGCCGTGGTGGCCGACACCTGGTGGCGTGCCAAAACCGCGCTGGACGCGCTGCCCATCGTCTGGGACAACGGCCCCAACGAAAAGGCGTCCAGCGAAACCATCGCCGCCTTCCTGAAAACCGGCCTGGACGCCAAAGACGCCGTGGTCGGCAACGAGAACGGCGACGCCCGCGCCGCCATTGCCAGCGCCGCCCGCAAGATCGAAGCGGTGTACTCCTACCCCTTCCAGAACCACGCGACGATGGAGACCATGAACGCAACGGCGCGCTGGACGCCCGAGCGCTGCGAGGTCTGGACGCCCACCCAAAACGGTGAAGCCGCCCTGGCCGCCTGCGCCGAAGCCGCTGGCTTGCCCCCCAGCCAGTGCGATGTGTACAAGGTTCACCTGGGCGGCGGCTTTGGCCGGCGCGGTGCCACCGACTACGTGCGCTAGGCCGTGGCCATTGCCAAGGACATGCCGGGTGTGCCCATCAAGATGATCTGGTCGCGTGAAGAAGACATGCTGCACGGCCGCTACCACCCCATCACCCAGTGCAAGATGACGGCTGGCCTGGACGCTGACGGCAACATCACCGGGCTGCACATGCGCATTTCGGGCCAGTCGATCCTGGCGACCGTGGCACCGCAAAACATCGTCAACGGCAAAGACCCGGTGGTGTTCCAGGGCCTGAACCCGGGCGGCCCGGAAGCACCGATTGGCTACAGCTTTCCCAACCTGCTGATTGACCACGCCATGCGCAACCCGCATGTGCCGGCAGGCTTCTGGCGCGGCGTGAACCTGAACCAGAACGCGATTTACCTGGAATCCTTCATTGACGAGATTGCAGTGGCGACCAAGCAGGACCCGCTGGCGCTGCGCCGCAAGCTGATGACCAAGCACCCCAAACACCTGGCAGTGCTGAACGCCGCCGCTGAAAAAGGCGGCTGGGGCACACCGGCCGCTGATGTGAATGGCCAGAAAGTCTTCCGCGGGCTGGCGCAAACCATGGGGTTTGGCAGCTACGTGGCCGCCTGCGCCGAGGTGTCTGTGGCGGATGACGGCACCGTCAAGGTTCACCGCATCGTGGCGGCCACCGACTCCGGCCACGCCGTGAACCCGCAGCAAATTGAGGCGCAGGTCGAAGGCTCATTTGCCTACGGCCTGAGCGCGGCGCTGTACGGTGAATGCACGGTGAAAGACGGCCGCATGGAGCAGGAAAACTTCAACAGCTACCAGGTGGTGAAGATGGCCGAGATGCCCAAGGTCGAGACCATCATCATGCCGTCGGGGGGCTTCTGGGGCGGCGTGGGCGAGCC
>JBJXEI010000275.1:0-48519 GCA_046154065.1 Polaromonas sp. | reverse complement strand
GGGTGACTTCATCGAGGACGGCGCCAACACCGCCCCGCTGGAAGCGGCCATGCAGGCCGGCCTGCGCGACGTGGTCAAGGACATTCTGGACAGCCTGACCCCGCGTGAAGCCAAGGTGCTGCGCATGCGCTTCGGCATTGAAATGTCCACCGACCACACGCTGGAAGAAGTCGGCAAGCAGTTCGACGTGACCCGCGAGCGGATTCGCCAGATCGAAGCCAAGGCGCTGCGCAAGCTCAAGCACCCTTCGCGTTCGGACAAGCTGCGCAGCTTCATCGACACGCTGTAATGCGGTAGTGCATTCACGCCTTGCGGCAACGGCCAGTGCTCTTTTTAGAGCCCTGGCTTTTTTTTGGCCTGCTGACTCTACGTTCAGCAATAACCGGGGGCCAGCTATGTCAAACCACGATAGCTGCTAGTGCCGCGCATTGCTTATCCCGCATAAGCAGATTCACTAAAATGCGGTCCGTGCCACGCATGGCACTGGGTTCAAAAATTTTCGGAGACTCGCATGAAACATCACCTCCAGGCCGCTGTGGCCCTGGCATTTTTGGGGCTGCTGGCCAGTGGCCAGGCCGGCGCGCAAGACTTCCCGACCAAACCGGTTCGCATCATCACGCCGTTCCCGGTGGGCAGCGGGCCTGAAGGCGTGCTGCGCCTGGTGGCGGACAAGTTGTCGCGCACCTGGGGCAAGCCGGTGGTGATTGAGAACCGCCCGGGCGGCAACGGCTTCATCGCCATCGACGCGTTCAAACGCGGCGCGACCGACGGGCACGATTTGATCCAGCTGGACAACGTGCACCTGTCGGCCTACCCGCACCTGTTCAAAAAGCTGCCGTATGACGCGGCAAGAGATTTCGAGCCGCTGCTGCCGCTGTTCAAAACCTTCTTTTTCTTCTCGGTCGCGACCGACAGCAAGTACAAAACCGTGGGCGACATCATCACGGACGCCAAGGCCAACCCGGGCAAGCTGAACTATGGCTCGTGGTCCGTGGGCAACCCGGTGCATCTGGGCTCGGCGCTGTTCACCACCGTCACGGGCACCGACATGCAGCACGTGATCTACAAGGAAACCACCATGCTTTATACCGGCGTGGCCAACGGTGAGCTGTCGTTTGCGCTGGGCACCAACGCCACCGCCGGGGCCATGCAGCGCGCAGGCAAAGTGCGCTACGTGGCCATTGCCGGGCCCAAACGCCTGGCCAACTTCCCCAACGTGCCCACCGTGGGTGAGTCCGGCGGCCCGGCTGGTTTTGAAGTCAGCGGCTGGACGGCGATTGCCGCGCCCAAGGGCCTGCCCAAAGCCGTGACGGACAAGATCCAGCAAGACATTGAAAAAGCGCTGGCCGAACCGGATGTACGGGAAAAGTTTGCCTCGTTCGCCTACGAGCCCTTCCCCTTGAGCCGCGACCAGTTCACCCAGTACATCCAGGCCGAGTCCACACGCTTTGCGGCGGTCATCAAAAAAGCGGGCGCTGCGCTGGATTGACTGGGGGCCGCGCAGGCTACTCCTGTTTTGATAGCTGACCAGGCAATCAAAGCGTAGGCAGTCGGCACTTTCGGGGCCTAAATAGCCTCACAACCAACCGAAAAGCCCGTGGCGGGGCTGCTCAGGCGGAGTTTTTATGCCGAACTGCCCGCCAGCCTAGGCAATCATTGCTTTGACAGCTATCAAATAAAGAGCATTCAGCCCCCTTGCGGGGGTACTGCTCAATCGAGCTTGATGTTCGCCTCGTTCACCACCTTGGCCCAGCGGGTGCGTTCGCGGTTGAAAAACTCGTCTTGCTGGGTGGACGTCATGGTCACCACTTCGGCGCCCTGCCCGGCCAGCTTGGCGCGGATGTCCGGGCTGCGGATGATTTTGATCAGCTCTGAATTGAGGCGGTTGACGATGGCGGCGGGGGTGCCGTTGGCCACCAGCAGGCCCTGCCAGGTGCCAGACTCGAAGTTGGTCAAGCCCTGTTCGGCCAGTGTGGGTACATTGCCAATCAGGGGCATGCGGGTGCTTTTGGACACGCCCAGCACCTTGAGCTTGCCGCTTTGCACATGCGGCAAGGTGGCCAGCATGCCGTTCATCAGGATCTGGGTTTGACCTGAAATGGTGTCGCTGACGGCCTGCGCGCCGCCTTTGTAGGGGATGTACTGCCACTTGGCAGTGCTGGCACGCTCCACCGCCACACCGGCCAGGTGCGGGGCGCTGCCCATGGCGGTCACGGCAAAGTTGAGTTCTGTGCGTTTGGACAGGGCTACCAGCTCCTTCAGGTTGCTGGCCTGCACCGAGGGGTGCACCACCAGCAGGTGCGGGGAATAGGCCAGCATGGTCACGCCGCGCAGGTCCTTGCTGGGGTCAAAGCCCAGTTTGGTGTAGACCGACGGGCTGATGGCCAGCGCGCCGGTGTCGCACAGCAGGAGGGTGTAGCCGTCCGGGTTGGACTTGGCCACCAGATCAGCACCCAGGTTACCGTTGGCCCCGGCCTTGTTGTCCACGATGACAGCTTGTTTCAAGGCCTCAGACAGCGGCTGGGCGATGGCGCGGGCGATGATGTCCGAGGAGCCCCCCGGTGGGTAGGGCACCACCAGCCGGATGGGCTTGGACGGCCAGGCGGTTTGGGCAAAGGCCTGCGCGCTGCTTGCACCCACGCCCACGGCCAGGCAGGCCCCCATCAGTTCACGTCGATTGATAGACATCGTTGTCTCCTTGTCTGTTGCTTGTTGCTTGTCTGGCTGCGGTTCAAAAAGCCGCCGGGACGGGCCCGGGGCCGAAAAAATCACGCGACGTCGTGGTGCGCCATCAGTTCCAGGGCGCGCACCAACGCGGAATGGTCCAGGTCCTGCATGCCGTTGGCGCTGCAGGCTTGCATCAGCTGCGCGGCACCGGCGGTTTGCGGCAGGGCCACGCCCAGCTGCTTGGCACCACTGAGCGCCAGGTTCAAGTCCTTCTGGTGCAGGGCGATGCGAAAGCCGGGGGCGAAGGTGCGCTTGATCATGCGTTCGCCGTGAACTTCCAGAATGCGGGAGGCGGCAAACCCGCCCATCAGCGCCTGGCGTACCTTGGCGGGGTCGGCACCGGCCTTGCTGGCGAACAGCAGGGCTTCGCCCACGGCGGCGATGTTCAGCGCCACGATGATCTGGTTGGCCACCTTGCAGGTCTGGCCGTCGCCGTTGCCGCCGACCAGGGTGATGTTTTTGCCCATCAGCTCGAACAGGGGGCGCACTTTGTCAAACGTGGCCTCGGGCCCGCCGACCATGATGGTCAGGCTGGCGGCCTTGGCGCCAACTTCACCGCCGGACACGGGCGCGTCCAGGTAGTCGCAGCCCAGGGCGTTGATTTTCTGGGCGAAGGCTTTGGTGTCCATGGGGGAGATCGAGCTCATGTCCACCACGGTTTTGCCCTTCTCTCTGTTTGACAGGCCTGCGGCCACGCCGTTGTCGCCAAACAGCACGGCGGCCACGTCGGGGGTGTCGGGCAGCATCATGAAGATGATGTCGGCCTTTTCGGCCACTTCACGGGCGCTGCTGCAGGCGCTGGCCGCACCGGTCAACAAGGCGGCAGGCACGGTGCGGCGGGTGGTCAAAAACACCTCATGGCCGGCGTTGATCAGGTGGGCGGCCATTGGCGCGCCCATGATGCCCAGGCCAATAAAACCAAGCTTGCTCATTGAAAATCTCCGTCAAAAAAAAGCTTCAAAAAAATCAGTTGGCGTAGCGGTCACGCAGGGCTTGTGTGGCAGAGCGGAACAGCCCCAGGTCACTGCCCACGGCCACAAACGTCGCGCCCATGGCCATGTAGCGGCGGGCGTCCGCCTCGACCGGGGCCAGAATGCCGACGGGTTTGCCGCAGGCTTTGGCGTCTTCAAACACGGCGGCAATGGCTTGCTGCACGTCGGGGTGACTGGCGTTGCCCAGGTGCCCCATGCCAGCGGCCAGGTCGGAGGGGCCGACAAACACGCAGTCCACGCCGTCCACCTCGGCAATCGCCCGGGCAGCAGCTACCCCGGCGTTGCTTTCGATCTGCACCATCACACACACCTGCTCGTTCACGCCCTGGAAGTAGTTGGGCACGGTGCCGTAGCGGTTGCCGCGCTGCGACACCGACACGCCGCGAATGCCCTGCGGCGGGTAGCGTGTGGCGGCCACGGCGGCTCTAGCCTCGTCGGCGCTTTCAACAAAGGGCACCAGGAAGTTGTAGAACCCGGCGTCCAGCAGGCGTTTCATCTCGACCGCGTTGTTGCTGGTGGGCCGCACCACGGGCGCACTGGGGCTGTCTTTCAGGGCCATCAGCTGCGGGATGAAGGTGTTCACGTCGTTGGGGGAGTGTTCGCCGTCCAGCAAAATCCAGTCAAACCCGGCCACGCCCAGCACCTCGGTGGTGATCGCATTGGCCAGGGACGACCAGCAACCGATCAGCCGCTTGCCCGCGAGCAGGTCACGCTTGAAGCTGTTGGGAAAGGATTGGTAAGGGGTCATGGGGGTTCTTTGGGTTGAGCAGGCTTATTGGCCGACCGTCATGAACATGCTGGGCAGCCACATGGAAAACGCGGGCACAAAGGTGACCAGCGCCAGTGCAAAAATCAGCGCGCCATAAAACGGCCAGATGGTTTTCATCACCGCCCCGACCGAAATACCGCCAATCGCACAGCCGACAAACTGGGTGGTGCCCACCGGCGGGGTGTTCAGGCCCAGCGCGCAGTTGATGATCATCACCACACCGAACTGCACCGAGCTCATGCCGTAGTGCTGGGCGATCGGCAAGAAGATCGGGGTGCACAGCAAGATCGTCGCGGCCATGTCCAGGAAGGTGCCCAGCACGAACAGGATGATGTTGATCAACAAAAAGATGATCCACGGGGTGCTGGTGATCTGCGAGAGCATTTCACCCGTCAGCTGGGCCACGCCGTACAGGCTGATGAGGTAGCCAAAGGTGCTGGAAATACCGATCAGCAACAAGATGACACCAGTGGTTTTCACGGCCTTGCTGGCGGCCTTGATGAAGTGTTCCCACCGCAGCGTACGGTAGACAAAAATCGTCAAGCCCAGCGCGTACAGCACCGCGACGGCGGCCGATTCGGTCGCGGTGAACACACCCGACAAAATGCCGCCCAGGATCAGCACCACAATCATCAGCCCTGGCAAGGCAGCGGCCAACGACTGACCCACGATCGCCCAGCCCGGAAAGCTGCCCGCAGGGTAGCCGCGCTTGACCGCCACCAGGTAGGCGGCCGCCAGATTGGAGATCGTCAGAATGGCGGCAGGCACCAGTGCAGCCAGAATCAGCGCGGCAATCGACACCTTGCCACCAGCGGCCAGTGAGTAAATGATCAGGTTGTGGCTGGTGGGCATCAGCGCCCCGACCAGCGCGGCGTGCGTTGTCACGTTGACGGCGTAGTCGGTGTGGTAGCCCTCTTTTTTCATCATCGGGATCATCACCGCGCCCATGGCCGACACGTCAGCCACTGGGGAGCCAGACACGCCGCCAAACAGCGTGCACGCCACCACATTGGACATGCCCAGACCGCCGCGCACATGGCCGACCAGGTTGCGCGCCAGGTTGACGATGCGGTCGGCAATGCCACCGTAGAGCATCAACTCACCGGCAAAGATGAAAAACGGAATCGCCAGGAAGGAGAAGATGCTCATGCCCGAGGTCATCTGCTGAAAACCGACTGCCAGCGGAAGGCCTTCATAGGCCAGCGTGGCCAGGGCCGACAGGCCAATGGCAAACGCCACCGGCACGCCCAGCACCAACAGCGCAGAGAACGAAATACAAAGAATCAGGAGTGGAATGGTCATGGTGTGCTTAATTTCTGGCGTGAGCGGTTCAGCCCCAGGCGGGCTCGACTTCGCGGCCTTGGGCCAACGCAATGATGTGTTCAATGGAGAACAGGACGATGAGAACGCCGCACACAGCGGCCGGCACGTATTTCCAGCCTTCGGAAATCCACAGGGTGGGCAAGCGGTAACCCCACACCGACATGGCCAGAAAGGCGCAGTTCCAGGCCATGGCGGCCCCGAACACCAGCACCAGCGCGTGGATCAGGTATTCCATCTTCAGACGCAGCCAGTCAGGGGCCAGCACCAGCAGGGACTCCAGGCCGATGTGGCCGGCGTCACGCACGCCCACGGCCACGCCCAGCATGGTGACGTACAGCACCAGCAGCAGCGCCAGGCTTTCCGCCCAGGTGGGGGTGTTGTTCAGCACATAGCGGCCGAAGATCTGCCAGCTGACCGCACCGATCACGGCGACCAGCCCGATGATGCCCAGCCACATGCAGGTTCTGGCCAGCTTGCGGCAAATAGTTGTGTACATAAATGAAGCCGGGAAAGCACCCCGGAATTGAAAAAAAAGGGGGCCGGGCTGACCACGCAGATGCGCAGGCGGCCCGGCCAATAAGTACTACAGCAACAAGCGCGTGTTTACTTGGTGTCCTGGATGCGCTTGACCAGCGCTTTGAGCTTGGCATCGACGATGAACTTGTCGTACACGGGTTTCATGGCGTTCTGGAACGAAGCCTTGTCCACTTCAATGAACTGCGCGCCGCCGGCCTGCGCAATGGCGCGGGACTTCAGTTCGCGCTCGTCCCACAGCTTGCGCATGTAGGGCACCGACTCTTTGGCCGCCTGGCGAATGGCTTTTTGGTCTTCCGGGGTCAGCGTGTCCCAGGTGCGCTTGGAAAACAGCAGCATTTCAGGGGCCAGCGAGTGCTCGGTGATTGAGTAGTACTTGGCCACTTCAAAGTGGCGTGAGCTTTCGTACGACGGGTAGTTGTTCTCCGCGCCGTCCACCAGGCCGGTTTTCATGGCGGTGTAGACCTCACCGAAAGGCATTGGTGTGGCGTTGGCACCCATGGCTTCAAGCAGCGACACCCACAGGTCGGACTGCTGCACACGGATCTTCATGCCCTTGGCGTCGGCCAGGGTGCGGACCGGCTTTTTGGCGGTGTAGAGCGAGCGGGCACCGCTGTCGTAGTAGGCCAGGCCGATGAAGCCCTGTGGCGCGCAGGACGCCATGATTTCCTCGCCGATGGCGCCGTCCAGCACCTTGCGCATGTGTTCCGTTGAGCGGAACAGGAACGGCATGGTCGGCACCTGGGTTTCGGCGCAGATGTTGTTCATCGGGGCGATGTTGACGCGGGTCATGGCCAGCGCACCAATCTTGGTCTGCTCGATGGTGTCTTTTTCATTGCCCAGGGCGCTGTTATTGAACACCTTGATGCTGTGCTTGCCGTTGGTCAGCACCTTCAGGCGCTCCCCCATGAACTTGACAGCCTCGACCGTGGGGTAGCCATCCGGGTGGATGTCGGACGAGCGGAACTCGGTGGCCAGGCCGCTCAATGGGGCCAGGACCAGCATGCTGGCCAGGGCGAGCAGTGTCTTTTTGATTTTCATGTCTTCCTCTAGGGGTTGGTGGATAGTCGGTGAATGGGGCGAATCAAACTTTGAATCAAGCTTTTTTTAGTTCAGGCACACGGGCTCTGGCAGGCCGCGCACGCCGGGGCGCAACGCGAACACACCACCGGCCAGCGGCTGGTCTGAGAGGTCGACCCCTTCGGGGCGGATCGACGTCACGAACAGGGTGTCCAGCCCGGCGCCACCAAAGGCGCACATGGCTGGTTTTTTAACGGGCACGGGCAGGGAACGGTCCAGGCGCCCCTGCGGCGTGAAGCGGTGCACCAGCCCCGCGTCATTGCCGCAAATCCAGTAACAGCCTTCGGCGTCCACCGCCGCGCCGTCCGGGCGGCCAGGCAGCGGCCGCATGTCGACGAACAAGCGGCGGTTGCTTGGCGTGCCGGTGGCGGTGTCGTAGTCATAGGCCCAGACCTGCTGCACCGAAGGGTGGGAGTCCGACAGGTACATCGTGGTGCCGTCCGGGCTGAAGGCCATGCCGTTGGGGGTGATGAAGCCGCCCGCCAGTTGCGTCAACTGGCCGACCGCCATATCGCTCCTTTTTTCATAGCGGTAGATGCAACCAACACCTAGGCCAGCAGCCATGTTCATCACCATCGTTCCCGCCAAGAAACGCCCCTGGCGGTCACAACGGCCGTCATTGAAGCGCATGCCTGGGGCGGCGTGCTGCACCTCGGCCAGGCGCTCGAAGGTCAGCTCGCCACTGGCGTGCAGGCTCAAACCGAACACCCCGCTTTCAGCACCTGCCACCCAGCGGCCTGTCGTGCCCAGCGGGGCGATGCAGGCGAGCATTTCAGGGGCTGACCATTGCTGCGTCAGCCCTGTGCTAGCCGACCAGCGGCACAGCTGTTTAGCGGGAATGTCCACCCAGTACAAGGCCTGCTCATCGGCCCGCCAGACCGGGCTTTCGCCCGTGCCGTTGCGGGCGTCCAGCACCAGTTCGACATGGATTTCACTCATGATGTGCACCAGCCGTCAGAAGCCGAAAGGCCCGGCGACCACAAAACCGCCGCCCTGGTACTGCGCCACCGGGTCGGTCGCGTCAGGGGTGGTGGTGCGGGCGTAGACCGCCTCGCGAAAGGTGTCCGAGCTGTCTTGCGGCACGTAGCCAATGTGGCGGGCGCGGCTGTTGTCCCACCAGGTCACGGCGTTGTCAGACATGCCAAACACGATGCTGTGCCCGAGGATCGGGGTGGTCAGGCAGGCGGTGATCAAGCGGTGCAGGTCGTCAAAACTCAGCCAGGTCGCCAGCATGCGGCGGTCTTTGGGCTCAGGGAAGGAAGAGCCGATGCGCACGCAGGCGGTCTCAATGCCGTAGCGGTCAAAGTACAGACGCGCCAGGTCTTCGCCAAAGGCCTTGCTCAGGCCGTACAGGCCATCGGGGCGCGGCGGATGGTCGGCGGTGATGGTCTGGTCCTGGCGGTAAAACCCGGTGACGTGGTTGGAACTGGCAAACACCACGCGCTTGACGCCGTGCAGTCGGGCTGCCTCATACAGATTGAAGGCCCCCAGGATGTTGGCCTGCAGGATGGGGCCGAACGGGCCTTCCACCGACACGCCGCCCAGGTGAATGATGGCGTCCACGCCTTCGACCATGCGGTGCACGGCAGCGGCGTCGGCCAGGTCGGCCAGCACGATTTCTTCGTCCGGGCCTGCGTCGCCGAAGGCCTGCACATCAGACAGGCGCAGCACCGCGCAGTTGGCCTTCAGCCGCTGGCGCAGGGCTTTGCCCAGGCCGCCCGCTGCACCGGTGAGTAACAATTTTTCGTGAACTTTGATGATCATTTGGCGTGTCGGTGTCGGATGCCCTGGTAAAGGCTGGACAATTGTTTGAAGTTTGCTAAAGTCAACTTTCAACCATCTGGTTGTAGGTTGTCTGATGACTTAAGATTCTCTTCGCCCCCCAATTAACTTGTCAACGATTTTTTAATGCTCTCAAGGAAAACCCCTAGCCCCTCCCCTGGCACGTCTCAGGGGCTTTCCCTGCCTGCGCATCAAGAGACATCGCCGCGCGCCCGACGGCCCAAGGGGCTGGTCAGCGAGATCGTCGACAACCTGGCCAACATCATTCGCCAGGGGGAACTGCAGCCGGGCGACAAGCTGCCGACCGAGGCCGAAATCATGCTGCGTTTTGACGTGAGCCGCACCGTGATCCGGGAGTCGCTGTCGCGCCTGCAGGCCTCCGGGCTGGTCGAAACCCGCCACGGCATCGGCACCTTTGTGCTGCCTCCGCAGCAAGCGGGCAACTTCAAGATCCAGGCCGAAGACTTCGCCACCGTGGCCGACGTGATCTCGGTGCTGGAGCTGCGCATCAGCCTGGAAACCGAGGCCGCCGGCCTGGCCGCCCAGCGCCGCACGGCCGAGAACCTGCAGGCCATGGAAGACGCGCTGAAAGCGTTTCATGACGCCATCAGCCTGGACTCTGACGCGGTGCCGCCTGACTTCAAGTTCCACATGGAAGTGGCCCGCTCCACCGGCAACCGGCACTTCGCCGACCTGATGACCTACCTGGGCACCATGATCATTCCGCGCACCCGCGTGAACACCGCCCACAGCGCACCCGAGGGGCGGCTTAACTACCTGCACCGCGTCAACGCCGAGCACGAAAGCATCTACACCGCCATCCGCAACCAGGACCCCGAAGCCGCCCGCGCGGCCATGCGCACCCACCTGTCGAACAGCCGGGAACGGCTGCGCCGGGGCAGCAACGCGCACACCATGCAACCGCTGTCCGCCGATGCAGCACCCGGCTCCCCCAGCTGATTTGCCACACAGCACCACGGCAGGTTGTACGACAACTACCCGCCTCGTACCCCGCAGGTAACGCAGTCACCACCTGATGCAGGCCAACGCCTACCCCGCCGTGCACGCTGGCTGAACCGCTGGCAGCGCCCCTGATTTCCGTATCTTTTAGGGCGCCAGTCCAAACACAGCATGCGTGGGTAGCTATAAAACTCGTAGCACTTCTGATTTTTGCGTTATATTCGTCGGCAAGATTTCGCCAACCGTGCGCCGTCACAAATCTGTGACTTAACTGTGATCAGGAGACGACCGAATGAGTACCAAAGAAAATGCAGCCGTGAACCAGTTGCTGGAACTGCTGGAGTCCCGCTATGCCATGCGCGTGTTGTGGGCTCTGCGCGACGGCCACCCGCAAACCTTTCGCCTGTTGCAAGACAGCGTGGGCAACATCACCCCCAACACGCTCAACACACGCGTCAAGGAACTGCGCGCCGCTGGCCTGCTGACGCACGGCTCCGACGGCTACACCGTGACGCTCTCCGGCACAGACCTGCTCAAGCGCCTCAGTGACTTGCAGGCCTTCGCCGGCAAGTGGGTGGCCAGCCAGGCCAAAGCGGCTGCCAGCGCCTCCGCCTGATCCCTCCAGCGCCTTGCGCCCCCCCCGAAAGCGGACTGCTCAGTCCGCTTTTTTACGCCTGTTGCACTGGCATGGCTTTAGGCCTTGCCGTGCAACAAACTTTAATTCCCTGTCTTGAAAAGGGCTTTCACAGCCCAAGCTGGGATGCTTATCAGCTAACCCTGTTGTCCAGCATGTCTGAAAACACCTCATCTTCACACCCCCAAAACACCGCCCCCCTGACTGGCGCGCCCAGCCCGGAAGAGCTGGAAGCCGCCCAGGCCGCCAACGAGTTTGACGCCCTGAACGACCTGGCCGCCGCGCAAGCCGAAGTCGCCACGCTGCAAGCCAAGAACACCGAGCTTGCTGACAGCTACCTGCGCGCCAAGGCCGAGGCTGAAAACGCCCGCCGCCGTGCCGACGACGAAATCAGCAAGGCGCGCAAGTTTGCCTTGGAAAGTTTTGCCGAAAGCCTGCTGCCGGTGGCTGACAGCCTGGAAGCTGGCTTGGCCATCAAGGACGCCACGCCCGAGCAGATCAAGGAAGGCGCACTGGCCACCCTGAACCAGCTCAAAAGCGCCCTGCAGCGCAACAAGGTCATTGAGATCAACCCACCCGCCAGCACCAAGTTTGACCCGCACCAGCACCAGGCCATCAGCATGGTGCCGAGCGAACAAGACGCCAACACGGTGGTCAGCGTGCTGCAAAAAGGCTACCTGATTGCCGAGCGTGTGTTGCGCCCGGCGCTGGTCACGGTGGCCGCGCCTAAATAGTTTTGTCGGCCGGCCAGCGCTTGAAAAGCGCAGCACGGCGCACATGTGACATTCATCCAACTCTAACTTTTTGAATCAACGGAGAACACCATGGGAAGAATTATTGGCATCGACTTGGGCACCACCAACAGCTGCGTGTCCGTCATGGAGGGCAATGTGCCCCGCGTCATCGAGAACTCGGAAGGTGCCCGCACCACGCCGTCCATCGTTGCTTACCAGGAAGACGGTGAAGTGCTGGTCGGTGCCTCGGCCAAACGCCAGGCCGTGACCAACCCCAAAAACACGCTGTACGCCGTCAAGCGTCTGATCGGCCGCAAGTTCGCTGAAAAAGAAGTTCAAAAAGACATCAACCTGATGCCTTACGCCATCGTGGCTGCCGACAACGGTGACGCCTGGGTGGAAGTGCGCGGCAAAAAAATGTCGGCCCAGCAAGTGTCCGCCGACATCCTGCGCAAGATGAAAAAGACCGCTGAAGACTACCTGGGCGAGCCCGTGACGGAAGCCGTCATCACCGTGCCAGCGTACTTCAACGACGCCCAGCGCCAGGCCACCAAAGACGCCGGCCGCATCGCGGGCCTGGAAGTCAAACGCATCATCAACGAGCCCACCGCTGCGGCGCTGGCCTTCGGCATGGACAAGCAGGAAAAGGGCGACCGCAAGATCGCCGTGTATGACCTGGGTGGCGGCACGTTCGACGTGTCCATCATCGAGATCGCGGACGTTGACGGTGAAAAGCAGTTTGAAGTGCTGTCCACCAACGGAGACACCTTCCTGGGCGGCGAAGACTTCGACCAGCGCATCATTGACTTCATCGTCACCGAGTTCAAGAAAGAACAAGGCGTTGACCTGTCCAAGGACGTGCTGGCCCTGCAGCGTCTGAAAGAAGCCGCTGAAAAAGCCAAGATCGAGCTGTCCAACAGCGCGCAGACCGACATCAACCTGCCCTACATCACCGCCGATGCGTCAGGCCCGAAACACCTGAACATCAAGATGACCCGCACCAAGCTGGAGCAGCTGGTGGAAGAGTTGATCGAGCGCACGATTGCCCCTTGCCGCGTGGCCATCAAGGACGCGGGCGTTAGCGTGGGCGACATCCATGACGTGATTCTGGTTGGCGGCATGACCCGCATGCCCAAGGTGCAGGAAAAGGTCAAAGAGTTCTTCGGCAAGGAGCCGCGCAAGGACGTGAACCCGGACGAAGCCGTGGCCGTGGGCGCTGCGATTCAGGGCCAGGTCTTGTCAGGCGACCGCACCGACGTGCTGCTTCTGGACGTGACGCCTTTGTCCCTGGGCATTGAGACCATGGGCGGCGTGATGACCAAGATGATCAAGAAAAACACGACCATCCCGACGAAGTTTGCACAGACCTTCTCGACCGCTGAAGACAACCAGCCGGCCGTGACGATCAAGGTGTTCCAGGGTGAGCGTGAAATCGCCTCGGGCAACAAAGGCCTGGGTGAGTTCAACCTCGAAGGCATTCCACCCGCAGCGCGCGGCACGCCGCAAATTGAAGTGTCGTTCGACATCGACGCCAACGGCATCCTGCACGTCGGCGCCAAAGACAAAGGCACCGGCAAGGAAAACAAGATCACCATCAAGGCCAACTCCGGTTTGTCCGAAGCTGAAATCCAGCAGATGGTGAAAGACGCCGAGCTGAACGCCGAAGACGACAAGAAAAAGGTCGAGTTCGTCACGGCCAAGAACAACGCTGAAGCCATGGTGCACAGCGTGAAAAAATCACTCGTTGAGTACGGTGACAAGCTCGACGCGGGCGAGAAGGAAAAGATCGAAACCGCCATCAAGGACATGGAAGAAGCACTCAAAGGCGAAGACAAAGACGCCATTGATGCCAAAAACGCCGCCCTGATGGAAGCCAGCCAAAAGCTGGGCGAGAAGATGTACGCCGACATGGAAGCGTCCAAAGCAGCCGGTGCCGGTGCTGCCGCAGGCGGCGGCGGTGATGCACAGCAAGCCAAACCAGCGGCCGACGACAACGTGGTGGACGCTGAGGTCAAGGAAGTGAAAAAGGCCTGAGTCGGGTCAGGGCCTGACCCTTCACAGGGCTGACATGAAGCGGAATCCAGGCTTGAAACCCGGGTTCCGCTTCGCTGTTTGCGGACTGCCCGCGCTTCACACACCCACAACGCATTAAATCCATGGCTAAAAAAGACTATTACGACACGCTCGGTGTTCCCAAAAACGCCAGCGACGAAGACATCAAGAAGGCTTATCGCAAGCTGGCGATGAAGCACCACCCAGACCGCAACCAGGGCGATTCGGCCAAGGCTGCCGAAGAAAAATTCAAGGAGGCCAAAGAGGCCTACGAGATGCTTTCGGACGAGCAAAAACGCGCCGCTTATGACCAGTACGGCCACGCTGGTGTGGACCCCAACCGGGGCGGTGGCGGTGGCGCTGAAGGGTTCGGCGGTTTTGCCGAGGCGTTTGGCGACATTTTTGGCGACGTGTTTAACGGCCAGCGCGGCGGGCGTCAGCAAGGCGGGCGGCAGGTGTTCCGTGGCGGCGACCTGAGCTACGCCATGGAAGTCACCCTGGAAGAAGCTGCCAGCGGCAAGGAAGCGCAGATCCGCGTGCCCAGCTGGGACGACTGCGGCACCTGCAAGGGCAGCGGCGCCAAACCCGGCACCAAGGTGGCCACCTGCACCACCTGCCACGGCCACGGTGTGGTGCAGATGCGCCAGGGCTTCTTTTCGGTGCAGCAAACCTGCCCGCAGTGCAAGGGCACCGGCAAGCTGATCCCGGACCCCTGCGTGGCCTGCCACGGCGTGGGCAAGACCAAAACCAACAAAACGCTGGAAGTCAAAATCCCGGCGGGCATTGACGACGGCATGCGCATCCGCTCCACCGGCAACGGCGAGCCAGGCACCAACGGCGGGCCACCGGGCGATCTGTACATCGAAATTCGCGTGAAAAAGCACGAGATCTTCGAGCGCGACGGCGACGACCTGCACTGCGCCGTGCCGATCAGCTTCACCACGGCCGCGCTGGGCGGTGAAATCGAAGTGCCCACGCTGGCTGGAAAAGCGGCCATCGACATCCCCGAGGGCACCCAGGCGGCCAAGCAGTTCCGCCTGCGCGGCAAGGGCATCAAGGGCGTGCGCAGCAGCTACCCGGGTGATTTGTACTGCCACATCACGGTGGAAACACCGGTCAAGCTGACCGAGCACCAGCGCAAGCTGCTCAAGGAGTTTGACGAGTCGCTGAAAAAAGGCGGCGGTAAACACTCCCCCAGTGAAGACAGCTGGACCGACAAGTTGAAGAACTTCTTCAACGTGTAAATCACACGCTGCTGCACTGCATGAAGCCGGACTTGCTCCGGCTTTTTTTCGTCCGCCCGGCAGCCAGCGCAAGCAGCCCGATTACTATCATTTTTATAGCGCTACAGGCAATCAAGACCTTGGCAGTTGGCCGATTTGGCTTCAAAACATGCTGTTTGAACCTGTGAACGTGTCTCCAAAGGCCTCCAAAGGCCTTGAAACCCGGTTTTAAAGAAGTTTTCTCAAAATGAAGCACTGCCAACTGCGGCGGACTGCACCATGGGGACCCACGCGCAAACGCTGCTTGTATAGTGCCGATTGATCGTTCCCCCCAACTTTTCCTCCCCCAACAGGTCTCCCCCCCATGAAAACCAAAGCTGCTGTCGCCTGGAAATCCGGCGAACCCCTGACCATTGAAACCGTGGACCTGGAAGGCCCGAAGTTCGGTGAAGTGCTGGTCGAAATCAAGGCCAGCGGCATCTGCCACACCGACTACTACACCCTCAGCGGCGCAGACCCGGAAGGCATTTTTCCGGCCATCCTGGGCCACGAAGGCGCGGGCATCGTGGTGGACGTGGGCCCCGGCGTGACCACTTTGAGAAAAGGCGACCACGTCATCCCGCTGTACACCCCGGAATGCCGCCAGTGCAAGTTTTGCCTGTCGCGCAAAACCAATTTGTGCCAGCTGATCCGCGGCACCCAGGGCAAGGGCCTGATGCCCGACGCGACCAGCCGCTTCAGCCTGGACGGCAAGCCGATTTTTCACTACATGGGCACATCCACCTTCAGCAACTACACGGTAGCGCCTGAAATCTCGCTGGCCAAAATCCGCGAAGACGCGCCGTTTGACAAGGTCTGCTACATCGGCTGCGGTGTGACCACCGGCATCGGTGCGGTGATCTTCACCGCCAAGGTGGAAGCCGGGGCCAACGTCGTGGTGTTTGGCCTGGGCGGCATTGGCCTGAATGTGATTCAGGGCGCCAAAATGGTCGGGGCCGACAAGATCATCGGCGTGGACCTGAACCCCGAGCGCGAAGCCATGGCCCGCAAGTTCGGCATGACGCACTTTCTGAACCCCAAGGCCATTGAAGCGGCTGGCGGCAATATCGTTGATGCCATTGTTCAGCTCACCGACGGCGGCGCGGACTACAGCTTTGAATGCATCGGCAACACCAAAGTCATGCGCCAGGCACTGGAATGCACGCACAAAGGCTGGGGCCGCAGCATCGTCATCGGCGTGGCCGAAGCGGGCGCGGAAATCAGCACCCGGCCTTTCCAACTGGTCACCGGCCGCAAGTGGGAAGGCTCGGCCTTCGGCGGCGCGCGCGGGCGCACCGACGTGCCGAAAATCGTGGACTGGTACATGGAAGGCAAGATCAACATCGACGACCTGATCACGCACACCATGCCGCTCGAAGACATCAACAAGGGTTTTGATTTGATGAAACGCGGCGAGTCCATCCGCGGTGTGGTCTTGTTCTAAAAGATATGGCCCCCACGTTCGTTCACTGCGTGTAACTCTCTGCCCCCCGAGGGGGCGCTGCGCCTGCGGTCTGGCAAAGCCAGTCCCGCGGCCCCTGCTTGCACTGAAAGGATTCCATGGATGCACGGCTTGAATTACTGAGCGAGCACGCCTGCTTTGGCGGCAGCCAGCGTTTTTACCGCCACACCTCGGCAGAGATCGGCTTGCCGATGCGGTTTTCGGTGTTTCTGCCACCGCAGGCCGCGCGCGGCCCGGTGCCCGCGCTGCTGTACCTGGCCGGGCTGACCTGCAATGAAGAAACCTTCATGACCAAGGGCGGCGCACAGCAGCTGGCGGCTGAGCTGGGCCTGGCGCTGGTTGCACCCGACACCAGCCCGCGCGGGGCCAACTTGCCAGGCGAAGCTGACAGCTGGGACTTTGGCGTGGGTGCCGGGTTTTACCTGGACGCCACCCAGGCCCCCTGGGCCACGCACTACCGGATGGAGAGTTACCTGACGCAGGAGCTGTTGAAACTGGTGGCCAGCGCGCTGCCGATCGATGCGGCGCGCATCGGCATTTTTGGGCATTCAATGGGCGGCCACGGCGCGTTGACGCTGGCCCTGCGGCACCCAAACCTGTTCACGTCCGTGTCTGCTTTTGCGCCCATCTGCGCGCCCAGCCAATGCCCTTGGGGCCAAAAAGCTTTTAAGGGCTACCTGGGCAGTGACGAGGGCGAATGGAAAGGGCACGACGCTACCGCGCTGATGAACGCGTTCCCTGCCGCGCCCTACCCCGGCGGCATCCTGATGGACCAAGGCATGAGCGACAAATTTTTGGCCGAGCAGCTGCACCCCGAGTTGTTCGAGGCCGCCTGCGCCAAGGCCGGCCAGCCGCTCACGCTGCGCCGCCACGCGGGCTACGACCACGGCTACTACTTCATCGCCACCTTCATGGCGGACCACCTGCGGCACCATGCGGCGCAGCTCAAGTTGTAGCGTGCTGAAAATCAGCGCCTGCATCGTTTGAACGGGTTGACGATAGACGAGGGTTCTTACAGATCCAAGTGCATTCTTAAGACCACGCTAAGTTGGAAGCCATAGACTACTGCCCCATGTTCTGGCCTTCCCTGCATTCCCCGTTTCGTGCATCCACCGCTGCCTCCGTTCGCCCACCCGGTTCTGGCATGCGGCCCTTTTGGCTGGTGGTGCTGGCCAGCCTCTGGATGGCCACGGTGGGCAATCTGGCGCTATGGCGTGAGATTTCACGGCTGCCGAGCCTCGCAACCGCTGAGGCGCTGACCCACACCCAGGCGCTGACGCTGAGTCTGGTCATGGCACTGCTGGTGGCTTTACTGACCACTGCGCTCATCAGCCTGATGGCCTGGCGCTGGACGCTGAAACCCGTGATCACGGTGTTCTGGGTGTCGGCCGCGCTGGGGGCCTACTTCATGATGAGTTATGGCGTGGTGATCGACAAGACCATGATGGTCAACACGCTGCAAACAGATTTCCGCGAAACGCGTGATCTCTTCAATTGGCGGCTGCTGGCCACGGTGGTCGTGATGGCCGTTCTGCCCGGCTACCTGCTGTGGAAGCAACCGGTGCGCCGCCAGAGTGTGCTGCGTCAGCTCAGCGTCAATCTGACCACGTTTACCGGATGCATGGTGGTTTTCGCGGTGGTGTTGATGCTGTTTTTCCAGAGCATTGCCCCCGTCATGCACACCCACACCCATCTGCGTTACCTCATCAACCCCCTGAATTCGTTCTACGCCCTGGGCCAGCTGGCGGCCAAGCCTTTTCAGAAAGACAGCTCGGTGATTTTGCCGCTGGGGCGGGACGCCAAGCTGGGGACGCAGTACGCGGGCCAGCCCAAACCACCGCTGCTGCTGCTGGTGCTGGGTGAAACTGCCCGCAGTGGCAACTTCGGCGTGAACGGCTACGCCCGCAACACCACGCCTGAGCTGGCCGCCGAGCACATTGCCACCCAGCGCAACGCGTGGTCGTGTGGCACCAGCACAGCGGCCTCATTGCCGTGTATGTTCTCCAATGCCGGACGAGAGGGCTACAGCAGCCGAGCGGACAACGCCGAAGGCGTTCTGGACGTGCTGCAGCACGCCGGGCTGGCCGTGCTTTGGGTGGACAACCAGTCGGGCTGCAAAGGCGTGTGTGACCGGGTCCACAGCGCCCGCAGCGTAGACGATGCCCACCCGCCCGTGCCCACGCTGTGCCCCGGTGGAGAGTGTTTTGACGAGATCATGCTGCAGGGCCTGGACGAGCGCATTGCCGCGCTGCCCGCCGAGCAGCGCACCAAAGGCGTGGTGGTGGTGCTGCACCAGATGGGCAGCCACGGACCGGCTTACACCCAGCGCTCACCGGCTGCGTTCAAGCGCTTCATGCCCGAATGCACCAACAATGCCCTGCAAAGCTGCGCAGCCAGCGAGGTGGTCAATGTGTACGACAACAGCATTGCCTACACCGACCATGTGCTGGGGCTGGCGATCAGATGGCTGAAAACGCAGCAAACGCACAGCACACCGGCCATGGTCTACGTGGCCGACCATGGCGAGTCCTTGGGCGAAAACAACCTGTACCTGCACGGCATGCCCTACGGCATTGCACCTGATGTGCAAAAGCGCGTGCCCTGGATCACGTGGCTGTCACCCGGCTTTGAGCAGCGCAGCCATGTCACCACGGCCTGCCTGCAACAAGGGCTGGACACGGCCATCAGCCATGACAACTACTTTCACTCGGTGCTGGGTTTGATGAACGTGACCACGGGCGTGTACCGGAACACGCTGGACATCTACGCCCCCTGTGCAGCCGCTAAGCCGGCCTGAAGGAAGTCAGGCCGTGGCCGACACCTGCGGTGCAGGCTGGCGGCGCACCCACACCTCGACATGCCGATGCAGCAGCGCGCCCGCCAGCACGGACACCCCGAACGCAGCAAGCATGCCCAAGGCATTGGCCCACAGCTGCGTGGGAAACGCCTGCGCCAGCACCGCGTTGAACATCAGGCACACCGGGAAGTGAATCAGAAAGATGGCGTAAGAACGTTTGCCCAGCCAGGTCATGGGGACCAGCGCCGCCCGCATGAATGCCACCCCAGGCACAGCACCGGCGGGCCGCTGCAGCCAGACCAGCGCCAGCGCCACCCCAAGCGCCAGTGCCAAACGCGCCCGGAAGTCCACCCACAGCGCCAGCAGTGTGGTCAGCGTCAACAGGCCAACCCACAGCAGCCGTTCGCGGCGGTCTGTCAACTGGGTGGCCCAGAAGGCCAGCACGCCCAACCCGTAGGTACCGAAAAAATACAGCGCGGTGATGTCCAGGCCTGCTTGGCGGTTAAACACCAGCAGCGACAAGGCTGCCAGCACCCAGGTGGCAGCCATGACCACGCGCCGGGCGGTGGCGGAGCTGGCCCCCAAACGCCGGGCCCAAGCCCCCGCCAGCACCACCAGCGCCGCCAGCGCATACAGCTGCAGGTCAATGGCCACGTACCAGATGCCCGCTGACAACGCGCTTTGGCCCATCACATCGTGCAGCATCAGCACATGGGCGGCGACCTGGAGCCCGGTGGGAGCGTCGGGCACCGAGGGGTGGTGAAACCACGGCCGTACCGCTGCAGACACGGCCACACTGACCAACAAGGCTACCCAGTACGCCGGTGCCAAACGTGAAAACCGCTGCAAAACCTGCTGCACGATCTGTTGAAGGAAACGAGGGTTCTGGTGGGCGGTGCGCTCCTGGTGGCGCAACAAGGCCCCCGTTGACAGAAACCCGCCAATCACCAAAAACACCTGCACCGCCATGCGGGCATCGTCGTAGAGCCATCCCACCACGCCGGGCGCGGCCAGGTGAACCACATCCGACATGGGGCCATAAGCCGCCAGGTGGTGCCAGACGATGAGCGTGCAGGCCACACCCTTGAACGCGTCAATGCTGTTGGCCTGCATCAATCCCACCGGGCGTGCAGCGGCCCCGGTCGGCAAAACCTTTGACACCGTCGCGCAGGTCTTACAGCGCCAGGCGGGCGCGGGCTTCCAGGTATTCGCGCTGAAGCTGGGCCACAAACGCGGCAGTGCTTTGCACCTTGTTGATCGCGCCAATGCCCTGGCCGCAGCCCCAGATGTCTTTCCAGGCTTTGGTCTTGTCACCGCCAAAGTTCATGGCGCTGGCGTCGCTGACCGGCAAGTTGTCCGGGTCCATGCCCGCCGCGCGGATGGACGGTGCCAGGTAGTTGCCATGCACACCAGTGAACAGGTTGCTGTAGACGATGTCGTCGGAATTGCTGTCCACAATGGCTTGTTTATAGCCCTCGGCGGCACGGGCTTCTTCGGTGGCGATGAAGGCCGAGCCGATGTAGGCAAAGTCGGCCCCCATGGCCTGGGCGGCCAGCACGGCACCGCCGCTGGCAATGGAGCCGGACAGCGCCACCGGGCCGTCAAACCACTGGCGGATTTCCTGGATCAGCGCAAACGGGCTTTTCACGCCCGCATGGCCGCCCGCACCGGCCGCCACGGCTACCAGGCCGTCAGCGCCTTTTTCAATCGCCTTGTGGGCAAACTTGTTGTTGATGATGTCGTGCAGCACCACGCCGCCGTAGCTGTGCGCGGCGGCGTTGATGTCTTCCCGTGCGCCCAGGCTGGTGATGTAGATGGGCACCTTGTACTTCACGCACATTTCCATGTCGTGCTCCAGCCGGTCGTTGGACTTGTGCACGATCTGGTTGATGGCGAACGGCGCGGCGGGGCGGTCCGGGTTGGCCAGGTTGTAGGCGGCCAGCGTTTCCGTGATCTCGGCCAGCCAGTCTTCGAGCTGGGCGGCCGGGCGGGCATTGAGCGCGGGCATGGAGCCCACCACGCCAGCCTTGCACTGCGCGATGACCAGCTGGGGGTTGCTGATGATGAACAGGGGCGAGCCGATGATGGGCAGGGGCAGATTGGCCAGAATGGGGGGCAGTTTGGACACGTTGTCTCCGTTTTTAAGCTTGTTTTTGAATCAATAAGGCACAAAAAGTGCGATTGCCTAGGTTTTCATTGCCTGTAATGCTATTAAATATATAGCAAACCCCTGGCTTTTGAACCGAGACCTCTGACCTAGGACCTCAGAACGCTTCAAGCGCCAGGGCGGTCACGCAGTCAGCCCCTTCGACAATGCTGTCGCGCAGGCCGCTGGCTTTGGTCAGCAGGTGGTCAGCATAAAAACGTGCGGTGACGATCTTGGCGCGCATGAAATCAGCTTCGACGCCGGCTGCCAGCTCGGTTTGTGCCACCAGCAACGAGCGGGCCATCTGCCAGCCCGCCACCACATTGCCGGCCAGCATCAAATAAGGCACGCTGCCCGAGAACACGGCGTTGGGGTTGGACTTGACCTGGCTGACCACAAAGTCCACCACCTCCAGCAGCGCCTGGCGGGCTGCCGTCAGCCGCTTGGCCACGGCCAGCGCATCGCTGCTGCCCTGCGCCACGAGTTCGGCTTCTGTCGCTTCAATCTGCGCGGCAATGCCCTTGGCGGTCTGGCCGCCGTCGCGGGCGGTTTTGCGCCCCACCAGGTCATTGGCCTGGATGGCGGTGGTGCCTTCGTAAATCGTCAGGATCTGCGCGTCACGGTAGTACTGCGCCGCACCGGTTTCTTCAATAAAGCCCATGCCGCCGTGCACCTGCACGCCCAGCGAGGTGACTTCCAGGCTCATCTCGGTGCTGTAGCCCTTGACCAGCGGCACCATGAACTCGTAGAACGCCTGGTTTTGTTGGCGCACGTCGGCGTCCGGGTGGTGGTGCGACGCGTCATACGCTGCGGCCGCCACGGAGGCCATGGCGCGGCAGCCTTCGGTGTAGGCCCGCATGGTCATCAGCATGCGCTTGACGTCCGGGTGGTGGATGATGGGCGCGCTGGCCTTGATGGAGCCATCGACCGGGCGGCTTTGCACACGGTCCTTGGCGAAGGCCACGGCCTTTTGGTAGGCGCGTTCGGCAATCGCAATGCCCTGCATGCCCACGGCGTAGCGGGCCGAGTTCATCATGATGAACATGTACTCCAGGCCGCGGTTTTCCTCACCCACCAAGTAGCCGATGGCGCCGCCGTTGTCGCCATACTGCAGCACCGCTGTGGGTGACGCCTTGATGCCCAGCTTGTGCTCGATGCTCACGCAGTGCACGTCGTTGCGGGCGCCCAGCGAGCCGTCGGCGTTGACCATGAACTTGGGGCAGACAAACAGGCTGATGCCCTTGACGCCTTCGGGCGCACCCGTCACACGGGCCAGCACCAGATGGACGATGTTCTCGGCCATGTCGTGCTCACCGTAGGTGATGTAGATCTTGGTGCCAAATACTTTGTAGGTGCCGTCGCCCACCGGCTCGGCCCGGCTGCGCACCATGGACAAGTCGGAGCCGGCCTGCGGCTCGGTCAGGTTCATGGTGCCAGTCCACTGGCCGCTGACCAGCTTTTCCAGGTACGTGGCTTTCAACTCGTCAGAGCCGGCCGTCAGCAGCGCTTCGATGGCGCCGTCGCTGAGCAACGGGCACAGCGCAAAACTCATATTGGCCGAATTCAGCATCTCGCCGCAGGCCGCGCCAATGGTCTTGGGCAGGCCCTGACCGCCAAAATCCGTGGGGTGCTGCAGCCCTTGCCAGCCGCCCTCGGCGTACTGGCGAAAAGCGTCCTTGAACCCCGGGGTGGTCGTGACCACGCCGTCCTTCCAGCTGGACGGGTTTTTGTCACCCTCCCAGTTCAGCGGAGACAGCACCCCCTCATTGAATTTGGCGCATTCTTCCAGCACGGCTTGCGCCGTGTCCAGGCCCGCGTCGGCGAACATGGGGATCTGGGCAATCTGGTCAATCTTGGCCAGGTGCTGAATGTCAAACAGCATGTCTTTGAGGGGGGCTTTGTACGTCATCGCTTGTCTCTTTGGGGGTCGTTTCGGGCTTGGAGTAAGGCTTACAGCGCGGCGGTCAGTTCAGGCACAGCCACGAACAGGTCGGCTTCCAGGCCGTAGTCCGCGACGCTGAAGATCGGCGCTTCGGCATCCTTGTTGATCGCCACGATGACCTTGGAGTCCTTCATGCCGGCCAAGTGCTGGATGGCACCCGAAATACCGGCGGCAATGTACAGCTGCGGGGCAACGATCTTGCCGGTCTGGCCGACTTGCCAGTCGTTCGGTGCGTAGCCTGCATCCACCGCTGCACGGGACGCGCCCAGCGCGGCACCGAGTTTGTCTGCCAAAGGGGTCATGACGGCGTCGAACTTTTCAGATGAACCCAGCGCACGGCCACCAGAAACAATGATCTTGGCAGCAGTCAGCTCGGGGCGGTCGCTTTTGGCGATTTCCGAGCCGACAAAGCGGGCTTTGCCACCGTCGGCCACGGCGGTTTGCACGTCAATGGCCGCGCTGCCACCCGTGGCGGCCGCCGGGTCGAACCCGGTGGTGCGCACGGTGATGACTTTGGTCGCGTCCAGGCTTTGCACGATGGCAATGGCATTGCCCGCGTAGATCGGGCGCTCGAAGGTGTCGGCGGCATCAACTTTGGTGATGTCGGAAATCTGGCCCACGTCCAGGGTGGCAGCCACGCGGGGGGCGATGTTTTTGCCCGACGCGGTAGCCGGAAACAGGATGTGGGAGTAGTTCGCGGCAATGGCCAGCACCTGGGCGGCGACGTTTTCAGCCAGGCCATGCGCGAGGTGTTCACCTTCCACATGGATGACCTGGGTCACGCCAGCGATCTGGCTGGCGGCTTGGGCAGCGGCCTGGGCACCGTGGCCGGCCACCAGCACGTGCACATCACCGCCGCACTGGCTGGCAGCGGTCACGGTGTTCAGGGTGGCCGGGCGGATGCTGGCGTTGTCGTGTTCGGCAATCACTAATGAGGTCATGTCTGTTGCTCCTTAAATGACTTTGGCTTCGTTTTTGAGTTTGTCGACCAGGGCGGCCACATCGGGCACCTTGATCCCGGCGCTGCGCTTGGGCGGCTCGCTGACTTTGAGGGTCTTGATGCGCGGCGTGACGTCCACACCCAGCTCTTCAGGCTTGATGTTGTCGAGCTGCTTTTTCTTGGCCTTCATGATGTTGGGCAGCGTGACGTAGCGCGGCTCGTTCAGGCGCAAGTCGGTGGTGATGATGGCCGGCAACGTGAGCGCCAGGGTCTCAAGGCCGCCATCGACTTCGCGTGTCACGGTGGCCACGCCATCCGCAACTTCGACCTTCGAGGCAAAGGTCGCCTGTGGCCAGCCCAGCAGCGCGGCCAGCATCTGGCCGGTCTGGTTGCAGTCGTCGTCAATGGCTTGTTTGCCCAAAATCACCAGTTGCGGTTGTTCTTTGTCCACCAGCGCCTTGAGCAGCTTGGCCACAGCCAGCGGCTGCAGTTCCTCATTGGTCTCGACCAGAATCGCACGGTCTGCACCGATGGCCATGGCCGTGCGCAGGGTTTCCTGGCACTGCAGCACACCGCAGCTGACGGCGATGACTTCGCTCACGACGCCCTTTTCCTTGAGCCGGGTGGCCTCTTCGACGGCGATTTCGTCAAAGGGGTTCATGCTCATCTTGACGTTGGCAATGTCGACACCAGTGCCATCAGATTTGACTCGGACCTTGACGTTGTAATCGACTACACGCTTGACGGGGACTAAGACCTTCATTGCTGGCTCCAAAGTTTATGAATTGACGTTGACGTAAAGGTAACTCGGCATTCTATGCTGCGACAAACAGCCTGGCGCACTCGGACGCTGCAGGGTGTGTGGCCAGCGCGCGAAGAAAAAGAACGGTCGTTCTATTTTATTATAGAAGCACCCGCAGTGGGTGCTGTCACGTTGGTGTCGCCCAATGGAGCAGGCGCGGCTGCCGGGGTGTGAACCACCCGCTGCGGGTACGGAATGTCGATGTTGTTCGCACGCAGCGCCTTGAGAATGTCCAGATTGATCAGCGAGCGCAAGTTTTGCTGGCCGTTTTCAGGGTCCGTCATCCAGTAGTTGACGGTGAACTCCAACCCATCCGGGCCAAAGTTGGTGAGGTTCACGCCCGGCCCTGGCTCCTTGAGCACCCGGCCCTGCGCGGCAGCGGCCTCCACCAGGACCCGCATCACCAGGGCCACATCACTGTCATAACCCACAGACACCACGGTGGACTGCAGCACCTGCGTGTCGGCCAGCGACAGGTTTTCAATCCGGTTGCTGATGAACATCTCATTGGGCACGATGGACTCCCGGCCCGACAGCGCCCGCACCACCGTGTAGCGCGCCCGGATGTCCGTGATGCGGCCTTCAAAGGTGTCCACACGCACGTTGTCGCCAATGCGCACGCTTCGCTCGGCCAGCATGACAAACCCGCTGACATAACTGGCCGCCAGTTTTTGCAGACCAAAACCAATGCCCACGCCAATCGCGCCACCCAGCACCGACAGCGCGGACAAGTCGATGCCCACCGCCGTCAGGGCAATCAGCAGACCCACAAACACCAACCCGACGCGTGTTGCATTGCTCACCGCCTTGCGCAGCGACAGCTCCCCACCGGTGGCCTGGCGCAACAGACGCGACTCGATGGCCGATGAAATCCACAGCGTGATCAGGATCACCACGCCGGCCGTCAGCGCCCCCTCCATCATGGTGCGCAGCGACAAGGTGGACGCGCCCACCTTCCACTTGATGTCGTCCATTTCTTCCAGCAGCACCGGCAGCAAGCCACTGACCCACAGCACCATGGCCAACCAGGCCAGCCACGAGAACGTGCGCTCCAGGGCACGCACTACGGGGGCGTCTTTGAAGGCCACCTGCAGCACCTTCACGGCCAGGCGGATCACCGCCAGCGACAACAACACCGGCACCGCCACCTTGAACACCGCCACCGGAAAGCCGCGAAGCACCATCAACGATTGGACGGTGAAGGCCAGCAACAACAACAGCAGGGGAAACAACACACCATCCACCGTGCGGCGGCCGAACAGGATGGAGGTCGGGTCCGCTTCGCTGCGGGTTCTGCCTGCTGTGCGCACCAGCAGCCAGGCCAGCACGATGCAGCCGATCAGCACACCCAGCTCAGCCAGCGCGGCAGGCCGCAACAGCGCAGCCAGCCATTCGTCGAAGTTGTCAATGCGGTTGGGAGAGGCAGCAAAAGCATTCAAACTTCGCCCCATCACGGTGCCAGAGTCGGCCATCAGGTGTCCTTTGTGTGGTCAATGCCGACCCGGCAGGCGGGGCGGTCAGGTCAATGCGCGCGGGGCACAGCAAAGTACCCGATTTTTACAGGTCCGCCAGCACCCGGATGTGGGCTTCCACACTCCGAGCCAAGGCCCGCAGGTTGTAGCCGCCTTCCAGCGACGAGACGATGCGGCCTTTGGCGTGGCGGTGGGCCACGTCTTTCAGGCGCTGGGTGATCCAGGCATAGTCCTGCTCGACCAGGCCGAGCTGGCCCAGATCGTCATCGCGGTGCGCGTCAAACCCGGCACTGATGAAAATCATCTGCGGCTTGAATTCCTCCAGCCGGGGGATCCAGAACATCTCGATCATCTCCCGCACGTCCATGCCCTTGGTGTAGGCCGGCACAGGCAGGTTGACCATGTTGTTGTCGCTGGCGTTGCCACGGGGTTCTGCCCCGCTGTAGGGATAGAAAGGGTGCTGGAAAAAGCTCACCATCAGCACCCGGTCATCACCGCGCAGGATGTCTTCGGTGCCGTTGCCGTGGTGCACGTCAAAGTCCACCACCGCGACCCGCTTCAGCCCGTGGCGCTCCAGCGCGTACTTGGCGGCAATGGCGATGTTGTTGAAGACACAAAAACCCATGGATTGGTCACGCTCGGCATGGTGGCCCGGCGGGCGCACGCCGCAAAAAGCGTTCTCCAGCTCCCCGGCGATCACGCTGTCGGTGGCAGCCAGCACCGCACCTGCAGCGCGCAGCGCGGCGTTGTACGTGTGCACGTTCAGGGACGTGTCCGGGTCGATCTGGGCATAGGCGGGGCCGCCTGCGGCGATGTCGTCGCTCAGCTGGTCACTCAGCCCGCGAACAGCGGCCACCATCATGCGGCCGTGCGCCAGTTCGATGTCGGTCAACGCGGCCAATGGCGCTTCACGTTGGTCCAGCGCGGCGGCCACACCGGTCGCCAGCAACCAGTCTTCGATGGCATCGAGGCGCTCCGGGCATTCCGGATGGCCTGGGCCCATTTCGTGCTTTTTGCAGTCCTTGTGGGAGAAATATCCAGTCGCGTTCATGGCGTCAATGTTTTCAGTTAACGTGCCGGAATGGGAACCAATATGAATGCAAAAGAAAAGCTCCAGGCACTGCTGATTCAGCTTAACACGGTGATTGTGGGCAAGCCGGTTCAGGTCAGCGACTGCGTGGCTTGCCTGTTGGCGGGCGGGCACCTGCTGATCGAAGATGTGCCCGGAGTGGGCAAAACCACGCTGGCGCACGCGCTGTCGCGCTCGTTCGGGCTGCAGTTTTCACGCGTGCAGTTCACCGCCGACCTGATGCCCAGCGACTTGTCGGGCGTGTCGATCTACGAGCGCCAGAAAGAAAGTTTTGTCTTTCACCCCGGCCCGGTGTTTGCCCAGGTGCTGCTGGCTGACGAAATCAACCGCGCCAGCCCCAAAACACAAAGCGCCCTGCTGGAGGCGATGGAAGAAAAACAGGTGACGGTGGAGGGTGAAACACGCCCGCTGCCGGTGCCGTTCTTTGTCATTGCCACGCAGAACCCGCAAGACCAGCTGGGCACCTACGCCCTGCCCGAGTCGCAGCTGGACCGCTTCCATATGCGGATCTCCCTGGGCTACCCGGACCGCGACGCCGAACGAGAATTGCTGCGCGGCGGTGACCGGCGTGACATGGTGGACAACCTGGCCGCGGTGCTGACCCCCCATGACCTGGTCGAGCTGCAGCGCCAGGTGCAGGCGGTGCACGCGTCAGAGCCGCTGATCAATTACCTGCAGGACCTGATGGCAGCTACCCGCTCGGGCCGCTGGTTTTTGCAGGGCCTGAGCCCGCGCGCCGGCATTGCCATCATGCGGGCCGCCAAAGCGCAGGCGTTTTTGAGCCAGCGTGACTACGTCGCGCCGGACGACATCGCCGCCGTGTTGCCGCAAACCGCCGCGCACCGGCTGGTGCCAGTCAGCGACGCCGGACGCGGTGCTGCCGAGCAGGTGCGTGCCATGCTGGCAGCCACCGCCCTGCCTTGAGTTGCACGCACTTTGGTTCATGGCCAGTTTTGCAAAAATCCCCAATCCGGCGGCCCTTCTGCGTGGTCGCTTCCAAGCCTGGTTTGAAAGCCGGCTGCCGCTGACCGACCAGATCACGCTGACCCAGCGCACCGTCTACATCCTGCCCACCCGGCCTGGGCTGATGCTGGGGGTGACGCTGCTGGTGCTGCTGGTGGCGTCCATCAATTACCAGCTCAACCTGGGCTACCTGCTGACGTTCTTGCTCGCCGGATGCGCGCTGGTCGGCATGCATGTGTGCCATGCCACGCTGCGTGGAATTGCTATAAATTTAGTAGCATACCCGGCAACGTATGCCAAGGCCATCGCCCTGTTTGACCTCAAATTAACCAGCACACGACGCACACCGCGTTATGGCATCGGGGTGCGGGTGCTGCACCCTGACGCCAACCCCGCCACCAAGGCAGACAAGCAACCCCACTGGGCGTGGACGGACATCCCCGCCCAGGGCAGCAGCACCGTGCGGGTGGCTTTTTCACCGCCACGGCGCGGCCTGCACCGCGTGCCCACCCTCACCGCTGAAACCCGCTTTCCGCTGGGCACCTTCCGGGTCTGGACAGTCTGGCGGCCCGCCGCACACATCATGGTCTACCCCGAACCCGAAGCCCACCCGCCCAGCCTGCCCCCAGGCGAGCCCCGCGCAGGCGGCGCAGCAGCGGCAGCACGCTCACCCAGCACGGGGGAGTTTGACGGCGTGCGCAGTTACCGCCGTGGGGACCCGGTGAAGCTGGTGGTGTGGAAAAAAGCCGCCAAGGCGGACGACAGCGGCAATGGTCTGGTGGTGCGCGACACCCAACAGTCCGAGCAGCACGAGCTGTGGCTGGACTTCATGCAGACCGGCACCGGCGATGTGGAGCACAAACTCTCACGGCTGTGCGCCTGGGTCTTGATGGCCGACAAACTCGGCGTGGCCTACGGTTTGCGGCTGCCCGCGCTGGCCTTGCCCCCTGCCGTGGGCGAGGCGCACCGCCGCGCTTGCCTGGAGGCACTGGCCCTGTGCTGAAACTGCATGCCCTGTCCAAGTTGCGCAACCTGCCCCGTGACAGCCGCGACACCTTGTTTTTATTGCTCGTCACGGCCTGGGTGCTGTTGCCCCAAGTGGGCAACGTGCCGCTGTGGTGCAGCGCGCTGGCCGCCGGGGTGCTGGGCTGGCGCGGCTGGCTGGCGCTGCAGATCCGCCCGCTGCCCGGTAAATGGTGGTTGATGGGCCTGCTGGCGCTGACCATTGCCGCCACGATGTTGAGCTACAAAACCCTGCTCGGCAAGGAGGCCGGCGTGACGCTGCTGGTGGTGCTGCTGACCCTCAAAACGCTGGAGCTGCGCGCCCGGCGTGACGCATTTGTGGTTTTTTTCCTCGGCTTTTTCTGCATGCTGAGCAACTTTTTTTACTCTCAGTCCCTGCTGACGGCCTTCAGCATGCTGATCGGTTTGATGGGTTTGCTGACGGTGCTGGTCAACACGCACATGCCGGTGGGCCGCCCGCCCCTGTTGGACGCCCTCAAAACCGCCAGCTGGATGACGCTGCTGGGCGCCCCCATCATGCTGGTGATGTTTTTGCTGTTCCCGCGCATGGCGCCGCTGTGGGGGCTGCCCAGCGACGCGATGACCGGCCGCAGTGGCTTGTCGCCCAACATGAAGGTGGGCACCATTGCCCGGCTGGCGCTGGACGACGGCATGGCCATGCGCATCAAGTTCGAGGGGCCACCGCCCCCGCAGTCGCAGCTGTACTTCAGGGGGCCAGTGCTGTCGAGCTTTGACGGGTTGGAATGGCGCTCGCCACGCTTTGGGTTTGCCTCGCGTTACGGGGTGAAAAGCAACCTCCAGGTCACGGGGGATCCGGTGCGCTATGAAGTGACGATGGAGCCGTCCAGCCGCCCATGGTTGATGCTGCTGGAGTCCACACCCGAGAGCCCCGACCTGCCCAACTACCAAAGCGCCATGCAGGAAGACCTGCAATGGCTGACGATTCGCCCGGTTGCGGAGCTGGTGCGCTTCAAAGCCACCAGCTACCCCAACTTTCAGCATGGCCCCACCGCCGCCGTACCCGGGCTGCAGGAGTTCGTCGACCTGCCGCCGGGCTACAACCCCCGCACGCTGGCGCTGGCCAACCAGATCAAGGCAGACCCCCGCAACACCAGCACCGCGCTGATCGTCAGCGACGTCATGAACCGCCTGCGCACCGGCGGCTACGTCTACACACTGGAGCCCGGTGAGTACGGGCCCAACACGGCGGACGAGTTTCTGTTCGACAAAAAAGAAGGCTTTTGTGAGCACATCGCGTCGAGTTTTGTGATCCTCATGCGGGCCATGAATGTGCCGGCCCGCATCGTGACCGGCTACCAGGGCGGTGAACTCAACCCAGTCGACGGCTTCTGGACGGTACGCCAGGCCGACGCGCACGCCTGGGCTGAGGTGTGGCAAGAAGGGGTTGGCTGGGTGCGGGTGGACCCCACGTCCGCCGTGTCGCCCGGCCGCATCGGCGCGTTTCAACGGTTGGTGGCCCCGCAAGGTGTGGTGGCCCAGACACTGGGCAACCTGAGCCCCGGCTTGTCAGCCCAGCTGCGTGCCACCTGGGAGGCCGTCAACAACGCCTGGAACCAGCGGGTGCTCAGCTACACGCAGGGCAAACAGCTCGATTTGCTGAAAACGCTGGGCTTTTCAGCGCCCAGCTGGCACGACCTGGGTTTCCTGCTGATTGGCACCATTGTGCTGGCCAGCCTGATCGGCGCGGCCTGGACGCTGTGGGAACGGGCCCAGCATGACCCCTGGCTGCGCCTGCTGGGCCGGGCGCGCAAACAGCTGGCGTTGACAGGCATCACCAGCACAGACGCCACCTCGCCGCGCCAGTTGGCCGCGATGGTGCAGGCCCGCCATCACGGCCAACTGAACGATGCAGCCAGTGCCGTTCACGCCTGGTTGATGCAGCTGGAAGCACAGCGCTATGCCCCGGCCACGCATCAAAACACCGCGCAGCTCAGTGCACTGCAGCGCCAGTTCCGCCGCCTGGTCTGGCGGGTTTGACAGCGCGAGCGCCAAGGACTTCTAAACTGTGGGCCACTTGGAACGTGAACACGTTCTTACACCCCAGCGCCCCACTCCAAGGATTGTTTTGACCCACGCCCCCCGCCCATGCCGACCCCTTGTCAGAATGCCTTTCGCCCTGATTGCTACATTATTAATAGCATCACAGGCAAGCTTCACCTTGGCAAGCGACACAAAACGCTCTAAAAACAGCGCCAGAACCGTCAAAACGGCAGCCCAGCCGTCCCCACAGGCCGGCACGCCCTACAGCGACCGCCTGGACGCCATGCAGTTCGCCGACGACCTGGCCGCCCGGCGCGACCTGGACCCGGCCTGGGTGCGTCAAGCCATGGGGCAGGCAAGGCAGCTGCCCACCGTCACGCGGCTGATGCAGCCACCGGCCAAGGCCTTTGTGAAAAACTGGCGTGTCTACCGCAGCCGTTTCATCGACCCGATCCGCATCGAAGCCGGGGTGCGTTTCTGGCGCGCCAACCAAAGCACCCTGGCGCGGGCCGAAAAAGACTACGGCGTGCCCGCTGAGATCATCGTTGGCATCATCGGGGTAGAGACCATTTACGGCCGCGACACTGGCAGCTTTCGGGTGATGGATGCGCTCAGCACCCTGGCGTTTGACTTCCCGGCCAGCCACCCCCGGGCGGCCGAGCGCAGCGCCTACTTCAAAGGCGAGCTGGAGCAGTTTTTAACCCTGCAAAACCGCCGCAGCGCCGACCCGATGGCCCCGCGCGGCAGCTACGCAGGGGCCATGGGCATGCCGCAGTTCATGCCCACCAGCGTGGCCAAGTACGCGGTGGACTTTGACGGCGACGGCAACATTGACCTGTGGGGCAGCCCGGCCGACGTGATCGGCTCGGTCGCTAACTACTTCAAGGCCTTCAACTGGCAGCCCGGCATGCCAACGCATTACCCCGTCAGCTTTGAAGCCGCCCAGCTCGACATGAATGCCCTGATGGCTCCGGACATCCTGCCCACCTTCAGCGTGGCCAGCTTCACCGCCAAAGGCGCTGTGCTGCAAGGCGCGGCACTGCAGCACACCGGCCCGCTGGCCCTGGTCGAACTTCAAAACGGGGCCGAAGCCCCGCAGTACGTGGCGGGCACCGAGAACTTCTACGCCATCACCCGCTACAACTGGAGCAGCTACTACGCCATGGCGGTGATCGAGCTGGGGCAGGAAGTGGCGGCGCGGGTCAAGCCCTGAAGGTATGGCGCCAGCAGACTCAAACCGCCTCGATCTTGATCACCACCGTCATCGACTCTTCACCCCCTCCCCGTCGCACGCCCTTGGCGGGTGGGCAGGCGTTGTAGTCCGTACCCATGGCCAGGCGCACATGGCGTTGGTCAATCAAACAGCTGTGCGTCACGTCGATGCTGGCCCAGCGCCGGGTGGCGACGTCCAGGCACACGTCACACCAGGCATGGCTGGCCAAATCAGGCGCGTCCGGGGCATAGAAGTACCCGCTGACATACCGGGCCGGCACACCCAGGCTGCGGCAGATGGCCACCATGACATGGGCCTGGTCCTGGCACACCCCAGCACCGGCCACAAACGCCTGCAGCGCCGTGGTGGTGACGTCTGTGCTGCCCGACAGGTAACTGACGGCTTGGCGCACCCCTTCGCTCAGCGCCAGCAGCGCTGCCAAGTCTGCCCTGCCACCGCTGGCCGCTGGCAAAAACTGGCGGCCAAACTCGGCCAGCATGGGATGAGGTTCCGCCAAGTGGGTGCCGCGCAGGAAAAACGCCGGGTGCGGCAAGGTGTCCGCATCGGTGAACTCGGCAACACCCAGGGTTTCAACCTGGCCCGCCGCGTTGACCAGGCTCCAGCGCACGTTGTCCGCGTCGGAGCCCACAAAGGTGAAGGACTGGGTGGTGTTGCCAAACCCGTCCACTTGAGGAAAGAGTTTTTCGGGTGCACCCAGGCTCCAGAAGTTGACCTGCTGGCCCGCACCCGACTGCGGCGTGAGCCACAGCGTTTGCAAGGCGTAGCGCAGCGGCTGGGTGTAGCGGTAGTCGGTGGTGTGGGTGATATGAAGTTTCATGGCACCCCCACCCGGCAGCCCATCATGTGGTGGCCGGCACCAAAAACTCGCGGCTCAGGTGGGAGCCCAGCTCGTTGACGCGGTCCAGAAACTGCGTCAGGAAGGCATGCAGCCCATTGGCCAGAATCTCGTCGATGCGTGCGTACTGCAGGTCCGAGCGCAGCTTGCCCGCCCGGCGAATGGTTTCGCTGGACGTGTCGCTGGTGACCATGGCCAGGTTGCTCATGACCTCGTTGAGGCAGCCCAGCAAGGAGCGCGGCATGTCCGGGCGCAGGATCAGCAATTCGGCCACCCGCTCGGGCTTGATGACGTCGCGGTAGACCTTGCGGTAGATCTCGAAGCCCGACACGCTGCGCAGGATCGAGCTCCAGTGGTAGAAGTCAAATTCCTGGTCTTTTTCAACAACGGAGCTTGTGAAGTCGTTTTGCACCGCGTGGAATTTCACGTCCACCAGGCGCGCCGTGTTGTCAGCCCGCTCCAGGAAAGTACCCAGGCGCAAAAAGTGAAACGCCTCGTCTTGCAGCATGGTGCCCGCCGTCACCCCGCGGGAGAGATGGGAGCGGAACTTGACCCATTCAAAAAACCGCCCGGGGTCGCGTTCGAACGCGCCTTCACGCAGCATCTTGATGACTTCCAGGTAGGTTTCGTTTTCACTCTCCCAGACCTCGGTGGTCAGCGTGCCGCGCACGGCACGGGCGTTTTCCCGTGCGTTTTTCAGGCACGACACGATGCTCGACGAGTTTTTTTCGTCGCGCACCATGAAGTCCATCACGTCGCGCGCTTTGATGATGCTGCCGTATTTGGCGGTGTAGGCAGGCTTTAGCTCGCTGATGCTCAGCAGTCCCTCCCAGCCAACCTGCGCGGCGGCAGCGGACTGGGGAAGCATGGAGGTCTGGTAGTTCACGTCCAGCATGCGAGCGGTGTTTTCGGCCCGCTCGGTGTAGCGGGACATCCAGAATAAGTGGTCAGCGGTACGTGACAACATGATCAGTTTCCTCCGCTTTGTGTTTGGGTCTGCGATTGAGATGGCGACGGGCTGTCTGGCGAAACGGGTGTGTCGTCTTCCAGAATCCAGGTGTCCTTGGTGCCACCGCCCTGTGAGGAATTGACGACCAGCGAGCCATCCTTGAGCGCCACACGGGTCAGCCCGCCCGGCACCATCTGCACTTCCTTGCCACTCAGCACAAAGGGCCGCAGGTCAATATGGCGGGGCGCCACGCCACTTTCGACGTAGGTCGGGCAGGTCGACAGGCTCAGCGTAGGCTGGGCAATGTAGCCGGCCGGGTTGGCCAAAATGGCGGCGCGAAAGTCTTCAATCTCCTGTTTGGTGGATGCGGGGCCCACCAACATGCCGTAGCCGCCCGCACCATGCACTTCCTTGACCACCAGGTCCTTGAGGTTGGCCAGCGTGTATTTCAGGTCGTCGTCGTTGCGGCACATGTAGGTCGGCACGTTTTTCAGAATCGGCTTTTCACCGAGGTAAAACTCGATCATCTTGGGCACGTAGGGGTAGATGGACTTGTCGTCGGCCACACCAGTGCCAATCGCGTTGCATAGCGCCACGTTGCCGCTGCGGTACACATTGAGCAGGCCTGCACAGCCCAATGTGGAGGTCGGGCGGAAGGCCAGCGGGTCGAGGAAGTCGTCGTCGACCCGTCGGTAAATCACGTCCACGCGCTTGGGGCCGCGGGTGGTGCGCATGTAGACAAAGTTGTCCTTGACGAAGAGGTCTTGCCCCTCCACCAGCTCCACGCCCATCTGCTGGGCCAAAAAGGCATGCTCAAAATAAGCCGAGTTGTACATGCCTGGTGTGAGCACGACCACGGTTGGGTCGGCGGTGGCCGGCGGGGCCGACGCACGCAGGGTTTCCAGAAGCAGGTCGGGGTAATGGGCCACCGGTGCCACACGGTTCTCATTGAACAGGTCCGGAAACAGCCGCATCATCATCTTGCGGTCTTCCAGCATGTAACTGACGCCGCTGGGCACCCGCAAGTTGTCTTCAAGCACGTAGTACTCACCCTCGCCCTCCGCGTTCGGGGCCCGCACGATGTCCACACCGCTGATGTGCGAGTAGATGTTGCCGGGCACGTCCACGCCCATCATTTCGGGGCGGAATTGCGCGTTCTGAAAAATCTGCTCTGCCGGCACGATGCCGGCCTTGATGATGTCCTGGCCGTGGTAGACGTCATGGATGAAACGGTTCAGGGCGGTGACACGCTGGACCAGGCCTTTTTCCATGCTGGCCCATTCGTGGGCTGGAATGATTCGGGGAATCAGGTCAAAAGGGATCAAGCGCTCGGTGCCGGAGCCGTCTTCATCCTTGGCGCCATACACGGCAAAGGTGATGCCGACACGGCGGAAAATCATTTCGGCCTCGACGCGCCTGGCCTGCATGACATCGGCAGGTTGGCGCAGCAGCCAGCGCTTGTAGTCTTCGTAATGCGCTCGAGGCGCACCATCCAACGCATTCATCTCATCAAACATCGCAACACTCATGGGCTAGGTCTCCAGCGTTAATCAACGAGAAAGTAGGGGCAGGTCTTCAACCATGCGGCGGTCAGTCAACAGGCTAGCAAGTTATGCGCCATGCTGGTGCATAAACCGGTTGTGAAGCAACGTGATCACCGTTTGGCAACCCCTGCTGCATGATGCCAGCAATCCCGCCCAACCATTGCAACGCACCAGTCAGGATGCGCACCAGGACCACCAAAAGCCACTGAAAATTTCGACCTGGCTTTGGGGCCTCATGACAGATTGCGAAAAACGCTCCTGAACCAGCATGCAAAAATATGTGAAATACAACACATCCATGTTGCTGTTTTGGGCGTGACGGCTGGTGGTCGTCAAACCCAAAGCAGAGCAACACCTGCCAAGGCGATGCGCCGACACAAGAAGGCCAAGATTTGACACCCGCATTCAGTGGCTTTGGGCCACTTCTTTTTTGCAGATTGCGTTCGGAGCCCAGTGCGTGAACAACTCGATATTGGTCATAGACGATGAACCCAGAGAGATCCATTTGCTGTCGGAGATGCTGCTTGCCGAGGGCTACCAGGTGTTTGCCGCTTTGAATGGCAAACAAGGCTTTCAGCGTGCGCTGGAGCGCCGGCCCGCCGCAATTTTGCTGGACCTGCAAATGCCTGAGCTGGACGGCATGGGTACCTTGCAGTTGATCAAGGCCGACCCAAGGCTCGCTGCGATTCCGGTCTTGTTTCTAACAGCGTCCAGCATGCTGCAAGACAAACTGCACGCCTTCAACACCGGTGCGGTGGACTACATCACCAAACCGTTTTCTGCCGACGAGGTGTTGGCCCGGGTGCGGGTGCACGCGCGCCTGGGCTTGAAGATGGACACCGCCACGCAGGCGGTGGATGGCGTTACAGCCCCCCAGGCTACCGCGCCAGCACCCGAAGAAACAGCGGGCCAGCGGCTGGTTCGCAAAGCCCAGGCTTTGATTGTTGAAGGCCTGAGCAAGCCGATCAACTTGACCGATCTGGCACGCACAGTGGGCACGAATGAGCGGCGCCTGACCGAGGAGTTTCGCCGCTACACCGGGCTGGCGGTGTTTGAATACCAGCGCAAGCTGCGCCACCAGACCGCGTGCAATTTGCTGCTGCATTCGGACACGGCGGTGGGCATCATTGCGCTGCAGGTTGGTTTCAGCTCTGCCGCAGCATTCACCTATTCCTTTCGCCAATACTGCGCCATGACGCCCAGTGAGTTTCGCGCCAGCGCAGGGGTGGCCGTCGGGTAACACGTCCCACGGCCTCAGCAGCCACGCGCCCACTCACCCAGCAATTGGCGTGGCAGTGCGACTTTGGGATGCGCCCGCAAGGCAGTGACATCGCTTTGCAGATCGGTCTGCGCGTCAAGGCCCCACCAGGCTGCCTTGGCGTCGTCACGTGGGGTGACGATGGGAAAGTGAGGATCGGTGTCGTCCAACAGGCAAAAAAACCGGAGCAACGCCAGGACATCGCCGGTCACGGTGATCAGTTGATCGTCGAGCACCTGCCTGAGGGACAGCTCTCCCGCCATCAAGCGATTGAGTGTGTCGCGCCACAGTGAAAGCGTCACGTCCGCCAGGGGGTCACGTTTATCGGGCACGTTGCTCATCGCGCCGTTGCTGATGGTGACTGCGTAGTTTTCATCGGTGTCGGTAAAGACCCAGTTCATGGCAATAGCCGATGGCCCCACCAGCGGGCCCATCAAACGCGCGGCGAGTGAATCAAAAATCATGTCCGTAGTCATTGCGGCGATCATGCTCGGCGAAGGGGGTTTGCCTGCAACGCCTGCAACACCGTGGCGCAGCTCCTGCGCACCCGCCAAAAAGATATTGCGCCAGGTCGCGTTCTCGGACTGGTAGCCCATTTGCTCGAGCATGTCGGCCTCCAGCGCTTTGGCCTGGACAAGGCTCGGGTCGGCATACACCACGTGCCGGGCCAACTCGGCCGCCCAGCGGTACTCGCCGCGCTCGCCCGCCTGAGTGGCGGCCAGCAACACCGCATCGGCACCGCCCATCAACGCCACATATTTGGGGGCTGCTTCCTGCGAAGTCAGGCGGTGCAAATTGGCAGGATCACCGTCGTACCAGCCCAGGTATTTGTCATACACGGCCTTGGTGTTGTGGCTGACGCTGCCGTAGTAGCCCCGGCATGACCAGTCCTGTGCCAGCGCTTGCGGCATTTCAAACACCTCGGCAATTTCAATGCCGGTGTAGCCTTTGTTGAGCATGCGCAACGTCTGGTCGTTGAGGTAGCGGTACATGTCGCGCTGACGACTCAAAAAGTCCTTGACCTGGTCGTTCCCCCAAACGGGCCAGTGGTGCGAGGCAAACATCACCTCGGCCTCGCCGCCAAACATTTCCAGTGCCTCACCCAGGTACTTCGACCACGCCAGTGCGTCGCGCACGTTGGCACCGCGCAGCGTCTGGATGTTGTGCATGTTGTGGGTGGCGTTTTCGGCGGCACAAAAAGCCTTGAAATCGGGGAAGTAAAAATCCATTTCAGCCGGCGCTTCCGAGCCCGGCGTCAGGTGAAAACGCACCTCAATGCCCGCAATGGTTTCAACTTGCTCTTTCTCGCTGATGGTGACGGTCGGCGGATACAAAGACACCGATCCGGTGCTCTGCCCTTTGCCCAGGCCGGTATCCACCTGCCCTTTGACGTCTTTGGGCAAGATGGGGCCGTACATGTATTGCGCGCGTCGGCCCATGGCACATCCAGCGTAGACGTTCTCGCTGACGGCGTGCTCCAAAAACCCCAACGGGGCGTAGATCTGCACCGCTGCTTTTTCCACAGGATCCAGGGGCATGACGCCTTCCACACCGCCGAAGTGGTCGACGTGGCTGTGGGTGTAGATGACGGCGGTGACACCCAGGTGGGCGGTTTCCGGCCGATTTTGTCGGTACAGGGTCAGGGCACTTTTGGCACATTCGACCGAAATCAGCGGGTCGATCACGATCAGCCCGGTGACCCCTTCAATCACCGTCATGTTCGACATGTCAAAGCCGCGCACCTGGTAGATGCCTTCGCACACCTTGAACAGGCCGTTGTAGTCATTGATTTGGGCTTGCCGCCACAAACTGGGGTTGACGGTCGGTGGCGCATGACTCGGGCAGCCTGCGGGCATCTGCATTTTCAAGTAAGGCACCAGGTCCCAAATGGGCTGACCGTCTGCGTCGATGATGGTCAGGGGGTCCCAGGTCGCGATGAAGCCTTTTTGGGCATCGTCAAAAGCCTGAGTGTTGGCCCAGTCGAGGTGGCTGGCCATCTCGGCGTTGCACGCCATCGTGATGGCTGAAGCATTTTTGCGTGGGTCTGTCTGGTCTGACATGTTGAATTCCTTGTGACGTGTGGCGCTGGGTTTGCTGCTTGAATGCTTACTCGGCAGCTCGAAACTGCAGGCCAAAGAACAGCAAAAACTCAAAACCTTGCAGCGTGGTCTGGTACATGCGGCCCAGGTACAAGGACTGATTCACGCGTTTGATGTCGTCACGGATGATGCGAAATGGCGGCGCGTTGCCCACATGGTTGTAGTCAAGCACGATCACCGCGTCATCACCATCGATCGGGTCGCCGAGTGTGAACTTGAAGTTGAACTCGGTGACTTCAGGAGCCACTGGCGTGGCTTGTATGCGGTTGGTACCCACGCCTTCAACCGCATTGAGGGGCTTGAATGACTTGCCCTTCCAGGGCATGAAAGGAATGGCGCTGGCTGCGGTTTTTCCGGCCAATGGCAGGCCATCGGTCGGGCCGCTCATGTCACTGATGCGGGGGGTTCTGGCGAGCAAATACAAGGCGTCCAGCTCTTGCAAGGTCATTGCGGCCAAGTCGTTCAGGGTGAGTTCGCTTTGAGTGGTCATGGTTGGTTTTTGGGCTTTTGGGTTGGGTCGTGAAAAATTTTTCAGGCGCGGCGTCAGCTTGGCATCGTTGGCAGGGTGGGCGTGTCAGGGATGTTGGTGGGCGTGTGCGCATCGCCATGGACCATGTCCCGACCATGGATCATCCAGAACGCCACGCGCTCGGCCAGCGCGCTGATGGTGTAGGACGGGTTGGTCGCCAACGCGGTGGGGACCAGCGCGCTGTCCGCCACAAACAAACCCGGCACGCCATACACCCGGCCCTGTGCATCACACACCCCATCGTTCGCGCTGTCGGCCATGACGCAGCCGCCCAGCGGGTGTGCGGTCATCAGGCCTGTGCCGGTCACCGGGTTGTAGCCCTGCGGGTGTTGGTAGTCGCCGCCCAGTTGCTGGCTGAGCTCCCGTAAGCAGTCGGTGAGCTGCTGATACAGGGGCAGACTTTTTTCGGGGTCCCAATACAGGCGCACCTTGCCGTTGTGCAAGCGCAGCTCACCATTGGCGGCATCGGTGCCCATCCCCAGGTACCCCAGCTGGTAAGGGTTGAGCTGCGGTGTGGTGTTTTGGGTGGTGCCCATGACCGCTTCAGAAAACGGTATGGCGCCCATGTCCTCGATAAAGATGGTGTTGTCGGCGTTGCTGAAGTCCGCGCCCGCCGTGATGGATGGGCCGCTTTTGGGCTGCAGATTTTGCGCGGTGTTGATGGTTTTGGGCACCAAAAAGTCGCCATTTCCCGAAAAGTGATGCCCCAACTTTTGACTCAAACCCGACAAGCCCCCTTTTTCCCGGGATCTCAGCAACACCTCGGTGCTGCCCAGCGAGCCTGCTGCCAACACCACTTGGGCAGCTCGCACACAGCCTTGCTGTGTGACGGCCTCATTGGCGTCCAGCACCGACACATCAACCTCAAACGCCTCGTCCACCTGTCGAATTTGTTCAACCCGGTGTTGTGCAAAGACAAGGGTGCGCGCCGTTTTCTGGGCAACGGCCAGGTAGTTCAGCGTCAGCAAGGCGCGCGCATTGACGTTGCCCTCGAAACTCTGCGACGGAGGGCAGCCAATCAAGCACTCACCGCAGTAGACACATCGCGTTTGGGCGATGCCGGAAGGGGTTTGGACGGGGGCCATGGCGCTGTGCACGGCCAGTGGTACCAGCGTCGGCTCACTGATGCAGCGCCTGCAATTTCTCGCCGCCGCCATGAAGGGTTCGGTGCGGGCAGGCAGGCCGACCACCGGATTGGGTGCCAGCGGTGCTGCATGCAACATGTCGCCGGCCAGGTCGTAGTAGGGGTCGAGCACCTCGCGCGTGATGCTGGCGGGCCAGCGCGGACTGGCAAATATTGCAGCGTGTGCCCGCAGCCGCACGCCGTAGTAGTGCAATGAGCCACCGCCCACCCCTACCCCGCGAATCACATTCATGCCCATGCCCATGTCCACCACAAAGTGGCCGTAACGAACTTGCGACGAGCCGTGCCCGGTGGCCTGAAAGTTCACCGGACCGGGCTGGTACTGCCAGCCTTGCTCCACCACGGCAACTGTTTTACCCGCCTGGGCCAGCCGGCACGCCACAGCGGCGCCACCAAAGCCTGAGCCGATGACCAGCACATCGAAGGTTTCACCAATACAAGTGGTTGGAGTGCTCATTGGATGGCTTTCGTGGTGGGCTGGTTTTGTTATGACAGGCGTGAAAAAGGCGCTTTTTTGCGCCGAATCAAGCGCTGAATCGATCTTTGGACGCGCAGTTTATTTTTGTTTTGGGCGTCCATCAGCCGTGCGCCACACGGTTACCCGTCTGTCGATCAAAACAGGCCGTTTTTCTACAGGCCGCTGTTTTTAGACGGACGCACCCGCGCGCTGTTCGTCGGCGTAGTGCACCAGCCAGGAGAAGTCCAGCCGCTCGATCCGGGTCGCCAGCGCAGGGTGCGCTTTCAGGAGCGTGGCGTTGTGCATACGCCATTGGTGGAGCTGCGTGACCGAACCGAGCTGTGCCGCGCTGTGAAGGTCAGCCCATGGTTCGGCCTGGGGCGGCAGCTCTGCGGGGTGCAGCGCATCAGCCGCAAGGAGGTCAATCCACTGGGGCTGCAGGTGATGCGTCAAGGCTTGAAGCAACTGGTCGGCACTGAGGGGTTTGAGCAAATGCGCCACTTCGTACTGGGGGTTCCAGCCCGGGGGGATGATGGGGTGGCTGGCAGACAGCATGAGCATGGGTCGGCTGCGCCAGGCCGCAGGCAGGCCGGGTGCGCTGCGCACGTAGCGCACAAAGTCCCAGCCGGTTGCCCCATCGCCCAAGTTTTGGTCCACGATGTAGAGGTCAAAGCCGCCCTTCACACCCTCCAAACCCTCTTCAACCCCACTTGCGCCAGATGCCTGTGCCAACTCGCGCACGGCATTTTCAGCCGCCGGGACATCCGCCACCCCACACACGCCAAACCCCAAACCCGTCAACACCTCCTGCAGGTACTGGCTGCTGGCAGGGTCGTCTTCCAGCAGCAAGATAGTCATGGTCTGGCCCACATATCCCACGACGCCATGACTCGCAGGCTTCTCTTCGACCCAGGCCAGACGGGCCGCCTCATCGCAGGCAAGTTCCAGCGTGAAGCTGAACACGCTGCCGTGCCCCAGTTCGCTCTGCACATCCAGGCGGCTGCCCATCAGGGCCAGGATGTGCTTGGCAATCGGCAACCCCAGACCCAATCCATCACGGTCTGTGGCCGAGCCCCGCTCGAACACCGAAAAAATATCAGCCAAGGCTTCAGGCGCAATGCCGCGGCCTGTGTCATTCACTGAAAAATGCAGGCGGTGCAGGGCCTGGTGGGTGCCAGAGTTGGTGCTGGTGAGCCCCTGAGCGGGCGAGCTTGCAACGCGCAGCGTGACGCGGCCGTTCTGGGTGTAGCGCATGGCATTGGCCAGCAGCACCATCAACACCTGCTCAATGCGCAGACTGTCGCCCGACAACAGGACCGGTAAATCAGCGTCGTGCTCCGCGTGAAACTGGTTGCCGCTTTCATCGGCCAGCAAGCTGGCACGCTGACACACGCTGTCGAGCAAAGCGGACAAGGCAAAAACCGCCACGTCAACGCACAGCTGCTCATGGCCGATGCGCACATAGTCCAGCAAATCGTCGATCTGCCCGACCAGTTGCTGGCCTGCACGCTGCGCCACGTTCAACCTGCGAACCATCGCCTCAGGTGGCTTGTCGCGCAGCAGCAAGCCCAGGTAACCCAGCACAGCGTGCATGGGTGTGCGCAGCTCATGGCTGATTTTGGCCATGAAAAGCGACTTGGCAGCGTTGGCCAGGTGCGCCTCGCGGGTGGCTTGTTGCAAGGCCGCTGTGCGCTCGGCCACTTTTTCCTCCAGCAACGCCATGGTTTGCCGATGGCCATGCATCAGCAGCGCTTGCCGGGTCTGGCGTTCCCGCAAGAGCTGCAGGGTCAGGCCGATAAAAAGCACCGCCGTCGTGACCAGCACGGGAATCGGCGAGATCAACAGGCGCAGCACATCGTTGTGGGTGATGCCCAGCACCGAGAGGTGCAGTTTGGCGTTCATCAACAGCGCGGAGCACGACGTCACCACGATCAGCGCCGCACCCACTTGCCCCCGCCACACCATGAAGGCACTGAGCAACAGCGTGAAAACCGTTCCCGCAATAAACAACTGACCCAGCTGAAGCACCCAGGGCGTGGTGGGCTGAAGCCCCGCCATCGTGACGGCAGCGCTCAGCACGATCAACACCGCAAAAAAGCCAAAGCCGATGTGCCCCCATCGGGGCAAGCCCCGGGCACTGACGCTGGCCAGATAGAGCCACACGAAACCAATCGTCAACACCAGAATCAGCCAGGCGATCCACACCGCGTACAACGCCATCACGGCCACCACCGCCCCGGGCAGCAACATGGACAAGAACCCCAAGTGCATCAGCAACCAGATGACCAAAGCCAGGCTGCGCAGCCCCAGCATGACCTGCACAGGCTGGCGCAGATACGCACCAACCAAGAGACAAATCGACCCCAATGCCAGCGTGGCACCAATGATCAGCAAATCAGTCAAACTGCCCTGCGCAGCCAGCCCCAAAAACGCTGTCGGCTCATGCAAGGCAACGGCGAGGTTGATGGGCGGGTGGTTGATCTGCGTGTCGACGCGGACCAGGACCACGCGCTGTTCAAACGGCTGGAGCTGGATCGGAAAAACGATGTCCGGCAGGTTGATGAGCCGCTCCTGGGTCGGCACAGACACGCCCGCCACCTTGGCGCGCCAAGTGCCATCCTCGCCGCGCTGGTGCAACTCCACATAGGCCATGCGACGCGGCTCCACTTCCAGCCACACAGGGTGTGCAAGCGGCGTGGTGTTGTGCATTTCAAGGCGCATCCAAAGCGTCTTTTTGCTCCAGCCTGTCGACGCATTCACGTCCATCGGTACCCAGTCCGACCGCAAGGCCATTTGCGCGGCGCTGAGGTCCTGGTCAGGCTCGACTTTGAGAATGCCGGCGCTCATCAGCTGCACGCCTGGCCCCAGGGTAGGTTCTAGCTCGCTGCGGCTTTTGTACTGGCTACCCACTCCAGCGATCAACACCGCCAAAACCAATGCACCCAGAATATGACCGCATCGGCGCAGTGAGGTGCTTTGCATGCCCCGCACCCACCACCTGGCGCACGAGGTTAAAAAATCCGGTTTTAAATTCATGGAAAATCGGCAGGGAAGGCATCACTTGGATCGGCCAGCCTCAAGGTTTGGCAGGAACGACCGCATGATGCCAGTAACGCCGAGCGATTTCGCGCTGGCAACCAACCTGGGCTGGAAAAGCGCTGTGCCACGTCGCGGCGCCGCAGCCGTCAGAGCGCACCAGCCGGATGTGCCGCGCGTCGTAACGGGCGGCGACCAGTGGCACCGGGTGGTTGAAGCGGTTGCGGTACCCAGCTTGCGCCAGCGCCAGCCGTGGTGCCACCGCGTCCAGGAAGGCCGGGCTGGACGAGGTTTTGCTGCCGTGGTGGGGCACCAGCAGCACGTCGGCTTTGAGCTGCGCGCCGAGCTGCGAGACCAGCCGAGCCTCTTGAGGAGCTTCAATGTCGCCAACCAGCAAGGCGGTGTGCGCGCCGTTGGAGATGCGCAGCACACAGCTCATGGCATTGGACTTGGCGGCTACGCCCGCCGCACCGTAGTCGCTGGCGTGTGGGTGCAGCACCTGAAAATCAACACCGTCCCACCGCCACTGCTGGCCTGCCACGCAGCGCTTGGCGGAGCGAATCAATTGCAGCGGGTGGGCATCTTCGATGGAGCTGTGCAGTGCCGCTTGGGGCTGGGCAGCCAGCACGGCGGGCGCACCGCCAATGTGGTCAGCGTCGCGGTGGCTGAGCATCAGCACATCAACTGACAAGCCCAGAGCCCGCAGCAGCGGCACCAGCACGCGTTGGCCGGCATCGCTGTCGTTTGAGTAACGGGGCCCCGTGTCGTACAACAAGGTGTGCGTGGCCGTGCGCACCAGCACCGCATTGCCCTGGCCCACGTCGGCCGCCAACAATTCGAATTGACCGACAGGCACCCGCTGTGGCGGCCACCACAACACGGGCAGCAGCAGCGGCAAGCCCAGAACACGCCAGCCAAGCGGCAGGCGCATGGCCATCAGCAAGCCGCCCAGCACACCCGCCACAGCCGCCCAAAGCGGGGCGGTTGGCACACTGACCGACGCCAGCGGCCAACGGGCCAACACCTGCAGCAACCACGTCAAGCCCTGAACCGCCCACGCAGCACCGTCCCAAAAAGGTGCGAACAACACACCCGCCATCGCCAGCGGCGTGACGACCAGCGTGACCCAGGGGATCGCCACTGCATTGGCCAGCAAACCCACCAGCGACACCTGGTTGAACAGCAGCAGCGACAGCGGCGTCAGCGCCAGAGTCACCACCCACTGCTCGCGCAGGCCCGCCAGCAACCCGGCAGCCGTGCGCTGCAACGCCAGGCCGCCCAGCAGCCGCCAACGCCCGATCCAGGGTCCGCCAGACTCGTTTTTCAGATCAAATACATCACCTGCCTTGGTCTTTATTGCCTGTTCTGCTCCTGAATCAGTAGCAAACAAAACACCGACAGCGACAAATGACAACCAGAATCCGGCCTGCATCAGCGCCCATGGGTCGGCGGCCACCACCACCGCCATGGCCAGCAGCCACGTGGTGGCCGGGGGCCATTGACGGCCGCTCAGCCTCAGAATGACGATGGCCGCCAACATCCAGACCGTGCGTTGCGCCGGCACGCCCCAGCCCGAAAACAAGGCGTACAAACCCGCCAGCACCAACCCGCCCAAAGCACCCGCCGTGCAGGCTGGCATCGCCAGGCACAACCGGGGCGTCCACCTCACAGAGCGCCGCCACAACCCCGCCACACCCAGCGAGGCCACCCAGGCAAACATGGTGATGTGAAGGCCCGAAATACTCATCAAGTGCGCCACGCCGGTGGTTCTGAACACGTCCCAGTCGGCGCGCTCGATGGCCCCCTGATCGCCAACCACCAGCGCCGCCAGCACACCCGCCAGGTGCCGGTCAGTCACGCGCTGGTCAATCGCTTCGCGCACAGCCTGCCGCGCCCGCTCCACCGGGTGAGCCCAAGTCGTTGACAGCCTGACGGGTGGGTCATTGCGGACCCCGGCACGCACATGGCCGGTGGCCTGAATGCCCTGCTCCCACAGCCACAACTCATAGTCAAACCCGTGCGGATTGCTGTTGCCGTGTGGTGCCTTCAGGCGCACGGTCATCTGCCACCGCTCACCGGCGCGCAGGTTTTGTGGCTGGCGCTGCAGAGCCAGCAGCCACTCGTCCGGGTCAGTGGTGTTTTCATCAGGCAGGCTGCTGCGCCCGCCAAACCCGGCATACCAGCCCAGCAGGACCTGCGGTGGCAGTACCACCGGCCGACCCCCCTGTGTGGCGGACTCCACCCCCAGCCGAAAGCGCAACGCTTCATCACCGCGCTGCGGCATGGCAAGCACCATCCCCGTGACCAGCAGCTCTTGCCCTTCCAGGGCCGGGTCCAAAGCGCTTTGGGAGAACTCGGCCGCCCGCCAACTCGTCAGGCCAAAACCAATCAGGGCTGCCAGAACAACGGCCGTCAGCACGGCCAGCCGACCTGCCGCTCGCCGCTTCCACCCCAGCACCATCGCCAGGGCGGCCAGGGCCGCCATCGCTGCACCCGCCCAGCCGGGCCACAAGGCCAATTGCTGCAGTTGCAGGGCCGCACCCGCTGAAAATCCGCCGGCATACCAACCTGGACCGGGTTGAAAACGGCTGCTCAACGTTGCGTTCCCACCATGGCCAAACCCTTTTGTAAAAGGCCACCGTGTTGAAGGCCCACCAATTCAACGACCGAGTGACGCCAAAAGCCGACAGATGCTGTGTGGCTCAGGTCTTGCTTTGGCTTGCCTGGACGTTTGACATCTCTTGCGCTCCAGTTGCGCGGTATGCTGTTCGCGAAGCGGTTTGATCCCAGCTGCGGCCTTTGGGCTGCACCGGGGCAGCCGGAGCGATTTTTGCGACTCCTGTTTTCTATTCAAGCGAGGCCACCCTTGTCGATCCACGTAGCCCTTAGCCACATCACCCACTACCAATACGACCGCCTGGTCAACCTGGGGCCGCAGGTTATTCGCTTGCGCCCGGCCCCCCACAGCCGCTCACGCGTGCTGTCGTATTCCCTGACGATTGAGCCCTCCGAGCATTTCATCAACTGGCAGCAAGACCCGTTTGCCAACTACCAGGCCAGGTTGGTGTTCGAAAAGCCCACGCGCGAGTTCAAGGTCACCGTGGACCTGGTTGTTGAAATGGCGGTCTTCAATCCGTTTGACTTCTTTCTGGAACCCACGGCCGAAGAATTTCCGTTTGCCTACGCCGATCTGCAAGGCCGCGAGCTGGCGCCTTACCTTGTCAAGGAGCCCGCCACGCCCCTGCTGCAGGCCTACCTCGACAAGATCGACCGCACCCCCAAACGCACCATCGACTTTCTGGTCGGCCTGAACCAGCAGCTGCAGTCCGACATCAAGTACTCCATCCGCATGGAGCCGGGCGTGCAGACACCCGAAGAAACACTCACGCTGGCCTGCGGCTCTTGCCGCGACACCGGCTGGTTGATGGTCCAGCTGTTCCGCCATCTGGGACTGGCCGCCCGGTTTGTGTCTGGTTACCTGATCCAGCTGAAAGCCGACGTCAAATCACTCGATGGCCCCAGCGGCGCGGAGCAGGACTTCACCGATCTGCACGCCTGGTGCGAGGTCTTTTTGCCCGGTGCGGGCTGGGTCGGCCTTGACCCGACCTCGGGCCTGATGGCCGGCGAAGGCCACATCCCGCTGGCCTGCACCCCTGAACCCTCCAGCGCCGCGCCGATTGAAGGCGGCGTGGACGAGTCCGAGGTCGAGTTCGCCCACCACATGGGTGTGACCCGCATCTACGAATCCCCCCGCGTCACCGCCCCTTACACCAACGAACAATGGGCCAGCGTGCTGGCACTGGGCGAGCTGGTCGACAAAGACCTGACAGACGGTGATGTGCGCCTGACCATGGGCGGCGAGCCGACCTTTGTGGCCACCACCGACCGCGACGCGGCCGAATGGAACATTGACGCCCTGGGCCCCACCAAACGCGGCTACGCCACCG
>JBJXEI010000274.1:0-3181 GCA_046154065.1 Polaromonas sp. | reverse complement strand
TGTGCAGCAGGGCATGCTGGGCGGGCAGATGTCCACCACCGTGGACGCCAGCTATCTGGCCGACAACGTCATGATGCTGCGCTACTTCGAGCACGACGGCGAGGTCAAGCAGGCCGTGTCGGTGTTCAAAAAGCGCGGCAGCCTGCATGAGCGCACGATCCGCCAGTTTTCCCTGTCCAGCCGGGGCATTGAGGTGGGGGCGGTGCTGCGCGGTTTTCGCGGCATCCTCACCGGGGTGCCGGTGTACGTCGGGGAGCCGGCGTCCATCGCCCAGGGCGATGGTGGCGAAGGCGGGCAGCCGATGCGCCATGGCGCCGGAGGCCATTGAATGGACCGCCGCGTCGTCATTTGCGCACCTACCGGGCAGGACGCCCTGCTGGCCGTGCGTGTGTTCGAGGCGGCCGCCATCAGCAGTGCGGTGGCCCTGCATGCTGACGAGCTGATTCAGCAGCTGCGTCACGGCGCTGGCTGCGTGCTGCTGGTGGAAGAAGCACTGACCGGCACCGCCATGAAAACGGTCAGCGATTACATCACCGCGCAGCCCACGTGGTCTGACATTCCGGTGCTGCTGCTGACCCGCAGCGGGGCGGACTCTGAAGTGGTGCAGCGCGCCGTGGCCGAGCTGGGCAACGTCACCCTGCTGGAGCGCCCGGTGCGCACGTCCGCGTTGCTGTCGGCTACCCGCTCGGCCCTGCGCGCCCGCCAGCGCCAGTACCAGGTGCGAGACGCCGACCAGCGCAAGGACGAGTTTTTGGCCACGCTGGCCCATGAGCTGCGCAACCCGCTGGCGCCCATCCAGACGTCCATGGGCATTTTGAAGCACCTGCACCCGGACTCCGCCCCCGTCACGCAGCTGCGCAAGGTGGTCAACCGGCAGGTGCGCCACCTGACCCGGCTGGTCGATGATTTGCTGGACGTGGCCCGCATCACCAGCGGCAAGGTGGTGCTGCGCAAGTCCGGCATCACGCTGGCGTCGGTGCTCAACCACGCGGTGGAGATCTCCACCTCGGCCATGGAAGTCAAACACCACACCCTGGCCATTGACGCCCCGCAGGAGGGCTGGCTGCTCGACGCCGACCACGCCCGGCTGGTGCAGACCATTGCCAACTTGCTGGTCAATGCCGCCAAGTTCACGCCGCCGCAGGGGCTGATTGCACTGCGCGCTTCGGTGCGCGGCAGCGAGTTGGTGATCAGTGTGCAGGACAACGGCATTGGCATGGAGCCGTCGTCGCTGCTGCGCATTTTTGAGCTGTTTGCGCAAACCCCCGTGCCCGGTGAGGCCCCGACCGGCCTGGGCATTGGCCTGAGCCTGGCGCGGCAGTTCGCGCAAATGCACGGCGGCACGCTGCAAGCCACCAGCGACGGGCTGGGCTGCGGCAGTGAGTTTGTGCTGACGCTGCCGGTGGTGGTGGGGCGTGCCTCGGCCCCTGAGCCCGAAGCAGATTTTCAGCCCACCAGCAGCTTTGTGGGCCTGGACGGCATTGCCGCCCGGCGCGTTTTGGTGGTCGACGACAACGTGGACGCGGCCAACACCCTGCATGACCTGCTGGACCTGGACGGGTTTGACGTGAAAACCGTGTACGACGGCGTGGCCGCTGTGGCGGCGGCAGAGACTTTTCAGCCCGAAATTGTGGTGATGGACATCGGCATGCCCGGCATGGACGGCTACGACGCCGCGCGGCTGATCCGCCAGCAGCCGGGTGGGGCCGGCATGGTGTTGATCGCCGTGACCGGCTGGGGCCAGGCCACCGACAAAAAGCGCGCCAGCGTGGCGGGGTTTGACCACCACCTCGTCAAACCGGTGGACTACGATTTGCTGATGCAATGCCTGCAGAATTGAGGGGGTGCCGCGATGGCATCAATCCTTCACTGTCCCGCTGCCGAAAGCCATTTTGATGACCCTTCCCGCCACGCCTGAACCTGCACGCCCCTGGCCCTTTCACAGCGGCGACATGGCCGAGCGTATCCGTGGCCTGAACGCGTCCAGTTGCCCGCTGGGCCCGCCGGGCGATTGGCCGATCACGCTGCGCCAGGCCATCGACATGATGCTGCCCGCCGATGCGCAGATGGTGGTGTTCTGGGGCCCTGAATTCATCACTTTCTACAACGACGCCTACGCCCCCGCCATCGGTGAGAAGCACCCCGCCGCGCTGGCCAGCCGTGCGCATGACACCTGGCGTGAGCTGTGGGACGACCTGCAGCCGCTGCTGATGGGTGTGTGGACCACCGGCCAGACCTTCACGGCCAAAGACCGACCCTTCAAGATCAACCGCCACGGCTATCTGGAAGAGGTGTATTTCGACGTGTCCTATTCCGCCCTGCGCACCGAGCACGGCGAGATGGCCGGGCTGATCTGCATCGTGCGCGAAACCACGCAAACCGTTCTTGCCATGCGCACGCTGGAAACCAGCGAGGCCCGGTTAAGCGAGTCCCATGACCAGCTGCGCCTGGCGCAAGTGGCGGGGGGGGTGGGTCTGTTCCTGGTGGACGTTCATCACAACACCCTGACGGGCTCCAAGGAGTTTTTTCGCCTGTTTGGGCTGCCCAACACGGACAAGCTGCCCGTGGCCGAACTGGACGCCTTGTTTGTGGACAAGTCCGGCGCTGATGCGAAGGGCCCGTCCGTGCCGTCCAGCCGTGAGGCACGTGTGCGCGGTGACGCCCCGCTGGAGGCGGAGTACCGCATTCGAAAAGCCGACACCGGCGAGGTGCGGTGGCTGGCCCGGCGCGCCGAGTTCGTGCGGGACGCGCAGGGCAAGCCGGTCTTCATGCGTGGCGTGGTGCAGGACGTCACGGAACGCAAGGCCTCGGAGGCCAACGTCAAAACCAGCGAAGCACGCTTTCGGGCGCTGGTGCAAACGCTGCCCAACCAGGTCTGGATCGCCAACAGCGAAGGCCTGCTGACCTGGTTCAACCAGGTGGTGTGCGACTACACCGGCCTGCTGGCCGCCGACATGACCGGTGAAGCCTGGACCCGCACGATTCACCCCGACGACCTGCCGCCCGTGGTGCAGACCTGGACCGAGTGCCTGCGCACGCTGGCGCCCTACCACATCGAGTTTCGCGTGCGCCGCCATGACGGGGCCTACCGGTGGCACCTGGTGCGTGCCGTGCCGGTTGAAACAGACAGCGGCGTGCAGTGGGTCGGCGCCAACACCGACATTGACGACCAGCGCGTGCT
>JBJXEI010000273.1:0-3304 GCA_046154065.1 Polaromonas sp. | reverse complement strand
GATGGTGCTGGTGACCTGCCACTTGGTGTAGCAAAACGCCAGCGCCAGCTGGGTCGGTGTCATGCCGTTGGCGGCGGCCAGGGCGTTGTAGCGACGCGCAGCCGTCAGCGCTTCGGGGCGGCCCCAGCGCTGCTTGCGCATGCTTTCAAACTTGGCCATGCGGCCTTCCTGGGGGGACTCGGCGCTGTCAATACCGGCCGCGTCGTATTTGCCCGTCAGCAGGCCAAATGCCAGCGGTGAGTAAGCCAGCAGCGACACGCCCAGGCGGTGCATGGTTTCGTCCAAACCGTTTTCGACCGTGCGATTGAGCAGGCAGTACGGGTTTTGCACCGTGGCCACACGAGGCAGGCCGTGCTGGTCGGCCAGGCGCGTGAACTCGTGCACGCCGTAGGGCGTCTCGTTCGACAAGCCCACGGCACGCACCTTGCCCGCTTTGACCAGCGTGGCCATGGCTTCCAGTTGGTCGTGGATGGAGGTGACGGGTTTGTCTTTGGCCGGGTCAAAGTAGGTGATGCCAAACACCGGCACATGGCGGGCGGGCCAGTGGATCTGGTAGAGGTCGATCACGTCGGTTTTCAGGCGCTTCAAGCTGTGTTCACAGGCCTGGACGATGTCGGCCCCGGTCAGGTCCAGACTGCCGTTGCGGATCCACGGCATGCCGCGCGACGGGCCCGCCACTTTGGTGGCCAGCACGGTCTGCGCGCGGGCACCGGGCGTTTTTTCAAACCAGTGGCCCAGGATGGTTTCGGTCGCGCCAAAGGTTTCAGCCCGCGCGGGGACCGAATACATTTCTGCCGCGTCAATGAAGTTGATGCCATGCGCCAGCGCGCGGTCCAGGATGGTGTGGGCATCAGCCTGCTGGACCTGCTCACCAAAGGTCATGGTGCCCAGGCAGATGGGGGTGACGTGCAGATCGCTGGAGCCGAGTTGGACTTTGTTCATGGGTACAAATGAGGTTGTTGTGCCACCAGGGCGGCTGGGTGTGTGATGGGCGGGATGCGGCTGTGACAAGTTTCACGCTCACAAAGTTTAAGGGTTACACCACACATTTGCTGACGTGTTGATTGCGGCGCTGTCTTACAGTGGAGGGCTTGGCTTGCGCCTAGTATTCGCCCATCACGCTGTGCACTGGCCTTTGGGTTGACCATCGGACGTGAGCCTCATCATCGACACAACAAGGAGTTTTCCATGAAAAAACCAGCACTTCACACATTGGCCTGCGCCGCCATCGCCCTGAGCGTTTTGTCCGGTTGCGCCAACATGAGCGAGACCCAGCAAGGCACGGCCAAAGGCGCTGGCATTGGCGCTGTGGCGGGCGCCCTGCTGGGTGCGGCCACCGGCGGCTCCAAAGGCGCCGCCACCGGTGCAGCCCTGGGCGGCGCATTGGGCGCGGGCGGCGGCTACATCTGGTCCAAAAAGATGCAGGACCAACGCGTGGCCATGGAACAAGCCACGGCAGGCACTGGCGTGGCCGTCAGCCAGACCACCGACAACCGCCTGAAGCTCGACATCCCGAGCGACGTGGGTTTTGACACCGGCCGCTCGGCCATCAAGCCGAACTTTGCCCCCATCCTGGCGCAGTTTGCGACCAGCCTGAACCAGAACCCGGTGACCACCGTGACCATCATCGGCCACACCGACGCCACCGGTTCTGACGCGGTGAACAACCCGCTGTCGATTGACCGGGCGGACGCGGCACGCGACTATTTGGTCAGCCGTGGCGTGGCGCGCACCCGCATCGTGACGGACGGCCGCGGTTCACGTGAACCCGTGGCCGACAACAACACCGCCCAGGGCCGTGACAAAAACCGCCGCGTGGAGATTTATGTCGCCGAACAAGTGGCCGCCCGCTGAATTTAGCTCACCCCTATTGGCGCTCACTTCGTGTAGCGCCCTTTCCCCTTCCAGGGGACAGGCGCCTGCAGCCTGGCAAAGCCAGTTCTGCGGCCCCTGCGGGCAAAGAGTAGAAGCACCTCCGGGTGCTTTTTTTACGCCTGCTCGTTGTGGGTAGTTGCCGCCCGGAAGCGCTCTTCTTCCTGCAAGCGCAGCACCCGGCGCTGCACCTTGCCCGTGGTGGTCATGGGCAGGGCGGTGATGAATTCGATCTCTTTCGGGTATTCATACGGGGCCAGCAGCTTTTTCACGTGCTGCTGCAGCTGGGCCGTGATGTCCGCATCAAACTGGTCTGCGGCCTGCTCATGGCTTGCGCGGGCCGCTACAAAATCAGGAGCAAGCACCACATAGGCCTTGACCACCGCGCCGCGTGCCTTGTCGGGCTTGGGTACCACGGCCGCGTTGGCCACGGCCGGGTGTTTGACCAGGCAGTTTTCAATCTCGCCCGGGCCGATGCGGTAGCCGGCGGCCTTGAAGACGTCGTCGGCCCGACCTTCGTACCAGAGGTAACCCTCGGCATCGCGCCGCGCCAGATCGCCGGTGCGGCACCAGTCGCCAGTGAACTTGGCCGACGTCGCCGCGTCGTTTTTCCAATACCCCAAGAACAGCACCGGGTCGGGCACGCCATGCACGTCGAAGCGGTTCACCGCCACGTCGCCTGGCACGCCCACCGCGCACTCGTGGCCGTTGTCATCAATCACCGCCACGCGGTGACCGGGGTAGGCCTTGCCCATGCTGCCGGGTCGCGCGGGCCAGAACTTGTTGCAGTTGCCCACCACGTAGTTGATTTCCGTTTGACCGAACATCTCGTTGACCACCACACCCAGCTCGTCCCGGCAGTAGCCAAACACGGCGTCGCCCACGGCCTCCCCGGCGCTCATCAGTCCCTGCAGTTTCAGGTCAAACTGGCGGCGCGGGTGCGGGTAGGCCTTCATCATGGCCTTCAGCGCGGTGGGGAACAAGAACGTGTGGGTCACGCCCTGTGAGGCCATCAGCGTGAAGGCAGCTTCAGGGCTGAAGCGGCCGCTGTAGGCCACGATGGGGCGGCCAAAATAAAGCGTGGGCAGCAGCGCGTCCATCAGCCCGCCGGTCCAGGCCCAGTCGGCGGGGCTCCAGAACACCGCGTCGGTGTGCTGGTTGGTCACGCCATCAAAACCAAACCAGTTCTGGCTGCAGACAAAGCCCGTCAGGTTGCCCATCAGGCTGCGGTGGGCAATCAGCGCGCCTTTGGGCGGGCCGGTGGTGCCGCTGGTGTAGATCAGCACTGCGGCCTCATCGGCCAGCGTGTTGACGGCCGGGTACGGACGCGGCGGCCCGGTGCCATCGACCGCATCCACATCGCCCTGCCCGGCGGCGGCCCCCACGGCCACCAGCGTGCGCAGCGCCGGGCAGTCCCCGCGCACCGACTGCA
>JBJXEI010000272.1:0-3529 GCA_046154065.1 Polaromonas sp. | reverse complement strand
GGTTTTTCACCATCACGGTAATAAATCAGCATGCGGCGTGACAGGCCCAGGGCTTGTGCGGCTTGCTCCAGCGTCAGGCCGGTGTCGTGCAGCCAGTTCCAGATGCGTTCGTGGCCAATGCCGCCGGTTTGTTCAACGGCCAGGTTGCGCAGCTTGTCCGCCCCCAGGTCCAGTTCCACCGCGGTGTCATCGGCCCCAGTGACTTGCGCTGGCCACCCCACTGAGCGGCCGCCCACGCCCAGCCGGGCCGTGGCAAAGAGCGCTGCATCGTGCAAGGGCTTCAGGGCTTGGGTTGCGGCGATCCAGTCCTGCAGATCCACCGCAAACGCCTCGCCATCCGCGTAGGTCAGGTGCAGGGTGAAAGGGGCGGACGGGGTGACGGCGGTCAGCTGCAAATGGTCTTTGCTCATGCTCGGAGCGGCTCAAGTGGGGTGAATTAAAAAGTGCAAAGGTTGCACTTTAGCGGGGTTTTGGCGCCTTGCCGCCTGTCGGGCTTAGGGTGTGGCAAGGAATAATTTCCCGGTTTGGCCCGAGGAGTCGGGATGCGATGTGAGGCGCAAGACGTGCCGTGTGGCCAGCCACACAAACGGCTTGCAACGAAGCAGCGCGCCCGAATCCGACAGGGCAAACTGGGGAACTTATTTCTTGCCACATCCTTAGGGTGCTCTGGCCGCCGTCAAGGTGTGGCTTCCAATGTCAGGGCAGTGCTTCGATGGCCAGCAACCAGGCATTGAAATGGGGGCACGCTTGCCGTATGGCGTCCAGCCCGATGTCGCAGGCGATGAGCGGGCCGTGGAAGGTTTTTTGATAGCTTGGCATGGCGGCAAGAATGCGTTTGGACGGTGCGGTGTGCGGGCTGTCGTTGATGTCTTCTGGCGCACCTGCTCCAGTCAGGGCCTGCTTCAATGTACCGACCAAGCTGGGGTCGTTTGACCATTGTGCGAACGGGTCTGGCTGTGCAAACAACAGGGCTTCGTACTCGTGCACCACCAGGTTGGCCAAAAAATTGGGTTGCCCGACATCCAGAGCCAACTGAGCCTCGAGAAAGAGGGCTTTTTGGTGGCCCGTGGCGGTGCGGGGATAGTTTTGGGTGCCCTTGCCTGGGAAATCCTGGGGCAGCGCATACAGGTCGAACATGGTGCTGACATGGGCGTCGGCGTCTTGCCGGCAAAGCCGAATAATTTGCGGCCTGACCTTGGCGTAGCTCACCACGCCGCCTCGGTGTCCGGGGCTGGTACTGACAATAATGGGCTGAAGGTAGTGACCCAGACGGGCATAGTGCGGCACCAGCAGCTCACGCAAAAAGGCTTCTTCTGTTTGGCCCTCTACCAGGACGTAGACGCGGCTCATCGGTTGGGCCTTCCGCCGAGCAGGTTTTTCTTCCACAGGTCGCCCAGGCTGTACTGGGCCAGCCAGTCCTGCAGGGCGGCAGCATCGGGGCGCTGGAAATGTGACTGGTTTGCCCGCTTGTCCACAACGATGAGGTCGTCCACATCAAACTCGTTGACCAGCTCCACTGACTGCGTGGACACAATGATTTGATGCTGCTGGGCTGTGGACTTCATCATGGCCCCGAGCATGGTGATGGCGAACGGGTGCAGGCCCAATTCAGGCTCGTCAATCAACAGGGTGGCGGGCATGAAGTCTTCAGGCTGCAAAAGCACCGTCGCCAGGCAGATGAAGCGCAGGGTGCCGTCAGACAAGGCACTGGCGGTAAACGGGGTGTCCTGGCCTGCTTCAGTCCATTCCAGCTGGATTTTTTCTGCATGGCCCGCATAGGGGCGAAACAGAAAATCTCCGAAAAACGGGGCCACCAGCTGAATGGACTTGAGGATGCGCGTGTAGTGCGCTGTGTGTTGCGCTTTCAGCCTGCAGAGAAAGGCCGCAAGGTTGCGGGCGTCTTCGCGCAAGTATTCGTTGTCGTTGACGCCGTGTACCTGCTTGACCGTGGCGCTGGTGCTGGTGTCGTGGAAGTGATAAACACGCCAGCTTCGCATGGCGGGTACGGTGTGATCCCAGATCAAACCGTGTTTATTCCTCTCCTTGAACAGTGTCTCAAAGTGTCCAGAGCCAGGGTGCCACTCGCCATTGATGTTCCACCACAGCGCTTCATGCGCAAACATCATCCGGTTGTCTTGTGTTGGTTTGAGCTTGAAGCGATAGCCGTTGTTGCCAAAGTAAAGCTCGGCATCCAAAGACTCGGTGGTCTTGCGGCCGAAATGCAAAATGGCGTCCGGCCCCCCCGCGTCGCCTACGTAAACCTGCAGTTGCGCGTCCAGGATGCGACCGATGAGTTTGAAAAACCCAATGAAGTTGGACTTGCCCGCCCCATTGGCCCCAATGAGCACATTCATGGCGCCCAGAGGAATAGCGCACTCGGCAATGGATTTGTACCCCTTCAACACCAGCCTGGACAGCTGGTTTGACGCGGTGACGGGTGTCACCATGATGAAACGCCCATCATTCGCCGGGCATGCCGCGCGTTCCAGGCGCTCATGAACGGGTTACCGTCAATCCAATTCATCAGTCAATCCTTTTTTTCTTCGGGTACATCTGGCAGATCTGGCAGATCTGCAGCGCGGCGGCGGTAGCCATCAGATTTTGCCCGCCCCGTGGTTTGATGAACAATCGCCATTGAACCCGCTGGCCGCAGCGCACTTACTTTTTGCCGTCGCCATCCACCGCGTTGTCCACCTCGTCACTCGCCTCGTCCTTCAGTTCCCCATTTTTCCGCCCTGAAAACATCGTCCACCACACAATGAAAACGAAGATCAGCAGCGCGCCCAGCGCTTCCAGCAGCAGCAGTGTCATGAAATCTCCGGGGGTCAGGGGTCGGGTGATGAAACGACTGGCAATTATCGCGGCGGGCGGGGTGCTGGCGCTGCTGGTGGCCTGTAGCAGCCCCATGCCGTACAGCGGGCCTGATGCGCCTGTGGCCACGTTGCCGGGTGGCCCGGTGGCCTACCCGGAGGACTCTGGCCCGCTACCGCCGGCCATCACGCAGGCCAAGAGCCGCTGGACGCCGGTGCGCTGGGCCGAACTGCCGGGCTTCAACGACGACGCCCTGCACGAGGCCTGGAACGCCTGGCTGAAAAACTGTGAGCGACCGGGCCCGCGCCTGGCCCCGCTGTGTGCTGACGTGCGCCGCCTCAGCATTGCCAGCGGGGCCGAGCAGCGCAGCTGGATGCTGACGCGGCTGCAGCCTTACCGGGTCGAGTCGGTGCAGGGCAACGCTGAAGGCCAGCTGACCAGCTACTACGAGCCGGTGCTGCGAGCCAGCCGCCAGCCGGGCGGTGAATTCACCGTGCCCCTGTACCGTGCTCCGGCCGGTTTGGGCAACCGCAAACCCTGGTTTTCACGCCAGGAGATCGACACCCTGCCGGAAGCCAGGGCGGCGCTGGTCGGCCGTGAAATCGCCTGGGTGGCCGACCCGATCGACGCGATGTCGCTGCACATCCAGGGCTCCGGGCGGCTGGACATCACCGACCGCAACGGCGCGCGCAGCACGGTGCGGGTGGCCTTTGGCGGC
>JBJXEI010000271.1:0-4091 GCA_046154065.1 Polaromonas sp. | reverse complement strand
GTGCCCACGACCTGCCCCAGTCCGTTGGTGGCCACGGCGTGCAGGGCCGTCAGGTCGGCCAGGTCCCATTCCACGTCAGCCGGAATGCCCTGCTCCTGCACAAAAACGGCGGTGCGCACGCGGGCGGCCTGTTGTTCCAGCGCCGTCCAGGCGCCCAGCGTGATGGCCACCGGGGCCTGCCCGTTTTCAAACGCGGTGAGCACCTGGCGCAGGGCGTCGGGCACGGGCTGTGAGGTTTGGGTGGCCGGGTTGGCAAACACATAAATGATCTCGCTGGTGACCAGCAACTCAGCGCCCCGGAACACCGCGCCCACAAAGGTGATGGACGAGGTGCCGATGCGCTGGCATTTCAGCGCGACCTGTAGCACATCGTCAAAAGCGGCCGAGCCGTTGTATTCCAGGCTGGCTTTTTTCACGTACAGGTCCCCGCCCAACTGCGCCATGGCCGCCACATACGGCAGGCCCAGCGCCCGCCAGTAGTCGGAAATGGCGGTGTCGAAGTACATCAGGTAGTGGGCATTGAAGACAATTTTCTGCATGTCCACCTCGGCCCAGCGCACGCGCAGGCGGTGGATGAATCGGAAGCTATGGCGAAAGTCGCTGGGGGTCATGGTGAGGGCCTCAGTTGAAAGCGTTTTTGAGCGCCTGGGCGGCGTCGGCATGGGCCTGAAGGGCTTCGGGAATCACCCGGCCCATCTTGATGAACTCGTGGGTCACGCCGCGGTAGATCTCCAGGTCCACCGGCACACCGGCCGCACGCAGCTTGTCGGCGTACGCCAGGCCTTCGTCGACCAGCGGGTCACACTCGGCCAGGCCCACCCAGGCGGGCGCCACGCCGTCCACGTCGGGCGCGTTCAGGGGTGAAAAGCGCCAGTCGTCGCGGTCAGCCCGGCTGCGCACGTACAGGTCAAAAAACCAGGTAATCTGGGCTTCTTCCAGCACAAACCCGGTGGCGTAGCGCTGGTGTGACGGCGTGTCCTGATGGGCGGCGCAGCCGGGGTAGAACAGCAGCTGCAGCGCCAGCGGCAACCCCGCTTCACGGGCCAAAATGGCGCACACCACGGCCAGTGTGCCGCCCGCGCTGTCGCCGCCCACCGCCAGCCGGCCGGTGTCGATGCCCAGCGTCTGCCCATGCGCGGCCAGCCATTGAAGGGCGTCCCAAGCGTCATGGGCCGCTGTGGGGAACTGGTGCTCGGGGGCCAGCCGGTAGTCCACCGACACCACCGCGCAGCCGGCCAGCAGGCTCAATTGGCGGCACAGGATGTCATGCGTGGCGATGCCGCCCACCACAAAACCACCGCCGTGGAAATACAACAACGCGGGCAATGCCCCCTGCGCCGCCAGGCTGGGCGCGTACAGCCGCGCGGGGAGCGGGTGACCATCACGGGCGGGCAGCGTGAAGTCTTCAACGCGTGCCAGCACAGGTTTGGGGATTTCCAGCACATCGGCACCAGCGGCGTAGGCGGCTTTGGCCTCGTTCGGCGTCAGGTGCTGCAGGTGCGGACGTTTGCTGCGGTCCAGCCGGGCCATGCGCGCCAGCACACCTTGCATGGCGGGCGTCAGGGCCGGTGTGGACGGCTGCGCGGGTAACGTGGGTAACGCAGGTGACTTGGCCGTGGTCGTCGTCAGGGTTTGTGGGTGGGTCATCTCAAGAGGGGACTATTAAAGTCAAAGCACTTTACAACGCGGAAAACTCACCCCCATGGCCCTGATTTATTACCTGACCCAGATCCAGTTTGACCACGGCTCGATCGCCCTGCTCCAAAGTGAGTGCGAGCGTGTCGGCATCACGCGCCCGCTGGTGGTGACTGATGCGGGGGTCAAAGCCGCTGGCGTGTTGCAAAAAGCCTTGGACGCCCTGCCCGGCCTGCCGGTCACGGTGTTTGACCAAACCCCGTCCAACCCAACCGAAGCCGCCGTGATGGCCGCCGCCGCGCTGTACAAAAGCAGCGGCTGCGACGGGCTGATTGCCGTGGGCGGGGGCTCAGCCATCGACTGCGCCAAGGGCGTGGCGATTGCCGCCACGCACGAAGGCCCGCTGACCCGCTACGCCACCATCGAAGGCGGCTCCGCTTTGATCACCGACCGGGCGGCCCCGTTGATTGCCGTGCCCACCACCAGCGGTACAGGCAGCGAGGTGGCGCGCGGTGCCATCCTGATCGTCAACGACCACCGCAAACTGGGTTTTCACTCCTGGCACCTGCTGCCCAAAGCCGCCATTTGTGACCCGGAGCTGACGCTGGGCCTGCCCGCGCACCTGACGGCCGCCACTGGCATGGACGCGATTGCCCACTGCATGGAAACCTTCATGTCCGCCGCCTTCAACCCACCGGCCGACGGCATTGCCCTGGACGGCTTGGCCCGTGGCTGGGCCCACATCGAGCGCGCCACGCGTGACGGCAGCGACCGCGAAGCGCGCTTCAACCTGATGAGTGCGTCGATGCAGGGGGCGATGGCGTTTCAAAAAGGGCTGGGCTGCGTGCACTCCCTGAGCCACAGCCTGGGCGGCGTGAACCCGCGCCTGCACCACGGCACACTGAACGCGATGTTTTTGCCCGCCGTGGTGCGTTTCAACGCCCAGGCCGCGTCGGTGCAAAAAGACCAGCGCCTGGACCGCATGGCCCATGCGATGGGTTTGACGTCAGGTGGCGACGTGGCCGAGGCCATCACCGAGATGAACGCCCGCCTGGGGCTGCCCCCCGGCCTGGCGGCGATGGGGGTGGCGCCGGGCTGGTTTGACCAGATCATCACCGGTGCCCTGGCCGACCACTGCCACAAGACCAACCCGCGCTTGGCCACGCCCGAGGAGTACCGTGACATGCTGGACGCGTCGTTGTAGGCAGCTCCTGTTTTCATAGCCGTCCCCGCAATGCTGGATTGGGCTGCAGCTGTTTTGATGCTCAAAAAATCTCTAAAAAATTAACTTGCATGTTAAATTTTGAGCCTCAAACCACCGTTGGATGCCTAAATTTAACCTGCAAGTTAAATTTAGGCGGTTTTTGAGCCTTTTTCAAGACCAAATCACCCGCCAGCCTAAGCATTCATTACCGGAGCCGCTCCTGAATCAATAGCAGCCTTCAAACGGGCTGGCACGCCTCGTTCTCAATCAAACGCAACATGAACGCCTCGCACTGCGCCAGCTGGGCCAGGCTGGCAAATTCGTTGGGGCGGTGGGCCTGTTCGATGTCGCCGGGGCCGCAAATCACGGTGGGAATGCCGGCCTGCTGGAACAAACCGCCTTCGGTGCCGTACGACACCGCGCCATTGGCCTTGTTGCGCGACAGGGCGGCCGCCAGCTTCACGATGTCGTCACTCTCCTGCATGCTCATGCCGGGTGCAGACGCCAGCGCTTCCAGGTGGATGGCGGCGTTGGGCTCGACGCGCTGCATCTCGGGCAGCAGCGTGGCGGCAAAGTCCTTGATTTCCTGGAACAGGCGGTCGGCTGACGCGCCGGGCATGGTGCGCGCCTCGAACTGGAATTCACAGTCTTTGGGCACGATGTTGGACGCCAGCCCGCCCTTGATGGTGCCGGTCTGCATGGTGGTGTAGGGCACGGTGAAGGCGTAGTCGCGGGTTTCCAGCTGGGCCATGCGGTCGGCCATCTGGCGGATGTAGACGATGATGCGCGCCGCGTATTCAATCGAGTTGACGCCCTGCGTGGTGTAGCTGGAATGCGCTTCCCGCCCGGTGATGCAGCAGCGGAAGCGGTGCGTGCCCTTGTGCGCAATGATGGGTTGCATCATGGTCGGCTCGCCGACGATGCAGCCGGCGGTTTTCAGGCCCAGCTCGGTCAGGTCCTTGATCAAACCGCGCACACCGATGCAGCCGACTTCTTCGTCGTACGACAGGGCCAGGTGCAGCGGCGCATCGGCATTGGCGGCCAGGTATTTGGGCACCATGACCAGGGCTGTGGCGATGTAGCTTTTCATGTCCGCCACGCCGCGCCCGAAAAGTTTGTCGCCCACGATGGTGGCTTTGAACGGGTCGGTGTCCCAGGCCTGCCCTTCGACCGGCACCACGTCGGTGTGGCCCGACAGCACCAGGCCGGGCCGGCTGCCGCCGCCCACGGTGGCAAACAGGTTGGCTTTTTT
>JBJXEI010000270.1:0-3317 GCA_046154065.1 Polaromonas sp. | reverse complement strand
GATCTGCGGGTTCAGCACCCGTGCGGTGGCCATCATCTGCCGCACGCCCAGCGTGTCGGGCGTGGCGATCACCAACATGCGGGCGGTGGCAATGTGCGCCTGCACCAGCACCTCCGGATCGGCCGCGGCGCCGGCCACGGCGGTCACACCTTCAAGACGCAAACGCTCGACCACCTCCCGGTTTTGCTCCACCACCACCACGGGCACCTGGCGGGCCAGCAGCAAACTGGCCATGTGCCGCCCCACCCGCCCGTAGCCGACCAGCACCACCTGCTGCGCCAGGTATTTTCCTTCGGTGGACGCAGGCAGTGCGGCCGTCACGTCCTGGCGCGCCTCCAGCCTGCGCACCCATGCCGAATGCGCCAGCAGCCAGCGCTGCAATGGGTCCACCCCTGAAAACACCAGCTGGTTCAACGCAATGGACACCAGCGCACCGGCCAGCACCAGGCTTTGCCCCTCGGGCGGCAGCAGCCCCAATGACGCGCCCAGGCCCACCAGGATGAATGAAAACTCGCCAATCTGCGCCAGGCTGGCCGACACCGTCAGCGCCGTGTTCAGCGGGTAACGAAACGCCATCACCAGCAGCCCCGCCGCCAACGACTTGCCCAAGATGATGATAGCTACCACCGCCAGCACCTGCAGCGGCCGCTCGACCAGCACCCACGGGTCAAACAGCATGCCGACCGAGACAAAAAACAGCACGGCAAACGCATCGCGCAGCGGCAGCGACTCTTCGGCCGCCCGGTGGCTGAATTCGGACTCCCGCATCACCATGCCGGCAAAAAACGCGCCCAGCGCAAACGACACACCGAACAGCGCTGTCGAGCCATAGGCAATGCTGACCGCCGCCGCCACCACACACAGCGTGAACAACTCACGCGAGCCGGTGCGCTGCACCTGCCACAGCACCCACGGAAAAAACCGACGCCCCACCACCAGCATCAGCGCCACAAAACCGCCCACCTGCAGCAGCGTCAGGCCCAGTGTTTTCCACAACATGTTGACGTCCGCCTCGGCCTTGCCCGACAACCAGCCCCCCAGCGGCGGCAGCAGCACCAGCACCAGCACCATGGCCAGGTCTTCCACCACCAGCCAGCCCACCGCAATGCGCCCGTTGGCCGAGTCCAGCTCCTTGCGGTCTTCCAGCGCACGCAACAGCACCACCGTGCTGGCCACCGACAGCGACAGCCCAAACACCAGCGCGCCACCCAGGTTCCAACCCCACCAGTGCGCCAGGCCCATGCCCAGCGCGGTGGCTACCGTCATCTGCACCACCGCACCCGGAACGGCGATTTTGCGCACGGCCAACAAGTCATCGAGTGAAAAATGCAGGCCAACACCAAACATCAGCAGCATCACGCCAATTTCAGCCAGCTGGCTGGCGATTTCCGCGTCCGCCACAAAACCCGGCGTGAACGGCCCGATGACCACCCCCGCCAGCAAATACCCCACCAGTGCAGGCAACTTCAGGCGCACCGCCAGAAAGCCAAAGATCAGGGCCAGGCCAAGGCCGGCAGCGATGGTGCTGATGAGGGAGACGCTATGGGGCATGCGGGCGGGGTTCCTTTCAGGGGGAGTTACTGTGAAGCTCCTTGAAGGAGTGTTGCAGATTGCAAAAGTGCCCTGAAAGTATTCATTCCATAAAAAAACCCGCTTGACGCGGGTTGTCGAGACTGTCCTGAGCAGCGCCCGGGGCATCAGCCCATGTGCAAACCACCGTTGAGCGAGAAGTCTGCGCCGGTGGCGTAGCCGCCTTCGTTCGACGCGATCCACGAAATGATGGAGGCGATTTCTTCGGGCTGGCCCAAGCGCTTGGCCGGCACACCCGCCACGATCTTTTCCAGCACATCAGGGCGAATCGCCTTGACCATGTCGGTGCCGATGTAGCCCGGGCTCACGGTGTTGACCGTCACGCCCTTGGCCGCCACTTCCTGCGCCAGCGCCATGGTGAAGCCGTGCAGCCCAGCCTTGGCGGTGGAGTAGTTGACTTGGCCGAACTGGCCCTTCTGGCCGTTGACCGAGCTGATGTTGATGATGCGGCCAAAACCCGCTTCGATCATGCCTTCGATGACCTGCTTGGTCACGTTGAACATGCTGTTGAGGTTGGTGGAGATCACGGCGTCCCAGTCGGCCTTGCTCATTTTGCGGAACTGGCCGTCGCGTGTGATGCCGGCGTTGTTCACCAGCACCATCACCGGGCCATGCTCAGCCTTGACCTTGGCAAACGCCTCGACGGTGGAGTCCCAGTCACCCACATTGCCGACGGACGCATAGAAGGTGTAGCCCAGCGCCTTTTGTTCGTCGAGCCACTTGGTGAAGTCCCGCGTGGGGCCGCAACCGGCCACCACCGTGAAGCCATCTTTGGCCAGACGCTGACAAATGGCGGTCCCGATGCCGCCCATACCACCCGTGACGTACGCTACTTTTGCTGACATGAATGTCTCCTTGAAAACTTGAACTAACTATTGATTTGATAGCTGCGCACGCAATATCTGCCTAGGCTGCCGCTTGTTTGTACCTGAAATTCAGCGTTCGATCGTCAGGGCAACCCCCATGCCGCCGCCAATACACAGGCTGGCAATGCCTTTTTTCGCGTCGCGGCGCTGCATCTCGTGCAGCAGCGTCACCAGAATGCGGCAACCGGACGCGCCAATCGGGTGGCCAATGGCGATCGCGCCACCGTTGACGTTGACCTTGCTGGTGTCCCAGCCCATTTCATTGTTCACGGCGCAGGCTTGGGCGGCAAACGCTTCGTTGATTTCCAGCAGGTCCAAGTCCTGGGCCTTCCAGCCGGCACGGGCGAGCGCTTTGGTGGACGCAGGCACCGGGCCCATGCCCATGAAGGCGGGGTCCAGGCCGGTGGTGGCGTAGCTGGCAATGCGGCCCAGCGGGGTCAAGCCCAGCTCGGCGGCTTTTTGGGCGGTCATCACCATCACGGCGGCGGCGCCGTCGTTCAGGCCGGACGCATTGCCCGCCGTCACGACGCCGGCTTTGTCAAACGCAGGGCGCAGGCCGGCCAGCACGTCGGCGCTGGTTTTGCGGTTGATGAACTCGTCGGCCGCAAACACGATGGGGTCACCCTTTTTCTGGGCAATGGAAAACGGCACGATCTCATCGACGAACTTGCCGGCGTCCTGTGCGGCAGCGGCTTTGGTCTGGCTGGCCAGCGCCAGGGCGTCCTGGGCTTCGCGGCTGATGCTGTACTTTTTGGCCACGTTTTCGGCTGTGATGCCCATGTGGTACTGGTTATAGACGTCCCACAGGCCGTCCACGATCATCGAGTCCACCATCTTCCAGTCGCCCATGCGCTGGCCGTC
>JBJXEI010000269.1:0-44093 GCA_046154065.1 Polaromonas sp. | reverse complement strand
TTGCGGCCGGCCGATCCGCGCGAGACGCTCGGATCGGCCAAGTTGGCCAAAGGCTACGTGAGCAGCATCTTCGCGAGGAACACTCTCCACGCAATCGCACCCCCTCCGGGGCCGGACCCTTACGCCTCCGAAGACGAAACGAACACGGAAATCCCGGCTCCCGCACTGATCCCAGCCGACCCCGTGGCCGCCGCTGTCGTTGCTCTGACCGTCAACGTTGAGAAGCTCCGGACCTCGCTGAAATGGGGTGCAGGCCTCATCTTTGTCGCCCTGCTGTTCCTGGTCGGAAGTGACCCGTTTCATGTAACAGGCCAAAGGGTCTGTACATTAGATCTACTGAAAATAGAATTTGGCGATGATCTCAAGTCATTGTCGGGCAACAAGAATCCAGACATTAGTTGCCGTCTTGGGGTGGAGTAGTTTCTCAGCTCTACTGAAAATGTGTAACAGAGGCCCGGGTTTCTGCCGCTGCGGAAAGCACCTCCCACGGTTACATTAGGGGATGCCCAAGACCCGGTACTCATTCACTCTGCGAATCCCAAATCGCAAGGCGAGTGGCGTCCCCATGAGTCGGATCGGTGAGTACATCACTGAATTTGCGGAGCTGCTCGGCGACGAGAACAAGCCTCGGTTCAAGGGCATCAGGAATCTGAGCGTTGGGTACGGCGCTGCGGTGGCCCCCGAACGAGAGCATTACTCGCATGCCAGGATCGTGGAGGCGAAGTCGAAGCCCAGCAGCAGGCCCGGTAAGCACCTGGCGAAGCTCGAGCAAATGATGGGAGAAGACGGCATCCCTAAAGCCGAGATTTTGGATGCGCGAGACAACGTAATCCACGTGATCTTCGGCATCAAGCCCGATGCCGACGAAGACACTGAGCGCCTGTTCCAAGAGAGCAAGGTCGACGGCGTGGTGACGGGCTTGATCGGTGTCGATGACACCATGCACCTCCACATCCGGGACTTCTTCGATCGAGATCTGAAGCTGATCGTTAAAGACGACCAGCTCGCCCGTGACTTGCTCAAGCTTTTCAAGCTCGGAACTGTGCGATTAGTTGCCCGCGGCACTTGGATTCGCACCGAGAACGGATGGTCCCCGGAGGTCAACAAATGCGTCGTGCAGAGCTTTCAGCCGCTCGACGACACCCCATTCAGCACCATTCTTGAGCGCGTTGCGCGGATTCCAGGCAATGGCTGGAACGAACTTCAGGACCCTCTTGCCACATGGGACAACATTCGAGGCATCCACTGATGAGTCCTCTGCCTCGTTGCATCGTCGTTGACTCCAACTTCATCATTTCGTACATCACGAAGAAAGACACGACCGCCAGCGACCGTGCCCGCATCGATCACTTCATTTCTGAGGTCGACAAGCTGAAGGTCAGAATTATCTTCCCGATGATCTCGATCAGCGAATTCCTCGTGAAGGCCGACGCCGCCAGCGTTGCGTTCCTCGAGGAGCTCGAGCGAAAGTCCACGGTCTTCGTGGCCGACTTCGATCGCGGGGCAGCCCAGGAGCTGGCCAAGATGGAACGCGAAGCGCTGGCTGGACCCGGCGGCAAGCGTGCCGGCTCCGAAGAGCCGTACCAAAAAATTAAGGTCGACCGACAGATCGTGGCGATCGGTCTGGCGCACGGCGCCAAGATGATCATTTCGCGCGACGAAGGTGTTCGCACGCAGGCGATCAGGTTGAGGCTCGAAGCCAAGCGCATCCAAGACCTCGAATTGCCCGAGAGCGCGAAGCAACTGACGCTGATTGCGCCGGTGTCCAAGGGGCGTCGGCTCAACTTCAGGCCAGCCCCACTGACCGTGGTCCCCACCCCGCCAGCGCCAGCGCAAGTCCCGAAAACGGACTGATCTGCGCATGCGGACCGGCACGATCTCCGAAGCCGAAAAAGCACGCCGTCGCAAGGCAGTCGACGTCGCTCGCGGCAACATCGGCCTCTCCGGTTTCAAAATCTCCGAAGCGCATGAAGCGCACGCGCAACGCTACGTCGACGGGGAAATCGACCTGGCCGAGTTTCTCAAGCCCGGCCTGCCATCCTCTCCAGCGAAGCGAACCTGATGGCCAATCGGTCGATGCACCCGATCCGCACCGTCCGCTGATCGATCGCCGGCTTCGGGGCGGAGATCCATTCCACAGGCAGCCTGGCGGCTTCGAGCCTTTCCGTTTCCGTGGGTTTGCGCGGCTGAGCCCAAGCGTGCCCGGCCTCAAGGAACGCAGTGTGGGCTTCCGCCACCTCAGATTCGAAGTCGTTCACTCCCCGGCCTCGATTTGTTCCAGGATGTCGCGCGCTTTGGAGCCGGTGGCGCGGGTCATCAGGTTGTGTTGGCCGGTGTCCGTGAGGCACCACCGAGACTCAAGAATGGGAGGCCCCCTTTTCTTCGTCGGCAAGCGCTGCACCCGAAAAGTTTTGAGCAGTCCCTTATCACCGATGCGGGAAAACGCCATCTCGGCAATGTGATGGTGAGCGAAGTTGAAGGCTTTGCGGCCTGGGTAAAGAACCTTCAACAGGTCCTGAGCGCTTGCTTCCCCATCCGTGGCGCTCTGGACGATCAGCAGGACTTCGTGCTCGGACAGGCGCCGAGAATCGAACTCGCGCTGAGCCTTAGCTTTGTCCGAGTAGTACCGAGCGACTGAGATGGGGTTTTCGTGGTTCAAGATCATCTCCGCTGTTCAACGAAGTATGCCGGGAGCCCCGCCAACGTTGATTCGAAGTCGTTCATACGATCGAGTATTCGAAGATCTTGACAACGTCGATTTCGACGGACTTGGCAACCTCGTCAGGCCGCTGAAAACCCCATCCGGGGATTTCGAGGCACAGATCTCCCGGTGTCTTTGGCTCAAGAGGGGCCAGCGCCTTGGTCAATTCGGGTGCGTTGATCTCGATGCATCCGCCCAATTCGAGATCAAACATCACCACGGGAAGCTCAGGGTCGTAGGCCTTGAGCGCTTTGATCAGTTCGCGGACTTTCATTTCATTCCCCATTCCGAAGTCGATACATTTCCGCGGGTGAAGGCTTGATGCCCTTCTTGGCGCGCCAGCGTCGGAAGCAGCCAACTTCTCGGGATTCATCATTGGACGTCTTTCAGCGAGGAAACGGTGATCACCAAAGCGCCGCCAGGAACCGGCTCGCCGTATGCCATCGCGATCGAACGGGTCTGGGCGTCGTCGGTGAACGCGATGCCGATGAGGCTGTCCTCCGCCACTTTGAGCGAGTTGGACAGGTCGATGCACCGCGGGCGCTTGCCGGTGGCCTTCTTGGTCTTCTTCGCGTGCAGAACCACCTCCAGGCGCACATCGCCTTCGATGGGGTGATGCCTGCATCAAGCGCCAGCTGGGCTGCCAGGGCCTTGTATTCGCGGCCTTTGGCCGAGAGCACCGGGCGGCCGGGAAAGTGGCGCCACATCACGTTTGTGCTCACGGGGTACGGAAGGGTCAAGGTGTAGCTCACGATGATCCTCAGAACGACCGCACGCGGCCGAGGTACAGCGCGTTCTGGAGATAGGTCTTGGTGGACCGACCCGGCGCGTGGAACTCAAAGCGCTGACCGTGTCGCGTCCAGTACAGGTGCCAGCGACCGTGACGGTTGCGCATCCGGCAAACCTTCGTGTGGCGAGGGTCGACAGCCCATGCCAGCACTGAGCACACCAGGCAGTTACCGGGCAGCGTCAGGGCCTGGGGCCCGACAGCGCGCCTGAAGCCGCTGTAGGCCTCCTGGGCGGCAACGATGAACCCAATCTCGAGGCCGACCAGCAAGATGGCCATCAGAAGCGCGCTCATCGAGCACTGCCCCTCTTGAAAAACGGCAGCGGCTTGACTTCGAACACGTCACTGTCGTGATGCGCACGCGCTTCCGCGAACGTGAGGCACGCGGCTTCAGCTTCGGCCTCGGACTCGAACACCGCCAACGGAATTTCGAATTCGTGACACTCTTCGTCGTCGCAGACACCGCGCTTCTTCGTCACCGCAAACAGGTTCGTCGACGTTGCCAGCAGATCCGTGAGCGTGATGTCTGCGGCGTCGTAAATGCGTTCCTGCTCTTCCTTGAGCTGGCGCTGGTGCTCGACCTCGGCCTCGTGCTGGCGGATCTCCTCGTCGGTGGCCTGCACCCACCCACGGGGGTGGTAGTAGCGCTCCATCGAAAGGTAGCCGGTCTTCACTGTCTGTGGATCTGACACTGGCGTGATCTCCGAACAGCAGTAGATCCGCTGGTCTTCGAAGCGGATGGTCGTCGTCTCGATGCCGGTGGCGTCATCGATCTGCCGGCCCACCCGGACAGGCTTGTAGTGCTTTCCCATGTCGTCGTTCACGCTGCACCGCCTTTCCGCTTCCGAAGCCACGGCTTCGCAGTCACCCACGACCGCGGGTCCTTCACGCCACCACGCTCGCCAAAGATCTCTTGCTGAAGGGTCACCTCCAGCCCCGAGGACATGACTGCGCGATCGAAGTGCGGTGACGCGAAGAACTGATCACACACCTTGCGCATCAGGAAATGCAGCGTGGCCCTGCACAGGCGGGTGTGTCGCTCCTCTTCCGTCAGCGAAACCTTTCCCGAAATCGAAGAAATCTCGATGGCGCAATTCGCAAAATCGGCGCCGATGAGGGTCTCGACTTCGTCAAGGGGGAGTCCCTCTGCGAATGCGAAGATCTCTTCGCCTTCGTGGAAAACACGCGTGATCAGGTGCTGCGCGAACATGTCGGGCATGGCGGAGCCCTGTTTGATGATGAGGTTCATGCCGTGCCACCCTTCCGATCGATCGGCATCCAACAGAACACGCTCGCAATGCTAGGGTTGCCCGTTGTCCGGCCGCCCTTCGAGCGACGCTTTGGCCGACGGACCTGCTTCGGTGCGACGCGGACCAGTTGGCGGCTTGAGACGAACACATCGAAGTCGAAGTCGAGGGTCCCAACACCGCGGGGAACTTCAACATCAAGATGCAGGATGGGCATGCCTGCTGGCGCATCGAACCTCATGAACTCACGCTTTTCGTTGTTCATGCTTGGCCTGCCGTTTCTGCGAACACTGCGATCGCGCGATTGGCAACGTCGTCGCACGCGGCCTCGGCTTCATCCAATCGCACGAGCGGAATGGGCCGAGCACCACAGTTGCAGGGCCAGTGGTCCCAAGCAGGGCAGCCGGTGGTGTGCTGCGCTGGGAGATGAGCGACTACCTTCATGCTTGGCCTGCCATTTCTGCTTCGATTTCGTCGAGGGTTTCGCGAGCGGATTTGCCGGTGACGGAGGTCGTTGCGATGTGCCGGCCGGCGTCAGTGAGTCGGTAGCCCGGGACAAGTCCAGCGAGCTCTCCGTAATGCCCGTGGTGCTCAAAAATGCAGCTGACGATGAGGCCCTCGTCCCTGGCCCGCGCCATCGCGTGCAAAACGACTTTTCCAGCATGGCCATGGAAGGCGTTTCCGCATTCGCGAAGACTTATGAAGTTGAGATCGGCCTCGTGAAACCGGTTGCAGATCTCAAGATTGGTGATCTGCTTGGACAGCTCGATCCGTTCCAGGTCGATTGCAATAATTCGGTTGGCGCGCCATTGCTTGCGGTTCATGCGTCACCCGCCATTTCTGCTTCGATCTCGTCAAGGATCGAGTGCGCCTTGGGGCCTGTCATGGCGGTCTGGAGATAGAAACGACCAGCCTCGGTCAGGCGGAAATAGTGGTGCGCCTGGAGGATTCGGAAGCCTTCGATCAGGCCTTCATCGACCGCGTCTTGAAGAATCACAGCTTTTGCGCGCTGGGAGATGCTTCGGAAGCGCGGGTTCGCAGTGATGCCTTTTAGGCCAGCCTCACCGGCGGCTTCGACCTCTTGGCAGATTTGGAGGCGCTGGTTCATGCCGCACCCGCCATTTCTGCTTCGATGTCGGCCAGGATCGAGTGCGCCTTGGGACCGGTGTCGAACGTTCGGAGGATGAAGCGGCCGGCGTCTGTGAGCTCGTAGGCGTGCTGATACGACTCGTCGGGCACGTTCTCACCCGGATCGCGGATCAGGCCCTTGGTCACAGCCATGCCAATCGCCACATAAACCACGCTCAGGTCGATGACCGTCTGAGGTGGCTTGTTGCGAATCAGCCCGGCCAGATCATCAAACCGGACCACGTCCTGGCCGCTGGCCTCGATCGCTTTGCAGATCTGCAGGCCGGTGATCTTGAGAGCCTCGAGCGCGACTTTCAGGGTGCGCTGATCGCGCTTTGAGAGGGTCGTGGTGCTCATTTGAACTCTCCTGCAGCCTGGCGGCGAATCCAGACGCACTGTTCGACGAACAACTGCAAGAACGCGTTCTGCGCGTCCGCCTCGGCCATGGACCAGAGTTCGTTCAGCTTGTCGAGCCGCGGGTGCTGGCGGCGGTTGCTTGCGTCCCACAAGAACAGGACGAAGGCCGCGCGCATGGCCTCGAGGCTCAGGCGCTCAGGGTTCTTGGTGAAGTACGCGATCACGATCGCGGAAAAGTCGCGCTCGGGGAGCGGGTTGATGAAGTCGTCAGTGCCGGCGTGCTGGTAGACAGCGTTGGCAACGACAAGGTCGCCCATGGAGATCGGCGGCGTGGCGTCAGGGAACACGACGCCAGCGGCCAGGCACGTGCGGACGAGCGACGAGTGGCTCAGGGGGATGCTGGTGAGGAAGCTCATGCCGATGCTCCTTGGAGCTCAGCCACCACGGCCTGGATGCGTTCGGCGTGAGCTTGCAGGAACACGGCCTTGCGGGACTCGTTGGCGCAGGCGTATTCGGTCTTGAAGTCACCGATCGCGTCTCGGAGCGCTTGGCCACCGGGCACGATGTCGTATGCCTTTGCGGCGCCGGAGAGGACGTCAGCGTGGCCGGGGCTGTACTGGGTGGACAAGCTCAGGTCCAGAAGCCAGACGATCAACAGCGTGTCGATGCTGACCTTGTCGCCTCCGCGGAAAAACTCGGCGCCGAACTCGGCGAAGTCGTACTTGAACGCGTGGTCGTGGTCCGCGCGGGCGGAGAGGGCTCGGTGAGCGTGTTCGACGTTGTCGAAAGAGTCTTCCAGCGTGCAGAGCAGCGTGGGCAGGAATGGCTCGAATTGAATGTCAGCAAGTTGTTTCATTGGCGTCTCTTCGTAGATTTCGAAGTAGCCCACGGCGCGGATTCGCCGTGGGCAGGTCCAACTTTTCAGTTGGAGGACGCCTCCCCTTACTCGGGGCTTGCTGTCGTGCAGGTCTGTTTCCTGCCGATGACTCTATTGTATCTTATTGCAGATTTGTTTGTGCGGTCTTTTTGAGGGTGAGCCAAAAATAGTTTGCGTTGGCGTAGGTCAGCCTGAGCAATCAAAACTCCTGGTCGGAGCTCGACCAATCTAAAGTCTGAACTCAGGGGAACTGGCCACAGGCCCCATAAATCCCATGCTTGGCGCTGTGGTTGGAACGGACGATGCGCAGAGGTCCACGCGCCTCAAGGCCGGGGAACATGTCCGCAATGCTCTGACGAGCTTGCCGCGGGTTCAGCTCGAGCTAGCCGCAGACCAGATCGAAAGGAAGCGGCGCTTCGCTCTCGTTGATCCAGTCCAAAGACTTGGCGTAGTACCTGGCGCCGGGCCCTCTGGCCAGGTCGTCGAGCGTTTGGGCGATCGAATCGAAAGCCAGCAAGAACGAGGTGAACTCGTGGAAATCGGTGACATCCACGCCGGGGAAGAATTCGGTGATGAGTGCCCTGATTGAGGGCTTCGACTTGAGGCGGCGGAACAGACCACCTGCCTCGGTTGGATTCACGGCGCAATCCCGCCCGTTGCTTTCCGCCAGCAATAAAGCTGAGGCGTGGTGATGCCGTACTTGGCGCAGATTTGGTCGGTGGTCAGCCTTTTGCGCACAACGCGGTGCACGCGCAAGATGCCTTCCAGCAGATCCTCGGAGACCACCGCTCGGCGATTCCAGTAGGTATCCGGGTTGACCCCGAAGCGAGCACAGATCGACCTGGTAGTGCTCTCGCGGATCTCGCGTTCCACAGATTTGAAGACTGAGCATGGGATCGCCCTGGGTTGAGAGTCAATGCCGTGCCGAAGGCGCCAGCGGAGGTACCCAGAGCGGGAGACGCCTTGGGCTGGCGCAGCGATCGACGGCAGTTCGCCGCCCACACGCGCCGGTGGACGGCGACGAAGTCAGCATGGCGCCGCGCGAACCCGACTGGCTCGATGTCTTTCATCGGCTTCACGCGGCGGTGCCAAACATCGCCTTGATTTCCGCTTCAACGGTGCGCAGGCTTGTCCGAGGCGCCACCCTCCCGTTCTTGGCACACCACCGGCGGAGGTATTGATAGCCGATGCCCTCAGCCTTTGAAACGACGGCAGCAACTTCACCGGCAAGAGCTCGTGAGTAGGCACGCTCTGCCGCAGCATCCCGTCCACCAACAGGCTCGATGTTTGTTCGGCGAGGAGAAGGAAACCCGCGCTTCCTGTACATGAACTGAGCCGCGGCGAACGACACACCGACGTTCTCGCACGCGCTCTTCCAAGAGTCGCCGGCCAGCACACGCTCGTAAACGATGCGGTGCTTTTCATCACCAGGCTTCCAAGCAGCTGGCTGGCTTTCAGTTGTTTGTGCGGTCATCATGCGGTCGCTCCTTGCGAGAGTGCAACTACAATTCTACCGTGCTGCCTGTTTTTTAGACAGTTGATTCCTGTCTGGCAATTTGTCTGGCAAGCTGTCTTGGAAGATTTTATATATAAATCAATGACTTAACTCGTTCCCAGACAAACAAGACAAACAAGACAACGTTTACCAAGAGGAGAGAGAAATCACAAGGAGGGATCGGTGACGGAGGAAAGGAGTCATAGGGTGTTTTTCCTTGTCTGGTTTGTCTTGTTTGTCTGGATTCGAATTTATCCAATCAAAACAACGGCTTAAACGCATGGAAAACAAGACAACTCCCAAGACAGCTTTTGTCTGGTTTGGTCCAGGTTGGAAATAATGGGTGTTCAAGCCCCAAATTTCTGTTGACAGTTTTGTTTTTCAAGATACATTAGTGCATGTCGCCGTCCTGGCGGCAGGGATTAAGCACCCCATAACACGGAAAGCACTCCATGCAAGTCAAAAACGCGAAACTCTCTTCCCTCGTCACTGATGCCTCTTTGAAAGTGGCCCCGACCCCGCTCGTCGACGACGGTGGCTGCAAGTTGATCCCGTCGTCATCGGTTAATGTCACGCCCGACGGCACTGTCATGGTCGAGACGGTTCCCGCATACAAAAACTACGAAGAAGCCGCCCTGCGAAAGATTGGCATCGACTCGATCGCCGCGGCGGTTGCGGGCATCACCTTCGATGGCGACGTGCCAACCCCGCGCGCAAGCTTCCAGGGAGGGCTGTACCAGCCCCCTGGCTTCAAGTCGAACCTCGCCTTCGAAGATCGCCTGTTGGTGGCTGCCTCGATGCTCGACGCGGTTGCAGCCGATGCCCAGGGTCTTCCTTGTGTTGCCCTTGCCGCGGCGTCCACGGGTGTGCCCGAGGGCCTGCTGAAGCTCCTGGGGGACCGGACCCTTGTGCTCGTGCGTGACGGCACCAAGTCGGCTGGCAACGACGCCATCCGCGCCTTGGAAAAGGCCTTCAAAGCCGCAAAGCCCAATTCGCCTGTGGTTGTGGTCACGTGCCCGTCTGCAGAGAGCTTCAAGCTCAAAGAGGGCGAAGAAGTCACCCTCGGCGTATGGCTGAAGCAGCGCTCGTCGGCGGTCGTCAGCTCCTCTATCTCAAAGAAGGTCCGTGAGAAGCGCGATGAAACCAGCCGTTCCCGGACAGGCGGCGGGTTCGTCCCGCTCGGTTTCAGCGGCGACAACTGCACCATTTTTTCGCTGAGCCGGAACAAGATCATCGACCTGTCGCCGAACGATCTGACCAAGTGGTCAAGCATGGCCAACGCTGTGGGCGCCGGCTTTCTGCGCTCAAACTACTTGAAAGTTTCGGCCGAGACGAAGTCCGAAACCATCGACACGCTCGCCCTGGGCCTGGACATCAGCGCGCGATGCCAGGAGCTTGGCGATTTCCGACGCGATCACGTTTTCGGCGATGGGGTCTGGCGTAACAGCGAAGGCAAGCTGGTCATCAACAGCAAGATCGCCTTTCACGCAGATGGCAGTCTTGCCAAGCGCCTGGACGGCGACGCGATCTACGTCGCGGGGCGAGACCTCGGCATCACCCCGGATACACCCGAGGCCACCGCCGAAGAAGCTCACACGGCGTTTGAGTTTTTCAAGCGCTACAACTACACCAAGCGCGGAGATGCCTTGAAGGTTTTCGGGCACACGGTGAACACTTACACCGCGGGCGCGAACGAATGGCGCGGTTGGCTCCTTCTGACCGGCCTGCCTTCGGGCGGAAAGTCGACGCTGATGCTGTATTCGAAATCACTGCTGGGTGAAGCGTGCGATGCCGTGGTTGGCGGCAGCGAAGCGGGCATGCGTCAGGGCGGCGGCATGAGTTCGCTCGGATGGTTTTGGGACGAAGCAGAGTCTGAAGAAGGCGGTCAAGGCGAGTTCCGGAAGATGATGGCAAACCTTCGAAAAGCAGCGAAAGGCGGCGTTGAGAAGCGCGGATCTTCGCCAGGTAATGTTGTTGAGCACGCCATCAAAGCTCAAGCGATGTTGGCCTCCAACAAATTCCCCGACCTCAAAGCGTCAGAGGTGACGCGTATGTTCGTTGTGAAGCTGGAGAAGTTCACAGACAAAGGCCTGAAGCCGCACCCGCTCGTGCCCAATCCAAAGGCGGGCAGGTTCCTGGCCGCGGAAGAGATGGGTCGCAAGCTGTTCATGCGCATGATTCGCTCGAATGATCGCTATTTGCTAAACCTCGAGCAGGTGAAGATCGCCTTTGCTTCGGACAGCCGAGCGAGCGACACGCTTGCGCCTTGCATCGCTGCATCTTTCACCGCCCTGCACGACGACGTGCTCGACAAGGACACGGCGGCCACCTGGCTCGCAAACTTCGACTTCGCAGAAGACCTGGCCAACATCGAAGAAGCCCAACGAAGCACCGGAATCATTGAGCACATCTCGCACATGCAAGTGCCACCGAAGTGCCTGGCCCAGGGAACGCTGCCCTGCACGATGTTGGATCTGTGGCACGTTGCCCGCCATGGCGAAGGGGCTTCGAAAGCCAACGCCATTGCCGCTCTCGCAGTGATGGGCATGAGCGTACAGCCGAGTGGACACCGCGGCTCGATGGAGATCCGATTCTTCCCGAAGCGTGCCGGCCTTCGTGAACTTTTCAAAGGCACGCAGTGGCAAAACGAAGACTTGATGCGCGCATTGCTGAACGACCCGCGCACGGACAACAAGATGTCGATCAAGACTGCCGAACTGCGAGTTGAGTCCGCCAGGTTGAAGGCCCAAGGCGCTCAGACTTTCACGCCTGTTGGCGGTGACGAGAACCGCACGACCGGCGAGCGCTTCGTTGTGCTCACGCTGGAAGAGATCGACGAAGCCGAAGAAGCCCGCATCGTCCGCGCAGCCACGATCGCTGTCCACGGCGACCCGGTTGCGAAATCGAAATCCGAAAACGCCACCGAAAAGCAAGCGGCCGCTTGAGCCGTGGCAAAAAGAAACCCCGGTCGCCGTGAGGCGCCGGGGTTTTGTGCAGCTGGGTAAGCGGTCCAACTGCGGTTCGTCGAAAGCACTCCAACGATGACGTAATTCTAATCTCAGAGCGCGTTACATGCAACTATTTTTGCTGTTTCCGAAGTCTTTAAAGATACAATAACGGATCAGTTCCGAACACGAAAAGGTTCCCTCCATGGCCCGCATTTCTGCCGCAGACATTCTTGCGGCGATCAAGTCCGACAACCCGCCAAAGTTGGCCATCGTCGGCAGCAGCGTCTCGACGAAGGGCCGGCACAACATGCTTGTGAAGATCCGCCCCTCGACGCTCAAGCGCGTGCAGGCCGTGGCTCTGGGCCCTATCTACTTGCTGATTGAACAAGCGCTCCTGGAGCTCTGCGAGGACCTTGAGAAAAGCAAGGTTCCGCGCATTCCCATTCTTGCGTCGAAGTTCAACCCGACTGCCGAGGACCTCAAGGAGCTTGAAGAAGCCGAAGCGCGAAAAGTCGAAGGCAAGAACGTCAATCGCCGTGTGAAAAAAGGTGAGCCGGTTTGGCCAGGAAGAGAGTCGGAGGTGACTGACCTGACAGAGATCTCAGACTTTTTTCAGACGCGGATACCGGGAAAGCGAGGCTAACAAAATGCGCCTCGACGATCCGCGTGCTGATTTCAGTCGCTCCTTTTCTGGCTCGAAAGGTCCTGGTGTTTCGGCGCCGAAACACCCGCTGAAAATTACCCGAGATCGGCTGATGATCGCTGCATTGCGAGTTTCGCTTTTTGGCGAAAACTCGAAGAGTAACTACACTCATACCTCTCTAGACGTGTATGAGGAATGCAATGGCGGAAGTCGAGCAGAAGAGTCGGGGCAACGCCGCGTACCTCGCCAAGGTGGCCCGGGAAGCGGCTCAGAAAGAGCTGAGGGAGCTTGCATCGCCGAAGGTGAGCAACGGTGCCATCAAGACTCTGGAGTCGATGCAGGTGCCTCCAGGCCGCAAGCCAAAACTGATCATCACGGGACGATCGAGCATGGACGGTCGGGGCGCGACGCTGATGAGAATCAGGCCGACGATCTGGAGAGATCTCGAGGAGCTCGAGGTGACCGGCACGCGGCAATACCTGATCGTCGAAGCAGCTCTTCGGATGTTCATCGGCCACCTTCAGTCGCTACCAGAAGACAAGCCGATGGTGCTGGACGCGGCGACGATGCAGCCAACGCCAGAGGATCACAGGCTGCTCGAAGCGACTGGAAGAGTCGTCAAGAAGATCCCACGAAAGCGCGTGCCAAAGACGTCGTATACGGACCTCGAGGACAACAAGCGCCCGCTGTCGAAGTGAAGCGCCTGGCCGAACTTTTCCAGTTCTCAACACACGTGTCGAACGTGGTCGCGGCGCAAATTCTTGGTCTTCAGCCACAGACGCTTCGGCGCTGGTCGAGCCACCAGACCGGGCCGATCCAGTCGACCCTTGGACCCTCGGGCCGCAGGATGTGGGCGATTGCCGATCTGCAGAATGTCCTGGACGGCAAAGCCTCTCTTTAAACCGCTTCGACTTCAAGGGCCGGAAGCTTCGCCTTCTCCCGCACGAACTCTTCGAGCCGCACCAGCTCCTCGCGCAAGGCATCGATTCGGCGGGGTTTGTAGTGCTCCTCCATGCTGCTGACCGAGTGGCCCATGATCTGCTCAACGGCCCCCGATGGGCACCGAGCCGCTTCGCCCACCAACGAGAAAGTGCGTCGCAGGCCATGGGGGGTCAGGTGCTTGATTTTTGCGTGCTCAATCACAGGCGCGAGCGACTTGCGGGCATCTTGCACGTACCCGAGTTTCGATCGCGGAGCTGCGAAGACGTACGGGTTCTGGTCGACTTTTGGCATGCTTTTGATAACGGCCTCGAACCAGGGCGCGAGCGGAATTTCACGAGTGCGGTGAAGCGTCTGCGTGCTTTTGTCAGCGATCGTGAGTTTCTTCAAATCGAAGTCGATGTCGGACCACTTCAAAGCTGCAAGCTCTTGACGCCGTGCGCCGTTGATCAGGAGCCCTGTCAAGTAGCCGGCCATCGTGCGATTGGGCAGCTTCGACACGCCTTCAAAGAACTTTTCGAGCTGCACGATCTCGACGAAATCCAGCCGGCGCACGCCGGTTTTAGATGGCAGGTTGTCTTGCACAGTCGGTGACCGCGCAGGGTTTCCATTGATCAGGCTTTTGTACTCGCGCTCTCGCGATGCCCAGCGAAACATCCCGCTCAGGCTCTCGGCCGCCTTGTTCACGACGGCGTACCCAGGCGGGTTCACGCCGGGCTCGCCGCGGAATCGTTCTCCAATCCTGTCGAGCTCGTCGCCCAGGATGTCGGCCAGGGCGTCATCGTCGAATTCACCGATTGGAATGTCGCGGGCAACGAACAGCGGCCCTTGAACTGTGCGCCTTTCTCCACAGCGCGGGAACATCTCGCCGCCTTCGTGCATGGCTGATTTCAGCGATCGCAGATACGTCGGCGCCCATGGCCTGCCCCTCTTGCCGACACCTCTGGCGATGTAGGCCTCCCACACCTCTCCGACAGTGATCTCGATCCGCGACTTCGCCGCAATGGCCTTCGCAGTCTCGGCCTCCCGATCTTCGCGCTCCAGCTTCGGATGGATCCCTCGGTCGATGAGCGTGCGCATCCTGCGCGCTTCTTCTTGTGCCGCTGGGATCGTCCAGGTCTGGGTGTTGCCGATCACCAGGTTCACTGCTTTGCCAGCCATTGAACCAACAAAGAGGAACGCTGGCTTGCCACGGGGCCGAATGCGAACGTACAGGTTGGGCGTGTCGGCATCGATCAGGAACCCTGGGTTCTTGTCGTCCACGGGGCGGAGGTCAGCGATGCGCTTGACCGACAACTTCACTTTATTAGTCATGCCTCGATCATCTCTTACCTTGGCCCCTCAAGGTAAGGCCAAGGTAAGGGAATTTGAGCGACGCCGATCAACGCGATCCAAACATTAGTGCACCTAGAATCGTCCCCTCACAGGAGAAATGCCTCTGAAAGGCCTCCAAAACAACACCGATCAACACCGGAAACTTTTCATTCGTAATGAGAAGGTCGGGTGTTCGATTCATCTCTCCGGCACCAAAATCCAAAGGTTCATTGTTGAAAATTCAGCAATGAACCTTTTTTTTGGCAGCCGTTTACAGACGCCGCATCAACAGCCACCTTGCCTGCATTGCCCCACCAGTTGCACGACGTCGAACCGCTACAACATCAGGCGCAGATCAGGCAATGATTGATTTGGCCAGAAGCTGGTTCGATGCTTGAGCAGCCTCGAAATGGCAAGAATTAACCGCTCAGGTTAATTTCTCAGACTTTCTGGGTCTCTCGGGCAGTCCAGCCAGGACTCAGCTCGGTTATCAGGATGCTCGTTGAGTGGGAAATAGAGCGCTGCAGAAAAATGGTGTGCAAGCGCCTCGCCGATGGCCTTGGCGACGGCAACCTCCAAAAATGGTGGGCAGGAACCACCCAGCACCCGGCGCTCACCGTTGCCGTGAATGCCGCCCAGCAACACAGCGGAGTCATAACCGAACCCCTGAAAAAAAGCCGTCAATTCGATGCCCCATCCGTCTGGTTCGCGTCGCCACAGGCCTTGAATACAGCGCAAGGGTTGCTGGATTTCAGCGATCAATTGGAGGAATATTTCGCTGGTCGACGGCCCGCGCGGCGTTGAGCGCCAGACGCACGGTGGTTCCGAATTACCGTTCATATTTTGAGCCTGAGGGATGTCATCCATTGGGTTCATGAACCACGAAGGGGGCCGACCCATCAAAGTACAGCGCGCAGCCGATGTTGAAGCATTGACAGGGGTTGTACCGCAACCACCAAAGACGCAAAAAGCTTCACGCCACCCGCGTCGCCAGCACCTTGTCAATCCGCTTGCCATCCAGGTCCACCACCTCAAACTGCCAGCCGGCGCATTCCACCCGTTCGGCCGTCTTCAGCAGGCGGCCTGACACGGCCTGCAGCAAGCCCGCCACGGTGTTGTAGCGGCCCTTGCTTTCTTCAGGCAAGTCCTTGATGTCCAGCCGGGCTTTGAGTTCAGACACAGGCATCACGCCATCAATCAGCCAGCTGCCGTCCGGGCGCTCGGTGGCCCAGGCGTCGATTTGCGCGCCGGGTTGCAGCTCACCGGTGATGGCCTCCAACATGTCCATGGGGGTCATCAAGCCCTGCACCACGCCATATTCGTCCACCACAAACACCATGCGGGTGGACCGGGCCCGGAATTGCTCAAGCAACTCCATACCCGTCAGCGTTTCGGGCACAAAGACGGCCGGCACAGTGTGGGCGTCAAGCCGGTCGGGTTTGGCTGTTGCGGCCGATGTGGCCGTGATGGAGCGAAGTGCCAGCAAGGTGGACACATTGACCACGCCCACCACGTCGTCCAGGCTGCCCCGGGCCACGGGGTACCACGAGTGCCCGGTGCTGCCGGCCTTGACGATGGCCTGCTCCACGGTGTCGGAGGCGTCCAGCCATTCGATGTCAGAGCGCGGCAGCATCAGGGACGTGAGCAAGCGGTCGTCGAGCAAGAACACGTTTTGCACCATCTGGTGCTCGTGTTCCTCGATCAGGCCCGCGTCCACGCCCTCCTCCAGGCTGGCGGCAATTTCCTCTTCGGTCACGGCGCGACCGGCTTCGTTGTCAATGCGCAGCAGCTTGAGCACGGCGTGCGTGCTGATCGACAACAGCCGCACAAACGGCTTGGCCACCAGCGCGACCCCTTTCATGGGCCGTGAAATCAACCGGGCAGTGGCTTCGGGGTGCAGCTGGGCAATGCGTTTGGGAACCAGTTCACCAAACACGATGGTGATAAAGGTGATGACCGTCACCACCAGCGCGGTGGCTGAAATTTCGGCCACTCGGGGTGACACCGACAGACTCTGCAGCCAATCGGACAGCCCCCCGCTGAACGCGGCTTCACCAATGATGCCGTTGAGCATGCCGATGGACGTGATGCCCACCTGCACCGAAGACAAGAACTGCGTGGGGTTGCCCAGCAGATCCAGGGCAACCTGAGCGCCTTTGTCGCCCGCCTCGGCCATGGCGGTCAGCCGGGCTTTGCGGCTGGAGGCCAGCGCCATTTCAGACATGGCAAAAACGCCGTTGAGCAGGGTCAGAAAGGCAATGAGGACAAAGTCCATGGATAAAACCGGCAGGCGTAAGGCCGGGAGAGTGAACGCGCAAAATACGCAACATGGCACTTTACATGATTGGGGACGTGCAGGGCTGCCACGCGCCCCTGCTGCGTTTGCTTGAAAAAATAGACTTTTCCCCCAGCCGCGACACCCTGTACTTTCTGGGTGACCTGGTGAACCGGGGGCCAGACTCGCTGGGGGTGCTGCGGCATTTGGTGCAACTGGGTGATGCAGCGCAATGCCTGCTGGGCAACCATGACCTGCACCTGCTGGCCTTGTGGCAAGCTGTGCGCCAGCCGGGGCGGCGTGACACGGCGCAGGCGGTGTTGCAGGCACCCGATGCGGCCGCCCTGATGGACTGGCTGCGCCACCGCGCCATGGCGCTGCACGCGCAGGGCTGGCTGATGGTGCATGCAGGGGTGTTGCCAACCTGGGATGCGCCCCAGACCATGGCGCTGGCGGCAGAAGTGCAAGCCGCCCTGCGCGGCCCGGACGTGAAGGGCTTTTTACGCGGCATGTACGGCAACACACCTGACCGCTGGAGCGACACGTTGCGCGGCCCGGACCGGCTGCGGGTGATCGTCAACGCGCTGACGCGGCTGCGTTTTTGCACAGCGGATGGCCAAATGGAGTTTGGCAGCAGCGAAAGTGCGGACGGTGGGCCTGTGGGCTACCTGCCCTGGTTTGATGTACCAGGCCGCGCCAGTGCAGGCACGCCGATAGCTTTTGGCCATTGGTCCACCTTGTCCAAAGGCAAAAAAGCAGCAGACATCACCCTGGTGCACAACACCCTGCCTCTGGACACGGGCTGTGTGTGGGGCGGCTGCTTGAGCGCGGCGCGTCTGACTGCGCAGGCAGGGGGCTTTGAGCTGATCAGTACGCCGTGCGTGCAGTCGGCTGACTTTTAGCGGCTTCAGCGGCCTCTTGCCGGGCCAGGCCAGCGGCCAGCGCCTCGTCGGCCAAAGACCGGGCGATGCTCGCGGCCAGCAGCAACACGGCGGCCGAAAAGTAAATCCACATCAGGATGACCACCAGCGACCCCGCTGCGCCATAAGCCGACACCACAGCAGCGGTGGACAGGTACAGGGTCATCAGGTGTTTGCCCACCGCAAACAGCACCGCCCCCACAGCCGCCCCCATGACAAGGTAACGCAACGGCGGTTTGGGCCCGGAACTCATGCGCATCAGCGCGACAAACAGGCCAGCGCAGAACGCAAACGACACCAGCTCATTGATGACATAGCCGATTTTTTCAAACGGCAAGTAACTGCCAGCCCAAGTCGAAAACAGCGCCAGAAAAGCCGACACCGACAACGACACCAGCAACAAGAACCCGAACGCCAGGATGTAGGCAATGCCGCGCAAGCGCAGCGACGCGCTGTACCACCACTTCTGCTTGGGCGGCTCACCGCTGCCATTGCGCCACACGCGCTCGAAGGCGTCCTGCAACTCGGCAAACACCCCGGTAGCGCCTGACAGCAGCAGGCCAAAGGCGAACAACGACGCAAAAATGCCTTCCGAAGGTTCCTGGGCGCTGGTGATGGCTTGCTTGACCACTTGCGCGCCCTGCTCACCCACCACGCTGCGGATCTGGCTGATCAAACTGGTTTCGATATAGGTGCGGTCCAGCCACCAGCCCAGCACGGCCACCAGCAGCACCAGCAAGGGCGCCAGGCTCAAAATGCCGTAGAAAGACATCGCGGCGCTCATGCGCAAACCATCAGCGTCGATCCACTGTGTCACGGCGCGCCAGATCGGGCGGTAGACCGGCCGGAAAATCCGCTGCAATGAAGCCAGCAGCGGGTGCCCGGACAGCGGCGTGGTGATCGGCGGTGTCAGCTTGTCCGCTGCGGGTGGGGTCAATGCGCTCATGTCAGCATGATACGAAGCGTCCCCTGGAGCCAGCGCAGGGCCAACACCCATGCCGATGTAGGCCGAAACCCGCCAGCGGGTCAAACGCTGGCTGGGCAGGCTCAGCTGGCGCTCGGCTCCGGGCTGTTTTTGAACAGCGCAGCGACTTTTTTGCGCGGCTTGATGTTGGCCGACACGCCTGATCTGGCCGGGTTGGCTTTGGTGGCGGCTTCCCAGGCGGGCTGGGCTTCGGCGTTGGTGGCCTCGTAGGGCAGGTCAAAAAACGGGTCGCGCGGCACCTGGGCGCTGCGGCGCGGTGCGTACTCACGGCGTTCCTGGCGCTCGGGGCGGGCAGGCCGCTCGAACGGCGCAGCACCGTCGGGACGTCGGGCTGGCGCGCTGTCTTCGCCCTGCTCGCGGTACATGCGGCGGCCGTCGTTGATCCGGCCCTGCGCGCCAAACTTTTCGGCGGTGCGCGGCTGGTCCTCGTCAAACTCCATCGGCTCCAGGTCGATTTTGGTTTTGATGAGTTTTTCAATGTCCGCCACCAGACGCTGGTCGCTGCTGGCCACAAAACTCACGGCCAGGCCAGACGCACCAGCACGGCCCGTGCGGCCAATGCGGTGCACGTAGTCTTCGGCGTTGAAGGGCACATCAAAGTTGAAGACGGCGGGCACGTCCTTGATGTCCAGGCCGCGGGCGGCCACATCGGTGCACACCAGCAAATCGACTTCACCGGTTTTGAAGGCTTCCAAGGCCTTCAGGCGCTCGTCCTGGCTCTTGTCGCCGTGCAGCGCGGTGGTTTTCAGGCCTTCACGCTCCAGCGAACGCGCCAGCCGGGCGCAGCCCAGTTTGCTGTTGACGAACACAAACGCCTGCTTCATGCCACGCGTTTTCAGGATCTGGTGCAGCGCGCGGCGCTTGTCGTCGGCGCTGACGCTGTAGAAATGCTGCTCGACCGTGGAGGCCGTGGCATTGGAGCGGGCCACTTCAATCGTGACCGGGTCCTGCAGGTAGCTGGACGCCAGGCGTTTGATCTCGGGCGAGAACGTGGCTGAAAACAGCAAGGTGATGCGCTGCTTGGGCAGGTAGCTCAGGATGCGCTGCAGGTCCGGCAAAAAGCCGATGTCCAGCATGCGGTCGGCTTCGTCGAGCACCACGTACTCAACCTGGTTGAGCACCGCGTTTTTGGCTTCTATGTGGTCCAGCAGGCGGCCAGGGGTGGCCACCAGCACTTCCACGCCTTTTTTCAGCTCGGCGGTTTGCGGCTTCATGTCCATGCCGCCAAACACCACGGTGCTGCGCAGGTTGGTGTACTTGGCGTACAGCTTGACCTGCTGGGCCACCTGGTCGGCCAGCTCACGGGTGGGCAGCAGCACCAACGCACGCACAGGGTGGCGGGCCGGGGAGGTCGACGCGTTTTCGTGCTTCATCATGCGCTGCAGCAGCGGCAATGAAAAAGCAGCAGTTTTGCCGGTGCCGGTCTGGGCCGCACCCATGACGTCCTTGCCTTCAAGCACCACCGGAATGGCTTGCTCCTGAATGGGCGTCATGGTTTCGTAGCCCATTTCAGCGACGGCGCGGGCCAGCTGGGGGGCGAGGGAAAGATTGGAAAAAGATGATGTCATGTAAGCCTGAATTGTCGCACTTTGAGGTGTCAAGGCCACCGGGCTCAGTGCAGGCGGTCAGACGCCAGGCCAGCCGCACCAACAAACGCTATAATTTCAATAGCACAACAGGCAATTAAACCGTAGGCTGGCGGCCGATTCAGCATCAAAACACTACAAATTACGGGCGCTGAAGGTGTCACAGGCCTTCACACTGCCAGTGCGCAGCCCGGTGTCAAACCAGCGCTGGCGCTGGGCGCTGGTGCCGTGGGTGAAGCTCTCAGGCACCACCGCCCCGCCTCCCGCGCGCTGCAGCGCGTCGTCACCGATTTTGGCGGCCGCGTTCATGGCCTCTTCCACGTCACCGTTTTCCAGGATCTGGCGAGAATTTTGCGCGTTGTGCGCCCACAGCCCAGCAAAACAATCGGCTTGCAGTTCCAGCCGAACGCTCAGCGCGTTGTATTCGGTTTTGCTGACGCGGCTGCGCATCTGGTCCATCTTGGCGCTGATGCCCAGCAGGTTTTGCACATGGTGGCCGACTTCATGCGCCACCACATAGGCCTGCGCAAAGTCGCCCGGGGCGCCCAGGCGTTTGGTCAGCGTTTCATAAAAAGCCAGGTCGATGTAGACCTTCTGGTCGGCCGGGCAATAAAACGGGCCCATGGCCGACTGGCCGGTGCCGCAGCCACCGGTGCCGATTTGCCCCTTGAACAGCACCAGGCGCGGCTCCTTGTAGGCGCCGCCCGCCTTGGTGAAGACGTCCTTCCACACATCTTCCGTGTCCGCCAGTACGGTGGACACAAACCGCGCCATGCGGTCGTCCGCCGGGGGGCGCTGGGCCGGGGTGTGCGGTTGCTGCTGCACCTGCGAGGTGGGCGCTCCGCCGCTGAGCAGGCTCAAAATCGTCATCGGGTTGATGCCGAACATCCAGCCGCCCAGCAGCGCCACCACAATGGTGCCAATGCCGACGCTGCGCCCGCCCACGCCAAACCCACTGCCCCCGTCGCCATCACCCCGCCGGTCTTCGACGTTGTCTGACTCCCGGTTACCTTCCCATTTCATCGCTGACTCCTGTGCAAAACATGCTGGTGGGATGATAGTCTGACGATTCGTTCACCGATCCTTACCAAGTGGCCATGACACCTGTTCAAACACCCCCGGACCTGCCTGCACACCCGTTGCCCTGTGTGCTGCTGACCGGGTTTGACGCCTTTGGCAACGACCGCCTGGCGCGGCACCCCGTCAACCCCAGCTGGCTGGCGGTGCAAGCGCTTCACGGCAGCCGCCTTGAAGGCCACGCCGTGGTGGCTGCCCAACTGCCGACGGTGTTTGGGGCGGCCACGGCCGAATTGATGCGGCTCGTTGGGCTGCACCGCCCCGCCTTGGTGGTGTGTGTGGGCCAGGCCGGTGGGCGCAGTGCACTGTCGCTGGAGCGTGTGGCGGTGAACCTGGTGCATGCCCATATCCCTGACAACGCCGGGGCCCAACCGCAGGACCAACCCGTGGTGCCAGGTGCCCCTGCGGCGTACTTCAGCACCCTGCCGGTCACCGCTATGTTCCACGCGCTGCAAACGGCTGGCTTACCAGCCGAGCTGTCCTACAGCGCTGGGCCTTTCGTCTGCAACCATGTGTTTTATGGGCTGATGCACGCCCTGGCGACACAACCCGGCCTGCAGGGTGTACGGGGTGGTTTTATCCACGTGCCCTATGTGCCGTCACAGGGTGTGCCCAGCCTGGCGCTGGACGACACGGTGCGGGGGCTGCGGCTGGCCGTGGCTTGTGCATTGGCTCGTCCATAGCAGGCCCGCGTCAGGGCCTGTCGAAGGACGCAGACATCAGGCCACCGCCAGTTCGCGCCACCGGCGCAGCGGCGCCGCGCGCCATGTCAGCGGGAGCCGCCGTGGGCGTGCGCGCCGGGCTCTGCCACTGCGCCCGCAACACCTCAGCCTGTTGAACCTGGCCCTGCACCACCCAGACCATGGCGGCCATCAACGCGGCCACGGCCAACAGCCCGACCAAGACGAGGGCAACGGTCCCCGTGCGATGGGTAGTGTGTTCGGAAGATTGCGCGGTCATGGGGTGCCTCGTTGTAGCCAAATGCAGGCGACGTCTGCCGCCCTGCCCTCAATGCTAAAACCCGCCCGGCCCCTTCAATTAAGCCAGTACCGACTGTCGATGTAGGCTGAAATCGCAGCACAGAAACGGCGAGGAAATAAGTACAGGCAAGCACCCGGGTAAACGAAGTTACCGCACTCGTGAAAACGCCTCGCACTGCACAGGACAGTTGCGAGGCGCATCGAACTTGCAGACAGGTACGCAGTCAGCGCCCCTGCATCAGGCCGATCGACCAGGTCAGTTAGCGGCTTTGGCTGCCGGGACCACATCAACGCCTTTGTTAGGCTGACCGTCATTGTCTGCACGGCGGTCAAAGGTCAACAATTTGCCCATCACCACCTGCACCCATTGTGGGTAGGTATAGGCCGTGCCCTTGTTGTGGTCAATGATGGCGCCGATACCGCCGCCAATGAGAATATTGCCCGCCAGGCCACCGTTCGCGCGCGAAATCGCAACGCCACGGCCGTCAGCTTCGCCCGGCTTGACGCAGGTGATCTGAAGGTCTTTGGACGAACGGCGCACGCTCACGGTCGCAGGTGTTTTGACCATTTGTTGACCGTAATCGTTCTCCAGTTTGCACTCGACATCCTTGATTTCAACACCTGTAGCACTGAACGTCTCGAAGCGAATCGGTGCGTTGGTGTCATTCATGATGGACGCGCAACCGGTAGCAGCCAAACAGGCGACAAGCATTGAAAAGCTGGCAAAAGTACGAACGAACATGAGGCCTCCCTTATTTGTAAAGGGAAAATCTAACATGCGTTTCAGCGTGTGAAGACCCCTGTTCGGTGCGCTTTCAACCACCGCGCCTGGCGTGTGCGTCACACGCCCTGCTGTCAACGTTCCGGTTTCTCAGCCAAAGGCATCGCATCCGATGGCGCACCGTGCAGGCGCTCAGAAGCGGCAACGTGAACAACCACCTGCTGCGCTGCAAAACACATCTTGCTGCCGTCCCACTGCTGGCCGCACCAGCAAAAGCCTTCGGCGTTGATCAGGCAGGTGCCGGTGCCGCAGCAGCGAATGTCGTCGTCCATGGGGCCGCTCAGGCGCGGGGCAGGGTCACGCCGACCTGGCCCTGGTACTTGCCGCCGCGGTCTTTGTACGAGGTCTCACAGACGTCGTCCTTGTCGCTTTCAAAAAACAGCACCTGGGCGCAGCCCTCTCCGGCATAGATGCGGGCGGGCAAGGGGGTGGTGTTGCTGAATTCCAGCGTTACATACCCTTCCCATTCGGGCTCGAACGGGGTGACGTTGACGATGATGCCGCAGCGCGCGTAGGTACTTTTTCCCAGGCAGATCGTCAGCACGTTGCGCGGGATGCGGAAATACTCCACCGTGCGGGCCAGCGCAAAGCTGTTGGGCGGGATGATGCAGCTGTCGCCCGAGAAATCGACAAAGCTTTTTTCATCGAAGTTTTTCGGGTCCACCACGGTGCTGTGGATGTTGGTGAAGACCTTGAATTCAGGTGCACAGCGGATGTCGTAGCCGTAGCTGCTGGTGCCGTAGCTGATGATTTTCTGGCTCACCCCGCCCACCTCGCGCTGGCGGACCTGGGCGGGCTCGAAGGGCTCGATCATGCCGGTGGTTTCGGCCATGTGGCGGATCCATTTGTCGCTTTTGATGCTCATTGAGTCGGCTTTCTTGGGGTTGCTTCGATTGTAGGCAACGCGGCGGCGCACATGGCTGCAACAGAAATGCTATTAAAAACATAGCTAAACAGGCAATAAAGACCCAGGCATCTGGCCAATCAGGCACAAAATCCACCTGTGAAACACTGATTTCAGCCGTGGGGCGCCGCCAGCGCCTGTGAAATCACGGTTTGTTCAATCAGCCGGTCGTCCCCCAGCACGATCAGGGCAAACAGCAGCTCGTCCAGGCTGCTGGCCTGCGCGGTTTTGCGGGCCAGCAGCGGCGTGGCCTGGGGGTTGATGACAACAAAGTCCGCCTCACAGCCCGGCAGCAAATTGCCCACCACGCCGTTCAGCCCCAGCGCGCGGGCGGCCCCGGCGGTGTGCTGCCACCACAGCTGCTGGGGCGGGAGCGACACGCCGGGTTTGGTCTGCCCTTCGCGGCCCACGGTGTAGGCGGCCAGCATGGTGTGAAACGGGCTGAAGGATGTACCGCCCCCCACGTCACTGGCCAGGCCGTACAAAAAACCACTGCGGTCGGCGTTCACGTAGTCAAAAAAACCGCTGCCCAAAAACAGGTTGCTGGTGGGGCTGACGGCGGCGGCAGTGCCAGTGTCCCGCAGCAGGGCGCGGTCATGGTCGTCGATGTGGATGCAGTGCGCGTACACCGCGCGCGGCCGCAGCAGCCCGAACTGTTCGTACACACTCAAATAGCTGCGTGCCGCCGGGTACAGGCTGCGCACCCAGGCGATTTCATCCAAATTTTCAGCCACGTGCGACTGCACCCAGACGTCCGGGTATTTGGCTGCCAGCTCGCCGGCCCCTTGCAGCTGCGCGGCGCTGCAACTGGGCACAAAACGCGGCGTGATGGCGTAGCCCAGGCGGTCCACGCCGTGCCACTGTTGAATCAGCGCCTCGGAGTCGATCAGGCTTTGTTCCGTCTGGTCGCGCACGCCATCGGGGGCGTTCTGGTCCATCAGCACCTTGCCCGCCATCATCCGCAGGCTGCGCCGCTGCGCTTCGCTCAGCAGCGCGTGGACCGATGCGGGGTGCGACGTGGCAAACGCCAGTGCGGTGGTCACGCCGTGGCGCAGCAGTTCGTCGATGAAAAATGAGGCGGTGGTGGCTGCATGGTCCGGGTCGGCAAAACGGGCTTCCTGCGGAAAGGTGTAGTTCTCCAACCAGGGCAGCAGGCCCTCGGCGGGGGAGCCGATCACGTCGAGCTGCGGGTAGTGGATGTGCATGTCCACAAAGCCAGGCGCGATCAGTCGGCCCGGGAAATGCGCCACCGCCACGTCGGCAAAGCGAGGCTGAACGCTGGCGTAGGGGCCGATGGCCAGCACGACCTGCCGCCCCTGGGCGTTGGGGCCGACAACCAGCAGGCCGTCTTCTTCGAGTGTGGCTTGCGGAACGTGGGGATCCGGAAAATAAAGCAGGCGGGCGCGGTAGGCTTTCATGCTGGCAAGCGTAGCGCAGGCCTGCGCGCCGCGCATACGCCGGGCTGGATGATGACTATGCGGCTTGTTCAGCCCCCGCCCCCCCCGACGGTCAACCGCCGCGCAGCGTGCAGCTGTCGCCCATGCCTTCGCGCCACACCCGCACCGCCGCCAGGCCGGGCAGCACCGGGGCCAGCGCGCGCCAGATGTAGGCGCACAGGTTTTCCAGCGTGGCGGGGCCCAGGCCGGGCACGTCGTCCAGCAGGCGGTGGTCCAGCTGCGGGCGCAGGTGCTCGATGGCACGGCGCACCAGCCCCAGGTCCACCACCATGCCGCTGGCCGCGTGCGGCGCGCCCGACAGCGTGACCTCGGCCTGGTAGGTGTGGCCGTGAATGCGGCGGCTGCTGTCGGTTTCCACCTCCCGGTCCAGCGTGTGGGCGGCATCGAAGAAAAACTTCTGGCTGATGTCGAATGTCATGGGGGTGGTTTTCATCGAATACCTGTGATTTTGTGGGTTTGCAGGCTCAACCGCCACGTGGGCCGCTGCAGACACAGCGCGATGCATTTCTCGGTGTTGTCGCGCTGCAGAAGGTTGTCCATCGGCTGCAGGTAGCGGTGCGTGAAGTCAGCGGCTTCCAGGGTGTCCAGGTCGGTACCGGGCTGGGGCCACACCACTTTGAGCTCATGCCCGCTGCGTTGCACCCAGGGCGCACCGGCTTTGGGGCTGACACAAATCCAGTCAATGCCCGCCGGCGCGGCCAGGGTGCCGTTGGTCTCAACCGCGATGAAAAAGCCTTCGGCATGCAGCGCGGCAATCAGCGCGTCGTCCACCTGCAGCAGCGGCTCGCCCCCGGTCATCACGATGAAGCGGTGGCCAGTGTCACCCGTCGGCCACAGCGCGGCCACCTGGCTGGCCAGCGCCGCAGCGTCCGGGTACTTGCCACCCAGCGTGCCATTGGTGCCGACAAAGTCGGTGTCACAAAACTGGCAAACGGCGGTGCTGCGGTCCTGCTCCCGGCCTGACCACAGGTTGCAGCCCGCAAAGCGGCAAAACACCGCCGGGCGGCCCGCGTTGGCCCCTTCGCCCTGCAAGGTGTAGAAAATTTCCTTGACCTGGTAGCTCATGGGCGGACCCGGGCCAGTGGCGGCAAAGCGGTGGAAGTCAAACAGGTGGCCCGACGCAGCAGGCGTGCGTGGGCAACGAGGTTTTTGTACATGGTGGTCCTCGACATGGCCCGGGAAAACGAAAGTTTGCGCGGCCCGGGCAACGCGCAAGGCGAGATTTTAACGAGTGCCCGGCACCGCTGCGTCCACCCGATAGGTGCGGGCCAGCCACGCGAACAACGCAGCGCCCAGCACCAGCGCCGCCGCGGCGATCTCCAGCGACCAGGTGAAGCCGGCGCTGGCCGTGGGGGTGTGGCGCATCAGCACGGCCACCATGGGCGGCCCGACGATCTGGCCCAAGCCGTAAAAAGCCGTGAGCAGGCCCATCAGGCTGGCCGCAGACGCGGGCCGCAGGCGGCGCGCCTCCTGCATCGCAAAAAAGGTGATGGCGGTGAACGGCAGGCCCAGCATCAGGCTGCCAGCTGCAAAGCCCAGCAGGCTGGGCAGCACCAGGCTGCACAGCACCCCCAGTGCCTGCACGGTGTAGCAGCCCACCAGCAGCCAGCGCCGGTCCAGCCGGGCGGGAATGCGTGTGGCCAGCGCCGCCCCTGCCATGATGCCCGCGCCAAAAATGGGCCAGAACAAGTCCAGCCAGGCCGAGCCCGGCAAAGCCGCCCGCGCAATGACCGGCAAAAACGTGGCGGTGACGATGTAGCCCAGCCCGGCCAGCCCGTAGGCCAGGGTGAACACCGGCAATTCCAGTTGGCTCAGCCGACGCACCGGGTGCACGTGGCTGGTCATGGACGGCTGCACGGGTGCAGGCCGGCCAGCCAGCTGTTCTTCAGGCCCCACCAGATAGCGCCACACCGCCGCCAGCAGCCCAAAGGCCAGCACACCAAACACACCCCAGGCCGCAGCGGCGGACCAGCTCAAGGCCACCATGCCGCTGGCCAGCAAACCGCTGGCCACAATGCCCGCACCGGGCCCCATGTAGATCAACCCGCCCAGGGCTGGCTTGCCGCGCTGCGCCAGCTGGCTCATGCACCAGCCCGAGGTGAAGACAAACACCACCGCGCTGGTCACCCCCGCCGCAAACCGCAGCACGGGCCACGCGCCGGGCCAGTTCAGGGCCATGGCCAGAGTCAACACTCCGGTCGTCACCAGGCCCGCCCGCATCAGCGAGACAAAACGCAGAGGCGGCAGCCCCGGCCAACGCGACCACACCCACGGCTGCACGGTGCACAGCAACGCCCCCAGCATGTAACCCAGGTAGTTGGCGCTGGCCAGCAGGCTGGCCTGGGGCAGGTTGACCACGCCGTCGGCCAGCATCATCGGCAAGATGGGGGTGAAAGCGAAACGCCCGATGCCCATGGCCACGGCCAGCGCCATGGCCCCGGCCAACGCGATGGCGGCCGCAGAAAGGGTCGGAATGGGGCGGATGGGCACCGCGTGGGGGGTCAGCGCCATGGCGCGGTGCGGGGCAAGATCATGCTGAAATTTTACGCAGACCGGCCCCAAGCCGGGTTGTAGGTTGTTTTGACATCCAAAAACGGCGCCTGAGCCATCCGTCATTGCGCGTGTCCCGGTTGAAAAGATTGTTTCAAGGTGTCAGCCTTGCTACGATATTCAAAACAACAGCAATTCTGGCCTGCACCGGAAGCTCAACCTGACAATGACCCCTCAAACAGCCTACGACACGCTCGCCCTTCGGCCCAACGCCACCCAATCGGACATCGAAGACAACTACAGCAGCCTGATTACACGGCTGAAAACGCAGAAAAACCTGTTCAAGCCGGGGGACTACGCTCTCAAGCTGCAAACGATCCAGGCTGCTTTCGACGCGATTTCGACACCGGACGCCCGAATGGCCTACGACAGTCAGCTGGCGCGGCGCACCAGCCTGGCGGTCCCCGCTGCCACTGCGATGCGCCCCGACGATGCGACGTCGCTGGCTTTGCGGGCCGAGGCCGTGGCCCTGCGTGCCGAGGCCATTGCGCTGCGGGCCGACGCGTTGTCGGCTCAGTCAGCGCAGTCACCGCACGACATGTTTGCCAGGCGTGATTCTGCTTCCGCCGGGGCTTATGGCCATGCATTGGCCGCGCCGCCACTTCTCAAGCGCCTGGCCATGCTGCTCGGCACGGCCGTGGCGATCTGGATGGTCGTTCAGGTCGCCTACCTGCTGATGACCCACCGCAAGGCCCCCACGCAAGCCGGTGTGACCGCCAGCGCCCGCGAAAAAGTCATCGTTCAGGAGTACGAACAAACCCATGGTGTGCGGCCCGGCAGTGCCACCGAGGCGGAGCTGATGGAGGCCGCCAATCGCCGCCGCGACCTGGAAGTCCGCGAAGCCCGGCTTGCCGAACGGGAGAAAGCCAAGATCAGCGAAGAAGAGCGCAGGTTTGAAGAAACCGCGCGCCGCCGGGCCGATCAGGTCAGCGCCGAGCTGAACCGATCCGAAAGCATGGCCCGTGACCAGGCCCGCCGTGACGACGAGCAGAAAGAGCGCCAGATCGAGCGCCAGAAGCAGGCCCGTGAGGACGCCGAACGCCTGCGCATTGAACGCGAACAAGCCAGATGGCAGAACATCCTGCGGCGCTGACACGGCTACCACGGCGCACCCCTGCGTGATGACCCCGATGAAATGGCTCTGCATTTTTTGGCTGATGCTTGTCGCCACGGCCTGCGCCCCCAGGGACGCCGACACCCGGGCACGGTTGGTCGGCAAGTGGCAGTCCTCCAGGCTCGTCACGCCTTTGTACCTGCATGACAACGGGGAATGGGAAATCAAACAGGACGACCAGGTGGTGCTGCAGTACGGCGTGTGGGAGTACAAGGACAACATCCTCGTCTGGACCTACAAAATTGGCTCGCGCATCAGCAGCGACACGAACCCCGTGCTGGCGGTGACCGCCGCCGGCTTTGAACTGCAGGAAAGTGACCAGAGCGTCACCTCCTTCACCCGGCTACCCTGATCCACCCCTGCCCAACCATGACCCATTACGACATCCTGGAGGTCAGCCCGAAGGCCAGTCCGGCCGTCATCAAGGCCGCCTACAAAAGCCTGATGCAGCGCTTTCACCCCGACAAAAACATCGGGGACGCGGCGCTTGCACAACAGGCCAGCCTGCAGTCAGGGCTGATCACGCAGGCGTACGACACGCTGTCGGACCCGCAGCGACGGGCGGTTTATGACCAGGGCCTGGGTCAAGCCGCAGCCCTCATGGCCGCCCCCCGCCGTCAGCGCCCCCCAGCGCAAACCACAGCAAGCAGCAAGCAGGGCAATGCCAGCGCGTGGTACTTCTGGGTGATTGTTTGGCTGATCATTGGCTCGGGCAGCATCAGCCTGTGGCTGCTGCGCGCCAAGCCTGCGCAAAAACCAGCAACCCCGCACGCGCCGCCTGCGGTCACCAGCCAGCGCATGCCCGAAGCCGTACCCGCCCCCGCCGAGACGACGCCAGCCCCCGCGCAACCCACCGAGGCGACCGTGCGGGCCCTGCCATGGGCGTCAAGCCTCAGCGTGGCCTTGGCCAACGGGGCCGTGCTGAGCATCCCGGCCATCACCCTTCAGCTGGGTGCAGTAGACCCCGCCGAATTCACCCGCTACCTGGATACGCACCAGGCTTTGATTCAGGCTCAGTTGAAGGACCGGCTGGCGCTGGCCAAACCCGAAGAGCTGGTGCGGGTCAGCGGCCAGCAGTACCTGCGCCGGCTTATTTTCGACACCCTGATCGACATCACCGACGCCACGGGCGCCCGCCGCTTCGACCTGCCTTCACCCACCGGCACCGAGGCGGCCCCCCAGTACGGCATCACGGGTGTAGGGCTGCCCGAGGCATTCACCTTGAAATGAGCAGGCCCATGGCCCGAGTCACTCAAAGGTGGCGAAGCAGTGCTGCAGCTGGTCGATGTAGCGTTGCTTGGCGGGTGCTTCGATGAAACTCGCCTCAAAGCTGTTGCGCGCCAGCTGCAAGGCGTGCTCGGCCGTCATGCCGGTGGCAGCGAAGGTTTGCACGAAGTTGTCGTTCATGTAGCCGCCAAAGTAGGCTGGGTCGTCGGAGTTGACGGTGGCGGCCAGGCCCGCGTCGAGCAGGCCCTTCAGGTTGTGGCTGGCCAGGTCGGGGAACACACACAGCTTGAGGTTGGACAGCGGGCACACCGTCAGGGCGATGCGGTCCTTGGCCAGGCGCTGCATCAGCAGGGCGTCTTTGCTGGACTGCACGCCGTGGTCCACACGTTCGACTTTGAGCACGTCCAGCGCCGTCCACACATAGGCGGGCGGGCCTTCTTCCCCGGCGTGGGCGACGAGGTGAAAACCCAGCGTGCGGCAGCGGTCAAACACACGGGCAAACTTTTCGGGCGGGTTGCCCACCTCGCCAGAGTCCAGGCCGATGCCGATGATCTTGTCACGGTATGGCAGGGCTTGTTCCAGCGTTTCAAAGGCTTCCTCTTCACTGAGGTGACGCAGAAAACACAGGATGAGCGAGGCACTCACGCCCAGCTCGGCTTGCGCGTCCACGCAGGCGCGGTGCAGCCCGTTGACGACCACGTCCATGCTGACGCCGCGCGCCGTGTGGGTCTGCGGGTCAAAAAACAGTTCGGTGTGCAGCACGTTGTCCGCGGCAGCCTTGACGAAGTAGGCCCGCGCCATGTCGTAGAAATCCTGCTCATGCAGCAACACGCTGGCCCCGGCGTAGTAGATGTCCAGAAAACTCTGCAGGTTGGTGAAGGCGTAGGCGCTGCGCAGCTCGTCCACGCTGGCATACGGAATGGCCACGCCGTTGCGGCGGGCCAGCGCAAAAATCAGCTCGGGCTCCAGCGAGCCTTCGATGTGGATGTGCAGCTCGGCCTTGGGCATGCGGCGCAGCAGCTCGGGCAAGCGGTCGGCGGCCACGGGTTTGATCAGGTTCATCTCGACTCCAAAAATTAAAAAGCTGCCCGAAGGCAGCTGTTGGCACAGACGTTCGCCGGGCCTCAGTTGGTACCAGGTACCTTGCCTTCCACGCCTTTGACGTAGGTTTTCAGGCCGCCCAGAAACTTGTCGTCAGCCACCACGTCCTTGGCGATCAGTTCCTTGCCGGTGTTGTCCATGATCGGGCCCTTCCAGATGCTGAAGCTGCCGTCTTTCAGGCCAGCCTTGACTTCGGCCACGCGTTTTTTGGTGTCTTCGGGCACATCGCCGGCAATCGACACGATGTCGATCGCGCCTTCTTTCACGCCCCACCAGGCGGATGTGCCGCCGGTCCATTTGCCTTCCAGCGCCTCACCCACGGCCTTGACGTAGTACGGGCCCCAGTTAATGACGGCAGAAGCCAGGTGGGCCTTGGGGCCGTAGGTGGTCATGTCAGAGTCCCAGCCGAAGGCGCGTTTGCCCATTTTTTCAGCGGTTTGCAGCACGGCGGATGAGTCAGTGTTCTGGAACAGCACGTCCGCGCCGCCGTTGATCAGTGCGGTGGCGGCTTCGGTTTCTTTCGGTGGGTTGAACCACTCATTGACCCAGACCACCTTGGTTTTCACGGCCGGGTTCACCGACTGCGCGCCCATGGTGAAGCTGTTGATGTTGCGCACCACCTCGGGGATTGGCACCGAGCCCACCACGCCCAGCGTGCCGGTTTTGCTCATCTTGCCGGCAATCACCCCGGCCATGTAGGCCCCTTCGTAGGTGCGGCTGTCGTAGGTGCGCATGTTGTCGGCGGTTTTAAAGCCGGTGGCGTGCTCAAACTTCACGCCCTTGGTGTCGCCCGCAATTTTCAGCATCGGCTCCATGTAGCCAAAGGTGGTGCCAAAGATCAGCTTGTTGCCCTGCCCCGCCATGTCGCGGATCACACGCTCGGCGTCGGCTGACTCGGGCACTTTTTCGACAAAGCTGGTGACCACCTTGTCACCGAAGGCTTTTTCAACCTCTTTGCGGCCGTTGTCGTGCGCGAACGTCCAACCGCCATCACCCACGGGGCCGACGTAGGCAAAGGCGACCTTGAGTGGCTCGGCCTTGGCGGGAGCAGCGGCGGCGGCCGGTGCGGGCGCAGGCGCGGGTTCTTCCTTCTTGCCGCAGCCCGCCAAGGCGGCAGCAGCCACCGCCGACAGGGCGGCCAGCTTGATGAGGGAGCGTTTGTGCAGATCGGTCATGGGGTCGTACTTTCTTGAAAATTGACAGTGGACTAAAAAACCAGACATTGAAAACCGGGAACTAGGAACCGGGGTAGAACGGCTTGCCGATCGAGGTGGGCATGTTCACACGAATCCACAGCGGGTTGCGTGAGATCAGCACCAGCACCACGATGGTGGCCAGGTAGGGCAGCATGCTAAGCCACTGCGTGGGGGCATCCACCCCCAGGCTTTGCAGGTGAAACTGCAGCATGGTGACCCCGCCAAACAGGTAAGCGCCAAGCAAGACCCGCGCCGGGCGCCAGGTGGCAAAGGTGGTGAGCGCCAGCGCAATCCAGCCCTTGCCGGCAATCATGCCTTCGACCCACAGCGGTGTGTAGACGGTGGACACATACGCCCCCGCCAGCCCGCACAACGCGCCGCCCGCCACCACAGCGGCCAGCCGGATGCGGCGCACCGGGTAGCCCAGCGCGTGGGCCGACTCGGGGCTTTCACCGACCGAGCGCAGCACCAGCCCGGCCCGGGTGCGGCCCAACCACCAGACCAGCCCGGCGGCTGTTGCCATGGCCGCATACACCATCGGGTGCTGACGGAACAGCGCCGTGCCCAGAAAGGGAATATCCGCCAGCAGCGGGATGTGAAAGTGCGCCTGCTCGGGCAGCTTTTCCTGCACGTACTTGATGCCCACAAACGCCGAAAAACCCGCACCAAACAGGCTCAGCGCCAGGCCTGTGGCGTACTGGTTGGTGTTCAGCCAGATCACCAGCACGCCAAACACCGCCGCCATCAGCGCGCCGGCCGCCATGCCCGCCGCAAACCCCACCCAGGGGTTGCCGGTGTGAACCACCGCGGCAAACCCGGCAATGGCCGCGCACAGCATCACTCCCTCGGCCCCCAGGTTGACGATGCCCGCCTTTTCATTGATCAGCAAGCCCAGTGCGGCCAGCGCCAGGATGGTGCCCGCACTCAGCGTGGCGGCCAGTAACGATGCCATGGACTCCATCAGTGCGCTCCTTTCGGGCCGCTGGTGATGCGCAGCCGGTAGTTCATCAAGGTGTCGCACGCCAGCAGGTTGAACAGCAGCAACCCCTGAAACACGCTGGTCAGCGACTTGGGCAACCCCAGGCGCGACTGCGCCAGCTCACCGCCGATGTAGAACATGCTCATCAGCACGGCCGAGAACACCACGCCCACCGGGTGCAAGCGCCCAACAAAGGCCACGATGATCGCGGCAAAACCGTAGCCTGCAGGCACGTAGGGCGTGAGCTGGCCGATCGGCCCGGCCACTTCCAGCGCACCCGCCAGGCCCGCCGCCCCGCCGGACACCATCAGCGCCACCCACAGCGCCCGGCGCGATGAAAACCCCGCGTAGCGCGCCGCCGCCGGGGCCAGCCCGCTGACTTCCTGCTTGAAGCCCGCCAGCGTGCGGAACAAAAATACCGACAGACCCGCCACGCCCAGCAGGCCCAGGATAAGGCCGATGTGCACGCGTGAGCCGTCCATCAGGCGCGGGATTCGGGTCACCGCGTCAAAGGTTTTGGTTTGCGGAAAGTTGTAGCCGTTCGGGTCCTTCCAGGGGCCAAACACCAGGTAGCTCAGCACCATCTCGGCCACGTAGACCAGCATCAGGCTGACCAGGATTTCATTGGCGTTGAAACGGTCCCGCAGCAGCGCGGTGATGCCCGCCCAGGCCATGCCGCCCAGCACCCCGGCCCCCAAAATGGCGGGGACGATCCACGGCCCGGTGGTGCTGTCGGCCAGCAACGCCACGCCACCGGCAGCCACGGCACCGATGACAAACTGCCCTTCCGCGCCAATGTTCCACACGTTGGCCCGAAAACACACCGACAGCCCCAGCGCAATGATGAGCAATGGCGTGGCCTTGACCATCAGCTCGCCCAGCGCATACGGCGAGCGGACCGGCTCCCAGAAAAACAAGCCCAGGGCCCGCACCGGGTCCTTGCCCAGGGCCATGAACAGCAGCACGCCCATGCCCACCGTGAGCGCCAGCGCCAGCAGCGGCGACGCGTAAGTCCAAAAGCGAGACGGCTGGGGCCGCATGTCAAGTTTGATCATGCGGCGCTCCCTGGGGCGGTTGCGTCGGCGTCCGCCGGGTGGCCCCACAAGCCACTCATCCACTGGCCAATTTGCGCCACCGTGGCGTCGGCACGCGGCACGCTGGGGGACAGCTGGCCCTTGGCGATGACCTGCAGCCGGTCTGAAATGTCAAACAATTCGTCCAGCTCCTCACTGACCACCAGCACCGCACAGCCTGCATCCCGCAGCTTGAGCAGCTCCCCACGGATTTGCGCGGCCGCGCCCACGTCCACGCCCCAGGTGGGCTGCGACACGATCAGCAGCGTGGGTTTGGCCTCGATCTCCCGGCCCATGATGAATTTTTGCAGGTTGCCACCCGACAGCGACTTGGCCGCCGCGTGCGGGCCGTTGGCTTTGACGTGGTAGCGGTCAATGATGTCCCGCGCCTCATGCGCCAGCTTGCGCCGGTCAATCCAGCCGCCCCAGCGCAGCGCGTCACGGCGGCTCAAGAGCAGGTTGCGCGCCAGCGACAGCTGCGGCACCGCGCCGCGCCCCAGCCGCTCTTCGGGCACAAAGTGCAGCCCCAGGGCGCGGCGCTGGGCCGGGCCCATGCGGCCCGCCGCCTGCCCCAGCACCGTCACGGCCTGCGCATCGGCCCGCGTGTCTTCACCCGACAGCGCGGCCAGCAGCTCTTTTTGCCCGTTGCCCGACACCCCGGCGATGCCCAGTATCTCCCCGGCACGCACGTGCAGCGCGATGTGCTGCAGGTCCACGCCGAAGGGCTCAGTACTGGGCACACTCAGCCCATTCACGGCCAGCACCACGTCGCCGGTTTGCGCCGCGCGGTGTTCCAGCGCACGCGGTTCGGCGCCGATCATCAGGCGGCTCAGCGACGCATTGGACTCCAGGCGCGGGTCACACACGCCCGTCACCTTGCCGCCGCGCAGCACGGTGCAGGCGCTGCACAGCGCGCGGATTTCATGCAGCTTGTGGCTGATGTACAAAATGCTGCAGCCCTGGGCGGCCAGCACCCGCAGCGTGGTGAACAGGCTTTCAGCCGCCTGCGGGCTCAAGACCGACGTGGGCTCGTCCAGAATCAGCAAGCGGGGGCGGGTCATCAGCGCCCGGACGATTTCGACCCGCTGGCGCTCCCCCACGCCCAAGGTGTGCACGGGCCGCTGCGGCTCAATCGGCAGGCCGTAAGCCTGGGCGGTTTGCGCGATCTGCTGGGTCACCTCTGCCAGGCTCAGGGTTTTGCTCAAGCCCAGCCATACGTTCTCCGCCACGCTGAGCGTGTCAAACAGGCTGAAATGCTGAAACACCATGCTGATGCCCAGCGCCCGCGCTTCCTGCGGGCTGCGCACTGCCACCGGCTGGCCGTCGATGTGCATGCTGCCGTCGTCTGGCTTGACGGCGCCGTAGATGATCTTCATCAGCGTGGATTTGCCCGCCCCGTTTTCACCCAGCACGGCGTGGATTTCACCGGGCTCTACCCTCAGCGCCACGCTGCGGTTGGCCACCACGCCGGGGTAGGCCTTGGTGATGCCCGCCAGCTGCAGGCGTGGCGGGGCGGTTGGGGGGATGTCAGCGGGCATGTTGTTGAGCTAATTTCATCATTTTTTGAAGGATTCAGGCCACTAGGAGCCTGTCGGACTTAGGGTTCGTCGGCTGCAAATTGACCGCAGCGGTCCATTTTTCGCCGCTTTCTTGGCAAATATCTAGATATTCGCCTGCGAAATCGTCAAAAACTGTCCTCGCTGGGGCCAATTTTCGCTTCGACGACCTAAGTCCGACAGACTCCTAGCCTAGGCTTTAATTGCCTGTGTTGCTATCATTTTCGCAGATCGGCTGCCACCGATTTGACCCGCTCACGCAGCCATTTCGACGCCGCCGACGCCTGGGTGCGCGCATGCCACAGCTGGTAATACATCATCCGCGGAAACTCCACCGGGCACGGCAGGATGGTCACAGGCAGCACGCCCACAAAGCGCTCGCAGTACTGCCGCCCGGTGGTCATCACCAGCAAGCTCGATGCCACCATCGCCGGCATCAGCCCAAAATGCGGGCAACGCACCGTGATGTTGCGCTGCAGGCCTTGTTTGTCCAGGTGCTCGTCAATCACGCCGCGCGCGCCCATTTGCAGCGCGGTCGGCGCAATGTGCTCCGACTCCAGCCAGCTGGCCACGTTTTTCACGTTCTTGACGCGCCAGCCGTGGCGCACCGCCGGGTGGTGGTTGGCCACCAGGCACACCACCTCGTCGCCCAGCAGGCGGCCCAGGTGCAGGTCGTCCGGCGGGGTGGTCCAGTTGCCGATCACCACATCGACCTGGCCCTGCGCCAGCTGGGCGCGGTAGTCCGACTGGGCCGACAACGGGTGAATCTCCATGTGGCAGCCGGGCGCCTGGGTTTTGACCTGGGTCACCAGCCGGGGCAAGAACAGCGGGTCCAGGTAGTCGCTGGCGGCCAGGCGGAACGTGACCTGGGCCGAGGCCGGATCAAACGCCCGGGCGTCACTGAACAGCATGCCGGCCGCCCGCAAAATGGCAGCCGACGGCTCGATCATGCGCAGCCCGGCGTCGGTGGGCACCATGGCAGCGCCCGAGCGCACCAAAATCGGGTCCCCGGCCAGCGCACGCAGCCGCTTGAGCGACGCGCTGACGGCGGGCTGGTACATACCCAGGCGGATGGCGGCGCGTGACACGCTGCGTTCGGTTAGCACGGTGTTCAAAACCCTGATGAGATGAAGATCAATTTTGTCCAGCATCGTGCGCTGGCTGGCCGGGTCTTTCATACCATTTCATCCATTGGGTTGATACGGGCTTTGATATGCAGGTGGCTGGCGAGTTGTTTACCCTCAGGCGCATGACCTTGATGACCGAGACCCCTGTTGCCGTGAAAACCATCCGCTTTTTGAGGCGGGGGGAGGTCGTGTCCGTGGGCAATGTACCACCCAGCCGCACCCTGCTGGAGCTGCTGCGTGAGGACCTGTGCAGCACCGGGACCAAGGAAGGCTGCGGTGAAGGCGACTGCGGTGCCTGCACCGTGGTGCTGGCCGAACCTGACGCTGCGACCGACGGCAGCACGCTGCGTTTCAAAGCCGTCAACAGCTGCATCCGGCTGGCCCATTCGGTGGACGGCATGGCACTGTGGACAACCGAAGATATTGCCGCCGCCGACGGCACACCCCACCCCGTCCAGCAAGCCATGGTGCAGTGCCACGCCAGCCAGTGCGGGTTTTGCACGCCCGGGTTTGTGATGAGTTTGTTCGGTATGTACCAAAACCACGTGGCAACAGGCCAGGTGGTCACCCGTGAACTCGCGCAGCAGGCGTTGTCGGGAAACCTGTGCCGCTGCACCGGCTACCGGCCGATTTTTGACGCGGCACAGGCCATGGGTGCGCTGCCTGCGGCGCAGGTGGACACGCCAGATTTGCTACAAAAACTAGAGCAGATCAGGCAATCAACACCTAGGCTGGTGGGCGATTTGGCTTATAAATTGCCCGAAACACTGGCTGAACTGCTGGTTTTGCGCGCTGAAACGCCTTCTGCGCAACTGGTGGCCGGCTGCACCGACGTGGGCCTGTGGGTGACCAAACAACACCAGCAGTTCACCCGCGTGCTGGACCTGACGCGGGTGGCCGAGTTGCGCCGCATCTCCCGCACCGCCACGCACCTGAAGATCGGCGCGGCTGTCACGCTGGCTGATGCGTTTGCCGCGCTGGTGGCTGAGCGCCCGCAACTGCACACCTTTGCCACCCGCTTTGCCGGGCTGCCGGTGCGCAACTCGGGCACGCTGGGCGGCAACGTGGCCAATGGCTCGCCGATTGGCGACTCGATGCCGCTGCTGATCGCCCTGAACAGCACCGTGGTGCTGGCCAGCGTGCGCGGTGAACGTGAGCTGCCTTTGGCCCAGCTCTACACCGGCTACCGCCAGAACGTGATGGCCCCCGACGAGGTGCTGGCGTGGATCACCGTGCCGACCGCCAATGCACTGGAAAACACCCAGGTCTACAAAATCTCCAAACGCTTTGACGACGACATTTCCGCCGTGTGTTTGGCGATCAATTTGCACCTCGACGGCGGCCATGTCACCCACGCGTCCATCGGCGTGGGTGGGGTGGCGGCCACCCCCGTGCGGGCCGTACAAACCGAAGCCGCCCTGCGCGGCCAGCACTGGACGCTGGCCACCGTGCAGCGCGCCATGGCGGTGCTGCGCGCCGAGTTCACGCCGCTGTCGGACATGCGTGCCAGTGCCGCTTACCGGACAGCCGTGCTCGGCAACCTGCTGCAGCGCTATTGGCTGGAAAGCCAGGGCCTGCAGGGCATCAACCTGCAGTCGTGCAGCTTTGAAAGCACGGTATGAGCGCGTCTGGAATCTCCCGCCCCCACGAAAGCGCCCTCGCCCAAGTCATGGGCGCTGCGACCTATGTGGACGACATTCCCGAGGTCAAAGGCACGCTGTTTGCCGCGCCCATCCTGTCCACCGTCGCGCATGGGCAGTTGCATGCCGTCCATACCGAGGCCGCGCTAACAATGCCCGGCGTGACGGGTGTGGTGCTGGCCAGTGACATTCCCGGTGACCCGGTGCTGGGTGCATTTGCGCATGACGAGCCGATTTTTGCTATCGATACCGTGCAGCATGTCGGCCAGGTGATTGGCCTGGTGGTGGCCACGTCGGTGATGGCGGCCCGCCGCGCCGCGCGCAAGGTCACGTGTGACATCACCCCGCTGCCCGCTTTGCTGGATGTTGCCAGCGCCCTGGCCGCGCAAAGTTATGTGCTGCCGCCCGTGGTGGTGCAGCGCGGCGACGCGCAAGCCGCCCTGGCGCGCGCGGCGCACACCCTGCACGGCACACTGGACGTCGGCGGGCAGGAGCACTTCTACCTGGAAGGGCAAATCGCCTACGTGCTGCCACAGGAACAGAACCAATGGCTGGTCTACAGCAGCACCCAGCACCCCGGCGAGGCACAGCACTGGATGGCGCATGCCCTGGGCATTGACAACCACGCGGTGCGGGTCGAATGCCGGCGCATGGGCGGCGGCTTTGGCGGCAAGGAAACGCAGTCGGGCCACCTGGCGGTGTGGGCGGCGGTGGCGGCGAACAAGTTCAAACAACCCGTCAAGCTGCGGCTGGACCGGGACGACGACTTTCTGATCACCGGGAAACGCCACCCTTTTGCCTACGACTACAGCGTGGGGTTTGACGACACGGGGCGCATCACCGGGCTGCGGCTGCAGATGGCGGTGAACTGCGGCTTCAGCGCCGATTTGTCCGGCCCAGTGGCGGACCGCGCCATCTTCCACGTGGACAACGCTTATTTTCTGGAAGACGTGCACATCACGTCCTATCGCCTGAAAACCAACACCCAGAGCCACACGGCCTTCCGTGGCTTTGGCGGGCCGCAGGGCATGATCGTGACGGAAACCATCCTAGGTGACATTGCCCACACGCTGGGGCTCGATGCGCTGGATGTTCGCCGCCGCAACCTGTACGGCACCACCGAGCGCAACGTCACGCACTACCAGATGACGGTGGAAGACAACATCCTGGCGCCGCTGCTCTCAAAACTAGAGCTGACGGCGCAATACCGGTCCAGGCAAGCGGCCATTTCGGCGTGGAACCAGACCAGCCCGGTCATCCAGCGCGGGCTGGCGATCACCCCGGTGAAGTTCGGCATCTCCTTCACCGCCACGCTGTTCAACCAAGCCGGGGCGCTGGTGCACGTCTACATGGACGGCAGTGTGCAGGTCAACCACGGCGGCACCGAGATGGGCCAGGGCCTGAACACCAAGGTCAACCAGATCGTGGCCGACGAGTTGGGTGTGCCGTACGAAGCCGTGCTGGCCACCGCCAGCGACACCAGCAAGGTGCCCAACGCGTCTGCCACCGCCGCATCCGCCGGCACCGACCTGAACGCCCGCGCCGCGCAGTTTGCCGCCCGCCAGGTGCGCAGCAACCTGGCTGAATTTGTGGCCGGGCTGGACGGTGTTGAGGCCAGCGCTGTGCAGTTCGCAGGCGGCCAGGTCACCACGCCAACCAATGTGCGCACCTTCAAAGACGTGGTCAAACTGGCCTACGCCCAGCGCGTCCAGCTGTGGAGCGACGGCTTTTACCGCACGCCCAAAATCCACTACGACAAAACCACGCTGACCGGGCGGCCGTTTTATTACTTTGCCTACGGCGCGGCGTGCACCGAAGTGGCGATTGACCTGCTGACGGGCGAGTCCCGCGTGCTGCGGGTGGACATCCTGCACGACGTGGGCACGTCGATTAACCCGGCGCTGGACATCGGCCAGATCGAGGGCGGTTTTGTGCAGGGCATGGGCTGGCTGACGACCGAGCAGCTGGTGTGGAACGAGCGCGGCCTGCTGACCACCCACGCCCCCAGCACCTACAAAATCCCCGCGACCGGCGACATCCCCGCGCACTTCCAGGTGGACCTGTGGCCCGAGCCCAACCGGGAAGACAACGTCTACGGCAGCAAAGCCGTGGGCGAGCCGCCCTTCATGCTGGCCATCAGCGTGTTTGAAGCCCTGCGCGCCGCCGTGGCCGCCGGCCGGGGTGACCAGCAGCTGGTCCAACTGGTGGCGCCGGCCACGGCAGAAAACGTGCTGCGTGCGCTGGGCGGGTTTGGCGGGTCGGCGTGAAGCGCCCACACGGCACCAAAACCAACGCCTGACCTGCCCGTTTTCGGGGCAGCCCCGGTCCCCAGCGCCCATTCGGGTGCGCCTTCAAGACCACCGCGTTCATGACCCGCCAGGGAAGCCGCCGCATGGCCGATTGCTTTCAATTGGTGTATACAAATTAGCTCGTTTTCTGATCCTCCACGCTTTGGCTCCAGTGGCACAGTCCATGCTTACAGGGTGTACATCCAGCCCCGCTGTTGTGACGACAGCGGGCCTTCAACTGACACCCACCCTTCATCATGGCCCCACCATTGCACCTCTTAACCGCCTCTTCGTTGATGACCGTGAGGGGCGCCGTGCACCACCTGGCGCGGCGCATTGCCGCGTTTCACCGCGCGCTGGCCCTGGTGTTGGCCCTGGCGCTGATGTGGGGTGCCGCGCTGCCCTCCACCGCCCAGGCGCAAACCCCCGCCGCTGTAGCGGACACCAGCGCCGCTGCCAAAAAACCGGCCGACACGCTGGACAACCCCTACGGCATTGAAGCGCTGTGGAAGGGCTCTGACCTGATTGCCCGCTCGGTGCTGGTGCTGCTGGCGATCATGAGCATCGGCAGCTGGTACATCATGGTGACCAAGCTGCTGGAACAGTCCCGCACCGCACGCCAGGCCGGCACGATGAACAAGGCTTTCTGGGCAGCCGCCACGGTGCGCGAAGGCGCGGGCGCACTGGAAAAAAGCAGCCCCTACCGCTTCATTGCCGAGTCCGGGGCCGAGGCGATGGCCCGCCACACGGGGCTGAAGGGCCACATCCCGATGACCGAATGGGTACCGATGAGCATCCAGTCGTCGGTGGACCGGGTGCAGGCCAAGGCCCAGGGCGGGCTGGCGTTTTTGGCCACTGTGGGCTCCACATCGCCCTTCGTCGGGCTGTTTGGCACCGTCTGGGGCATCTACCACGCGCTCACGGCCATCGGCATTTCGGGCCAGGCCTCGATTGACAAGGTGGCCGGGCCCGTGGGTGAGGCGCTGATCATGACGGCCATCGGCCTGGCGGTGGCGATCCCGGCAGTGCTGGGCTACAACTGGCTGGCCCGGCGCAACAAGGTGGTGATGGACGAGGTGCGCGAGTTCAGCGAGGAACTCAATGCCGTGCTGATCGGCTCGGCCGGCAAAGCCGCCTGACACCAGCACGCTTCCAACCGACCAAGGAACCCCCATGGCAATGGCTGTTGGCCCTTCTTCTGCCGCTGATGGCGGCGACGACATCATTTCCGCCATCAACACCACGCCGCTGGTGGACGTGATGCTGGTGCTGCTGATTATTTTCCTCATCACCATCCCCGTGGTCACCACCTCGATCCCCGTGGCGCTGCCCAAGGAACGCATCGAGGTGCGCCAAACCCAGCCCGACAACATCATCATCTCGGTCGATCAGGCGGGCCGCATGTTCTGGTACGACCAGCGGGTGAGCGACGTGAACGCGCTGGTTGCCAAGCTCAAGACCGTTGCAAGCCAGAAGCCCCAGCCCGAGGTGCAGATCCGCGGTGACCTCAACGCGCGGTACGAAGGCGTGGGCAAGGTGCTCAGCGCCTGCCAGCGCGCCGGCATTGCCAAAGTGGCCTTCATCACCGAACCGCCTCCCCTGGGCGGCTGACCTCAGCGGACTCCCCAGCATGCGCCTCAACGCCCCCAAAACCCGCGGCCTGGCCACCCGGCGGGCCCGCCCCAGCGGTGACCCGGAAGTCATCATGGACATCAACACCACGCCGCTGATCGACGTGATGCTGGTGCTGCTGGTGATGCTCATCATCACCATCCCGATCCAGCTGCACGCCGTCAACCTGGAGCTGCCCGTGGGCGCACCGCCCAGCAGCGTGGTGCAAGCCGACAAGATCCAGCTCGACATTGACGAGAAAAGCGCCCTCTTCTGGCAAGGCGTGGCCGTGACCCCGACCGAGCTGGAACAAAAAATGACCACCATCGCGCAGCTGCCCGTGCAGCCTGAACTGCACCTGCGGCCCCACAAACAAGCCCAGTACGCGGTGTTTGCCAACGTGCTGTCCACGTCACGGCGCAGCGGCCTGACCAAGGTGGCCGTGATCGGCAGCGAGCAGTTCTTGCCATGAGCCGCGCCGCACACCCCGCAAGCGCGCTGGCGCAGTATGAAAGTGGCAACACCTCCAGCCGCGCAGCGGGCTGGGCTGTGGTGGTGGTTCTGCATGTACTGATCGCCTGGGCGCTGGTCAGCGGCACGGCCAAACGCACGCTGGAGTTCATCAAAAAACCGCTGGAAGCCGTGGTGATCCAGGAGGTCATCATTCCGCCGCCGCCACCGCCACCACCGCCCAAGGAAATCAAACCCGTCAATGCGCCCAAGGTGGCCGCACCCCCACCACCCGCGCCGTTTGTGCCCCCGCCTGAAACAGCCGCGCCCCCCAGCACCGCCCCGGTGATAGCGGCCACCACCACGCCCCCCGTGGCACCGCCTGTGATCGCCCCGCCAGCGCCGCCCGCTGCGCCTGCAGCCCCCGAGCCCGCCAAAGCCCCTGCACGCGCTGAGATCGGCGTGGTCTGCCCTACACAGGTCAAGCCGGAGATGCCGCGCCGCGCCAGCCAGGACGGCGCTGAAGGCGTGGTGCGTGCGCAGGCCACCATCAGCAACGGCGTGGTCAAGGACGTGGCGATCTTGTCCGGGCCGCGGGTGTTTCACGCCGCCGTGCGCACCGCGATGCTGCAATACAAATGCAGCGCCACCTCGGGCGACGTGCTGGCCACGCAAGAGTTTGTGTTCAGGGTCGAGTGACCGACCCCTCACACCCCAACGCCCGACCAAGCCCCCACCAGGACCCCACCCAATGCCCTCGCGCTCTACCCTGCTCGCCCA
>JBJXEI010000268.1:0-6994 GCA_046154065.1 Polaromonas sp. | reverse complement strand
TGTTGATGGTGATGCCGCGTGCTTTTTCTTCTGGTGCCGCGTCAATTTGGTCGTAGCCTTTGGCTTCGCCGCCGAACTTGGCTGCCAAAACGGTGGTGATCGCTGCGGTCAGCGTGGTTTTACCATGATCGACGTGGCCGATCGTGCCGACGTTGACGTGCGGTTTGGTCCGCTCAAATTTGCCTTTTGCCATTTTCAACTCCAGATATAAAGAACATGCCCGTGTATGGTTTTACGTCTGCACTGTGTTGCTTGGTCACTCCGCACGGGTACAGAGTGGCACACAATCGCAGACAAAAAAGTGGTGGCCAACTCGAAAGCCGGTCACCGGTGTCGCTTACTTGGCGCGGGCGGCCATGATGGTTTCCGACACGTTGCGCGGTGCTTCAGAGTAGTGCTTGAACTCCATGGAGTACGTAGCACGGCCCTGCGACATCGAGCGCAGTGTGGTCGAGTAGCCGAACATTTCGGACAAAGGCACTTCGGCCTTGATGGCTTTGCCGCCACCAACCATGTCTTCCATGCCTTGCACCATGCCGCGGCGTGAGGACAAGTCGCCCATCACGTTGCCGGCGTAGTCTTCAGGCGTCTCGACTTCCACAGCCATCATCGGCTCCAGAATCACCGGGCCAGCCTTGCGGCAGCCTTCCTTGAAACCAAAGATCGCGGCCATTTTGAAAGCCATCTCGTTCGAGTCCACATCGTGGTACGAACCGAAGTGCAGCGTGACCTTGACGTCCACGACGGGGTAACCGGCCAACACGCCAGAGGTCACGGCTTCATGAATGCCTTTTTCAACCGCAGGGATGTATTCGCGAGGAACCACGCCGCCTTTGATCGCGTCGACGAATTCGATGCCTTTACCTGGCTCGTTTGGCTCAATCTTGAGCACCACATGGCCGTACTGACCCTTACCACCGGACTGACGCACGAACTTGCCTTCGGCATCTTCGATGGTCTTGCGGATGGTTTCGCGGTAGGCGACCTGCGGCTTGCCCACGTTGGCTTCCACACCGAACTCACGCTTCATGCGGTCAACAATGATCTCCAGGTGCAACTCGCCCATACCGGCAATGATGGTCTGGCCTGACTCTTCGTCGGTTTTGACGCGGAAAGATGGATCCTCTTGGGCCAGACGGCTCAGGGCGATACCCATTTTTTCCTGGTCAGCCTTAGTTTTTGGCTCCACGGCCTGTGCAATCACGGGCTCAGGGAACACCATGCGCTCCAGCATGACCACAGAATCAGGATCGCACAGGGTTTCACCCGTGGTCACGTCTTTCAGGCCCACACAAGCGGCGATGTCGCCCGCACGAATTTCGCTGACTTCTTCGCGGTTGTTGGCGTGCATTTGAACGATACGGCCAATACGCTCTTTTTTACCCTTGATCGGGTTGAAAACGCTGTCGCCCTTTTTCAACACGCCGGAGTAAACGCGCACGAACGTCAACTGGCCCACAAATGGGTCGGTCATCAGTTTGAAAGCCAGCGCAGAGAATTTCTCTTCGTCATCGGCCTTGCGGGTCACTGGCTGCTCATCTTCATCCATGCCCTTAACAGGCGGGATATCGACGGGCGACGGCATGAACTCAATCACGGCGTCCAGCATGCGCTGCACGCCTTTGTTCTTGAAGGCTGAGCCGCAGTACATCGGCTGGATTTCGCTGGCGATGGTCCGCGTGCGGATGCCCAGCTTGATCTCTTCTTCCGTCAAGTCGCCTTCTTCAAGGTACTTGGTCATGAATTCTTCAGAGGCTTCAGCCGCAGCTTCAACCATCTTTTCACGCCACTCTTTGGCCAACTCAACCAGTTCAGCCGGGATGTCGCGGTAGTCAAACTTCATGCCTTGTGAGGCCTCATCCCAGATGATGGCTTTCATCTTGAGCAAGTCCACCACACCGGTGAAGTTTTCTTCAGCGCCGATAGGGATCACCATCGGCACAGGGCTGGCCTTCAAGCGCAGTTTCATCTGCTCAACGACTTTGAAGAAGTTGGCACCGGTGCGGTCCATCTTATTGACGAAGGCCAGACGTGGCACTTTGTACTTGTTGGCCTGACGCCAGACGGTCTCGGACTGGGGCTGAACGCCACCCACAGCGCAATACACCATGCAGGCGCCGTCCAACACGCGCATCGAGCGCTCGACTTCAATCGTGAAGTCCACGTGGCCAGGGGTGTCAATGATGTTGATGCGGTGCTCGGGCAGGGACTTGTCCATGCCTTTCCAGAAGCAGGTGGTGGCGGCGGACGTGATCGTGATGCCACGCTCCTGCTCTTGCTCCATCCAGTCCATGGTGGCAGCGCCGTCGTGAACTTCACCAATCTTGTGGTTCACGCCGGTGTAAAAAAGAACCCGCTCGGTGGTCGTCGTCTTGCCGGCATCAATGTGCGCGGAAATGCCGATGTTGCGGTAGTTTTCAATGGGGGTAGCGCGGGACATAAATTACTCCAGGTTTCCGTAAGCCAACAAAAGCCCGGCCGCTTTTTCAGCGGGACGGGCTTCTCGTTGGTTGGATTAGAAAAGCGTTTTAGAAACGGAAGTGGCTGAAGGCCTTGTTGGCTTCGGCCATGCGGTGAACTTCGTCACGCTTTTTCATGGCACCGCCGCGGCCTTCGGTCGCTTCCATCAGCTCATTGGCCAGACGAAGGGACATCGACTTCTCACCGCGCTTTTTGGCGGCTTCTTTCAACCAGCGCATGGCCAGGGCCATACGGCGAACAGGGCGCACTTCAACAGGCACCTGGTAGTTCGCACCGCCCACGCGGCGGGACTTCACTTCAACCATGGGCTTGATGTTGCCGATGGCCATGTGGAAGGCTTCCAGCGGGTCTTTGCCCGGGTTCTTTTTCTCGATGAAATCGAGGGCACCGTAGATGATGCGTTCGGCGACGGCTTTTTTGCCGCCTTGCATGATCACGTTCATGAATTTGGCGAGATCGACATCACCAAATTTAGGATCAGGAAGAATTTCACGTTTAGGGACTTCGCGACGACGTGGCATTTTTTCACCTCTTTGCTTCAGTTGGCGTTTTTGCAAACACCGCGAGAACTATCAAGCTCTCACTTACTCGACCGGCACAACAATTTGCGCTTGGGTCACTTCGCTTGACTTATCTGCCTGATAAGTGAAGCACCTGTTTTTGAAGACGTTGTGACAACATCCTCCGGCGCGAACAAAAGCTCGCACCGTGCAGCTTATTTGGCCTTTGGCTTCTTCGCGCCGTACTTGGAGCGTGACTGCTTGCGGTCTTTCACGCCTTGCAAGTCCAGCGATCCACGAACGATGTGGTAACGCACACCGGGCAAGTCCTTGACACGACCGCCACGAACCAGCACCACGCTGTGTTCCTGCAGGTTGTGGCCTTCGCCGCCGATGTAGGAAATGATTTCGAATCCGTTGGTCAAGCGCACTTTGGCAACTTTACGCAGCGCGGAGTTCGGCTTCTTGGGGGTGGTGGTGTACACACGGGTGCAAACACCGCGGCGCTGTGGAGAATTCTCCATGGCGGGGCTTTTGGACTTGATCTTTTCGACCTCGCGTCCTTGGCGAACTAATTGATTGATGGTTGGCATTGAAAAACGTCCCTAAACGTTTGATAACTGACTGAAAACATAGCTATTACGCAACTGGCCGTTCTTTGTCGTAAAAACGGTCAGCTCTCCCGAAAATTTCGGAAAAGCCCACCAGTGTAGCAGTTCGGGCTTTTAACAGCAAACCAGAGGCCCTGCTGGTTGGTGATGGCGGTACTTATTTGATCCACAAACGGATGGAGTCCCAGGCGCGGCCCAGCACACCCGACTCTTCAACGGCGTCCAGGGCGACCAGTGGCAGCTCGGCCACGGGCACAGGGTTGTCACCCAGCGTGACCTTGAGGGTGCCCAGGGCCTGGCCTTTGATGAACGGGGCGACCAGCGGGTCGGCGCGGGAGATTTGCGTCTTGATCTTGGGGCCGCTGCCGGCCGCCACCGACACCACGATGGCCTGCGGCTGGCCGATGGACACGGTGGGCGACTTGCCCTTCCACACAGCCGGCTTGGCCACCGCCTGCCCGGCGTCGAACAGCTTGACCGCTTCATAGGCGGTGTAACCCCAGTTCAGCAGTTTTTGGGATTCGTTGGCACGGGCACTGTCGCTTTGGGTGCCCAGCAAAATGGCCACCAAGCGGCGCGAGCCAGGCGCGCCAGCCGCTCCGAGGTTGGGGAAGTCGCGCTTGGCAGTGGCGATCATGCAGTAGCCTGCGGCTTCGGTGTGGCCGGTTTTCAGGCCGTCCACCGTGGGGTCGCGGAACAGCAAGGTGTTGCGGTTGCTGTCATTGGCGGCCGGGGTACCGGGGTAGCGGTATTTCTTGATGGCTGAATACCCGATGTAGTCGGGGAAATCCGACATCAGGCGCGTGGCCAGGACGCTCAGGTCACGGGCGGTGGTGGTGTGGCCAGGCACCGTCAGGCCTTCCGGGTTTTTATACACGGTGGAATTCATGCCCAGCGCCTTGGCCTGCTCGTTCATGCGCACCACAAACTGCTCGACCGTGCCGCCCACGCCCTCGGCCAGCGCGGTAGTGGCGTCGTTGCCGGACTGCACCACCATGCCCTTGATCAGGTCCTCGACAGGGACCTGCATCTTGGGGTCGATGAACATGCGCGAACCCGGCATTTTCCAGGCGCGCTCACTCACACCAAAGGTTTGTTTCAAGGTGATTTTCTGCGCCTTCAGGGCGTCGAACACCAGGTATTCGGTCATCAGTTTGGTCAGCGACGCGGGCTCGACCGGTGAATCAATGTCTTTGGCGGCCAGGATCTGGTTGGAAGTGACGTCCAGCAGCAGGTAGGCCCGGGCGGCGATGTCCGGCACCTGCGGGGTGGGGGCGGCTTGCGTCTGGGGTGCGGAAGCCGCTGCTCTGGGCGCCGCAGGGGTCTGGGCCAGCGCCATCCATGAGGTCAGGGGGGCGGCCACAGCCAAGGCAATAACGGCGGTGCGAAGGCCCGAATGGGCCCGGGGAAAAGCGTGCATAGTGAGTAGAGGGGAGTTTGAAAGAAGACAAAAAACAGGGCTCATCCGCCACGGTGGCCGGGCGGGCCGGGCGCTGGCGATGCACCGGATGCGCGTGCGGCGGACCCGGTGCTGGCGGCGCGCTAGGCCGACATCAGATGCCGGACAACCAGACCCTTGAGCAGCGGCAATTGTCCATGAAAGAAGTGCCCGCCACCGGGAACAACGGTAACAGGCAGTGCCTGCGGACGCGCCCAGTCCATCACGTCGGCCAGCAGCACCGTGTCGTCCTGCTCGCCGTGAACCACCAGGGTGCGGGGATGGGCGGCGGTGTCAATCGGGGCGGCCGGCGAGCGGCTGACGCTGGTGCCCACCAGCACCAACTTATCGATGGGGCGGGTGGCGGCCAGCCGGCCAAAGGCGTGGGTGGTGACAAACGCACCGAACGAAAACCCGGCCAGGGCCAGCGCGCCGCCAGCGGCCAGCGGCGACGCGTGCTCGACCACCGCGAGCAGGTCTTCCAGTTCGCCGCGCCCCTCGTCGTGGGTGCCCGCGCTGGCACCGACCCCCCGAAAGTTGAACCGCACCGCCGTCCAGCCGCACTGCACAAAGGCCCGGGCCATCGTCTGCACGACCTTGTTGTCCATGGTGCCGCCAAACAGGGGGTGCGGGTGGGCGATGACCACCACACCGCGCGGCGTGTCGGGCGTGTCCACCGCGATTTCAATGTCGCCCGCCAGGCCCGGAATGCATGATTTGTGGGTTGAGGCGTTCACAACAGGTTCTTTCGATGCGTTAAATAGCTATTTATTTGATAGCGGACCAGGCAATGAAGACCTAGGCTGGACGTAGATTGGAGAAAAAAATAGCCCCCAGGCACCCGCCGGGGGCCTGCGCGCGGCTTCAGCGGCCCACGGTGGGCGGCAGCACCAGCCGCTCCACTACTTGCCCGTGTTTCAGGTGCGACGTGACGATCTCGTCGATGTCCGCGTTGTCCACAAAGGTGTACCAGACCGCTTCGGGGTAGACCACCGCCACTGGCCCGCCAGCGCAGCGGTCCAGGCAGCCGGCCTTGTTGACCCGCACCTGGCCCGGCCCGGACAGCCCGGCGGCCTTGACCTGCGACTTGCAGCGGTCAAAGCCCTCCTGCGCGTGGTGGTTGGCGCAGGCGTCTTCGCCCTTGCCGCGCTGGTTCAGGCAAAAAAAGATGTGGCGTTCGTAGTAGGAGCCTGCGGCTGGCGCTTTGGATGAAGTCATGACCGGATTTTACTTTTCAGGCGCGTCAAGTGCTTCAGCCACCGGCGCGGTGTCCCGGCCCGACAGGCGCATCAGCACATACAGCAGCGCCGCATACGGCCACAGCCAGCCCAGCCACTGCACCACACCGTGGAAACGAATGAACTGCCCCTGCTCCCAGGTTTGCAGGGTCTGCGCAAAATACGGGTCGGCCGGTGCCTGGTTCAGCAGCGCCAGCTGAACAACCAGGCCCAGCAGCGTCAGCGCCGCCGCCGCCCGCCGGGGAATCGCCAGCAGCATCAGGGCCGACAAGACGGCCCCCACCACACCGACCCGCACTGGTGCGTCCGCCCAGGCCCAGGCGTGCTCAGGCCCATAACTCAGGGCGGCCGACAGCGCCGACACCGCCAAACCCGCCGCCAACACCCCGGCAGCAAACGCGACGCGCTGCACCGCCCGGCGGATCACGCTGTAGCCCAACAAGCACGGCACCAGCACCCCCAGCGCCACGCACACCAGTTCGGCCAGCGGCACCAGCGGCTGCAGCTCCACCTCCCGCACCGGCATCCAGTCGAGGAACGGCGTGTCAATCAACACGTCCGCCAGCGCCGACTCCAGCCGTTCAAACACCTGGCCCAACCCCATCGGCACCGACGCCGGGAACAGCAACGCCACCGGCCACAGCAACAGCAGCAGCAGCGCACCGCGCGCGTCACGGGCAAACCAGCGCGCCCGAAAGCGGCTCCAGCGGTCCACCACCCCCGTTT
>JBJXEI010000267.1:0-9750 GCA_046154065.1 Polaromonas sp. | reverse complement strand
AGTGGGTGCGCTGGACCAACAGCCGGGCCAGCGCCTGCAGGGCTTCGGTGCGCGGAAGGCCTTGAGTCTCAAGGCTGGCGACGCTGTTCAGCGCCTGCGCCAGCAGCTGGTCGGCGTAGTCCTGTGCGGCCTGCAAGCCGAGCAAGGACACAAACGTGGGTTTGTCCTGCGCTGCGTCCTTGCCGGCGGTTTTGCCCAGTGTGGCGGAGTCGGCGGTCACGTCCAGCACGTCGTCCACCACCTGAAACGCCAACCCCACGGCCGCACCGTAGTGTTTCAAGGCGTCTTCGACCTCGGGCGACACCGCACCGCAGATCGCGCCCATCATCACGCTGGCCTGCAGCAGCGCGCCGGTTTTCAGACGGTGCATGTCGTGCAGCTCTGGGGACGTGAGCGGCAGGCCAACGCTGGCCAGGTCAATGGCCTGGCCCCCGGCCATGCCCTGGTAGCCCGCAGCCTGGGCCAGCAGGCGGCAGAGCCGGGCCTGCATGGCGGGTGGGATTTCATCGCCTTCGGGCGTCAACATCTCGAAGGCCAGCGCCTGCAATGCGTCGCCGGCCAGCAGTGCCTGGGCTTGGCCGAACTGCACATGCACCGTGGGCTTGCCGCGCCGCAGCACGTCGTTGTCCATGCAAGGCATGTCGTCATGCACCAGGGAATAGGCGTGGATCAGCTCGACCGCGCAGGCGGCACGCAGGGCGGCTTGTTCATTGCCATTGACGGCTTCACAGGTGGCCAGCACCAGCAACGGACGCAGGCGTTTGCCGCCGTCCAGCACGGCGTAGCGCATGGCTGTTTCCAGAGCCCGCACACCGCCGGCCGCGGGGGCGTCAGCCGACACGGCCACCCAGCCAGACAGGGCCTGCTCGACACGGGCCAGCTGCCGGGTGGTCCAGGCGTTCAGATCAAACGAAGGCAGGGGTTCAGGAGCGTTCAAGGCGTTCAATCAGGGTCTCGGCAGTGTTTTTAAAAAGGGACAGAACAGCGGGCCGCTGGACCGTCAGCGGCCCACGTCACCTGACACCCAGGGCTTGAGCAAGGTGCCGTCCAGCACCTTGACCTGGGTTTCAATGGCCTGCAGCTTGTCACGGCAAAACGTCAGCAACTGCGCGCCGCGCTGGTAGCTGGTGAGCAACTGGTCCAGCGGCAGGTCACCCGACTCGATGCTGCGCACCAGGGTTTCCAGCTCTTTGAGCCCGGCTTCATAGGTGGCGGGCAGCGCTGGCAGGTCCTGCGCATCTGAGGGGGGCGGCTTGGCCGCTGAAGTAGGTGTTTTGGCCATGGTGTTCAGGTTGGTGCGTGATTTTAGGCCGTTGGGCGCGGTTGCGGCCCGCGCCCCACCCCCCCGCTAAAATCAAGGCTTGTTCTCTTATGCGCAAGCTTTGATGACCGCCGCCGGACGCAGCGGGTTTCAGGGGCATTCCACCACTTGCGCCACCGCCAAAACACATGTCCGACTCAAGCCTTCGCCTGCTGCAGGCCACCAGCCAGCTCCCGATCTCCAGCTATTTCGATGCCAACCTCTACCAGCGTGAGCAGCAAAAACTGTTTGCCCGGGGGCCGCGTTACCTTGGCCATGAGCTGGCGGTGCCCAACCTGGGCGACTACTACGCCCTGCCGCATGAGGGCGAAGGCCGCGCGCTGGTGCGCAACAGCTCGGGCATCGAGTTGATCTCCAACGTCTGCCGCCACCGCCAGTCCACCATGCTGCAGGGCCGCGGCTCCCTGGGCAACCGGCCAGACAGCAACATCGTCTGCCCGCTGCACCGCTGGACCTACAACACCTCGGGGGAGCTGATTGGTGCGCCGCACTTTGAGATCGACCCGTGCCTGAACCTGAACCGCTACAAAACCACCACCTGGAACGGGCTGGTGTTCGAGGACAACGGCCGCAACATCGCCGCTGAAATGGCTCCCCTCGGCCTGGCGTCGTCTGTCGGTGCAGACCTGGACTTTGCCGGCTACCAGCTCGACAAGGTGCATCTGCACGAGTGCAACTACAACTGGAAGACCTTCATTGAGGTCTACCTGGAGGACTACCACGTCGGCCCCTTCCACCCCGGCCTGGGCGGTTTTGTGACCACGCATGACCTGCAGTGGGAGCTGAGCCCGCACTACTCGGTGCAAACCGTGGGCGTGTCCGACAAGCTGGGCAAACCCGGCACCGACACCTACAAAAAGTGGCACGACGTGGTGTTGCAGTACCGCCAAGGCGTGGCCCCCAAGTACGGCGCGATCTGGCTGACCTGCTACCCCCATGTGATGGTCGAGTGGTACCCGCACGTGCTGGTCGTCAGCACCCTGCACCCGCAAGGCCCGGACAAAACCCTCAACGTGGTCGAGTTTTTCTACCCTGAAGAGATCTGCGCGTTCGAGCGCGAGTTCATCGAGGCGCAACAAGCCGCCTACATGGAAACTTGCGTCGAGGACGACGAGATCGCCCTGCGCATGGACGCCGGCCGCAAGGCGCTGATGCTGCGAGGCGACAACGAGTTTGGCCCCTACCAAAGCCCCATGGAAGACGGTATGCAGCACTTTCACGAGTGGTACCGCCGCGAAATGGGCGCCAGTAAGACCACGCAGATGATCTGACGAAGCTGACGACCTTCACGGCCAGGCCGAAAATGCTATTTAATTCATAGCAGACCAGGCATTGAGGACTTAGGCCGGTGGCGGTTTTGATGCTAAAAACACGCCTGAACAGCCTTTTGACGCCCTTAACCACCCCCACACTGCCATGCAAGCCCTCTGGATGATTCTTTCGGCCTTTTTGTTTGCCACCATGGGCGTGTGCGTGAAGTTCGCGTCCAGCCACTTCGACAGTGCGGAGCTGGTGTTCTACCGGGGCGCGATAGGCATCGTCTTCATGGCGATTTATGCCAAGGCCAACGGCACTGCACTGACCACCCGCTACCCCGCCATGCACGCCTGGCGCAGTGTGGTGGGGGTGATGTCGCTGTCCGCCTGGTTTTACGCCCTGGCCAAGCTGCCCCTGGCCACCGCCATGACGCTCAACTACATGAGCAGCGTCTGGATCGCCGCCTTTTTGGTGGGCGGCACCATGATGATGAGCCGCAGCGGCCAGCCCAGCCCCAAGCAGGGGCCGCTGGTGCTGGCCATCCTGGCGAGTTTTGCAGGCGTGGTGATGCTGCTGCGCCCCAGCATGGGCCAGGACCAGGCTTTTGCCGGGCTGGTGGGGCTGCTGTCAGGCCTGGGAGCGGCCTTCGCGTACATGCAGGTAATGGCCATTTCACGCCTGGGCGAGCCCGAAACCCGTACCGTGTTTTATTTTGCGGTGGGCACGCTGGTGGCTGGCGCCATCGGCATGGTGCTGACCCACTGGACCACCGGTGCGCTGGGCGAGCCCTGGAGCTGGCGCCACGCACTGTGGCTGCCGCCCATTGGCATCCTCGCGTCACTGGGCCAGCTGTGCATGACCAAGGCGTATTCGATGTCGCATTCCATCTCCCACGCGATGGCCGCCAAAACCGGCAGCACCGACACAGACACCCACACCGCCAGCAACCGCGGCACCCTGATGGTCGCCAACCTGCAGTACTCAGGCATTGTGTTTGCCGCCATCTACAGCATCGTGCTGTTCGGGGAAACCATTCCCCTGCTGGGTTGGGCCGGCATGGCGCTGATTGTGGTCAGCGCCGTGGCCGCCACCGTGCTGCGCACCCGCAGCGCCCCCCACGCCCCTGCCGAAGAACATTGACCCCAAAAAAAGGCCTGCCATGACCCACACCACACTCATTTCAGTTCAGCAACTCCAGGCGCTGATGGCCAGCGGCCAGCCCTTCAAGGTGTTTGACTGCAGTTTTGATCTGGGCCAGCCCGCACTGGGCCACCAGCAGTTCGTTGACGCCCACCTCCCAGGTGCGCTGCATGCCAGCCTGGACACCGACCTCAGCGCCCATGGCGGCCCCAGCGCCTCGGGCGGGCGCCACCCACTGCCCACCCAGGAGGCTTTTGCCCAGTGGCTGACGAGTGTCGGCATGACCAACACCACGCAGGCCGTGGTGATGGACCGCAACGGCGCCAACTACTGCGGGCGGCTGTGGTGGATGCTGAAGTGGGTGGGCCATGAACACGTGGCCGTGCTGGACGGCGGCTTGCAGGCCTGGGTGGCCGCTGGCGGTGCGGTTGAACAGGGCGAGCCATCACCCGCCCCCGCCGCCACCGCGTTCCAGCTCGCCCCCTCCCGCTACGCGCTGGTCGCCCCTAGCACCGTGGCCGACCGTCTGGGTCGTGCCAGCCAAACCGTGCTGGACGCCCGGGGCGCGCCGCGCTTCAGGGGCGAGGTGGAGCCGCTGGACCCAATAGCCGGGCACATTCCCGGCGCGCTGAACCGCCCGTTCACCCAGAACCTGGGGGCGGACGGCCGGTTCAAAGCCCCACAGCAGCTGCGCGCAGAGTTTGAGCTTTTACTGGGCGGGCGTGACCCTGCCACGGTGGTTCACCAGTGCGGCAGCGGTGTCAGCGCCGTGCCCAACCTGCTGGCCATGGAAGTGGCCGGGCTGGGCGTCACAGCGCTGTACGCTGGCAGCTGGAGCGACTGGTGCAGCCACACCGACTACCCCGTCGCCCAGGGCTAGAAAAGCCAGAAAAGCCGCCGGGTCAGTGCCCGTGCGCGATGCCGCTGATCAGCGTGACCAGCCCAATGCCGATCAGCAGCCAGGCGATTTGTGCCGCTGTCTCGCGCGGGGTGGCCCGTTTTTGCAGTTGCGGGATCAGGTCGGCCAGCGCCACGTAGATGAAGCTGCTGGACGCGATGATCAAAAAGAAGGGCAGGTAGTTGTAGAGCTGGTCCACCAGCGCAAAACCGACCACGCCGCCCAGCGCCGTGACCGACCCGGCCAGCGACACCTTGACCAGCGCCGCCCGCCGGTTGCTGGACGCGCCGCGCAGCACCACCAGGTCGCCCATGTGGTGCGGCACCTCATGCACCAGCACCGCCAGCGAAGCCACCACCCCCAGCCGCAAGTCCGCCATGAAGGCCGACGCGATCAAAATCCCATCGCCAAACGCGTGCACGCTGTCCCCAGCCAGCACCGCCCAGCTGCCGGACTTCAGGGGCTCACCCCCGTGAGCATGGCCGTGCCCGTGGTCGTGACCATGCCCATGCGCATGACCGTGCTCACCGCCATGCTCATGCCCGTGGTGCCACAGCTCGGCCTTGTCGAGCAGAAAAAAGAACACCAGCCCGACCAGCAGCGTCGTGAACAAATCGCTGGCCCCGGCCTGGCTTTCAAACGCCTCGGGCAGCAGGTGCATGAAGGCCGTGGCCAGCAGCGCGCCCGCCGCCAGGCTCAGCATGTGCTGGGTGTAGCGTGCCAACACGCCAAAGCTGAGCAACGCAGCCAGCCACACGCTGCCAATACCGGCAGCCAGCGTGCCCATTAAAATTGCTATCAAAGTCATAGCTGGTTGCGCAAGTAATGATTGGGCTGTGCCCGGAAATGTCTTGAAAAAGCAGCCGCAGGGGCCGCCCCATGAGAAAACCCCGGTTCCAGCAAGCTGCTGACCACCGGGGTTCAGCCCTGAATCTTATCAAGCCTGTCAAGCGCCCTGAATGAAAAAAGCCGCCCGGGTGGGCGGCTGGGTCAGCAGGCAGCCTGGGTGGCAGCCATCACGCCACGCCGTGGGTCTTGAACCACTGCAGGGCTTTGGCAAAGCCGTCAGCCGCTTCGTCCTTGCGGTAGCTGGCGCGGTAGTCGGCGTGAAAGGCGTGGGGCGCGGCAGGGTAGACCACAAACTCTGACGCTGCAGCGGCTTTGTTGCCCTTGGCAGCGGCCTCGGCCAGCGCGTCTTTCATCTGGTTCACGGTGGTCAGTGGAATGCCGCTGTCTTGCCCGCCGTACAGGCCCAGCACCGGGGCCTTGATGCTGGAAGCCAGCTCCACCGGGTGCTTGGGCGTCAGCGCTGAGGACGTGCCCACCAGGCGGCCGTACCAGGCCACACCGGCTTTGACGTTTTTGCTCTGCTCGGCGTACAGCCAGGTGATGCGGCCACCCCAGCAAAAGCCGGTGATGCCGACTTTTTTCAGGTTGCCGCCATTGGCACCGGCCCACTTCACCGCACCGTCCAGGTCGGCCATGACCTGCTCGTCCGGCACCTTGGCCACGATGTCGGTCATCAGCTTGCTGATCTCGGTGTACTTGCTGGCGTCGCCCTGGCGCGCAAACATGTCGGGCGCAATCGCCAGGTAACCGGCCTTGGCAAAACGCCGGGCGGTGTCGGCGATGTATTCGTGCACGCCGAAAATTTCCTGGATCACCAGAATCACGGGCAGGTTGGTTTTGCCAGCCGGGGCGGCGTAGAACACCGGCACTTTGAAGCCGTTGACCTCAAACGTGGTCTGGCCGGTTTTCAGGCCGTCAGCGGATGTTTTGATGGCCGTCTGCGCCATGATGGGCATGGCTGCTGCGGCGTAACCCACACCCAGCGCGGCTTTGAGCGCGGTGCGGCGGCTGGCCCCGGCGTCGGTGCTTTGACCGGGCAGCAGTGCGTCAAATTCATTTTTCAAATCGGTGTTCAACATGGGTTTCCTTCAAATAAAAAGGGTGGGTGAAGCGCGGCAAACCGCACGATGCTAGGCGCTCACCGTGACCTTTGCCGGTTGCGGGGTATAGCGCTCAAGCGGCCACAGGCAGCCCGGCAATCACCTTGTCCAGCGTCAGCGGGAAGTCACGGATGCGCACGCCGCAGGCGTTGAACACCGCGTTGGCCACGGCCGCGCCTGCGCCGCTGATGCCCAGCTCGCCCACGCCTTTGATCTTCAAGGGGTTGGTTTTGTCGTCCACTTCGGGCAGAAACACCGCCTCAATGTTCGGGATGTCGGCGTGGGTGGGCACGTGGTATTCGGCCAGGTCGTGGTTGACGAAGTAGCCAAAGCGCGGGTCGATCACGGCTTCTTCGTGCAGGGCCGAGCCCACGCCCCAGATCATGCCGCCCAGCGCCTGGGACGTGGCGGTTTTCAGGTTCAGGATGCGGCCCGCGGCAAACACGCCCAGCATGCGGCGCACGCGGATCTCGCCCGAGTCCATGTCCACCGCGACCTCGGCAAAGTGCGCGCCGAAGGCCTGTTGTGAGAATTTTTTGTCCATCTCACCGGGCTCGATGCTGCCTTCGGCCTCCAGCCCCAGCGCGCCGACCAGGCTGGTCAGGGCGGCCGACTTGGACCCGCTGGAAATCTTGCCGCCAACAAACACGGCGCTGGACGGCTCCATGCCCGCTGCCTTGGCCAGCTTGGCGCGCAACTGGGTGCACGCGTCAAACAGCGCCGAGCCCGAACTGGCCGCGCCGAAGGAGCCGCCCGAGCCGGCTGTTTCGGGGAAGTCACTGTCGCCCATCTCCATGCGCACCTGGGTGGCGGGCAGGCCCAGCATTTCGGCAGCGATCTGGGTCAGCACGGTGTAGCTGCCGGTGCCAATGTCGGTCATGGCCAGCTGGGCCGTGAGCATGCCCTGCGAGTCCAGCCGGACCCGGCACTTCGACGGGCGGAGCAAGTTGCCCCGGATGGCCGCAGCCATGCCCATGCCGACCAGCCAGCGGCCTTCACGCGTCTGGCCGGGGGTGGTTTGCCGCTGGGGCCAGCCAAAGCGTTTCGCCCCTTCCTGCATACACGCCACCAGCTGCCGGGTGGAGTACGGCACGTTTTGTTCGGGGTCCTGGGTGGGTTCATTGCGCAGCCGCAGTTCCACCGGGTCCATCTTCAGCGCGTGGGCCAGTTCGTCCATGGCGCATTCCAGCCCCAGCATGCCCACGGCTTCACCGGGGGCGCGGGTGGAGTCGGCCACCGGCAAGTCCAGCGGCAGGCTGCGGTGGCGGGTTTTGCGGTGTGCCCCGGCGTACAGGGACCGGGTGGCCATGGCCGTGGGTTCGTAGAAATTATCAAACCGGGCGCTGTGGGACCAGGCCTCATGCCCCATGGCGGTGATGACCCCGTCGGGGCCTGCGCCCAGCTGCAGGCGCTGCACCGTGTCAGACCGGTGGGTGGTGACATGGAACATCTGCTGACGCGTCAGCGCTGTTTTCACGGGGCGCTGCAGCTGGCGGGCGGCCAGCGCGGCCAGAATCACGTCGCCATAAATCGGCAACTTGCCGCCAAAGCCCCCGCCGATGTAGCGGCTGACGATGCGCACCTGCGCCTTCGGGATTTGCAGCGTGTTGGCCACGCACTGCTGGGCGCTTTCCAGCAACTGCGCCGAGCAGTGAATGTGCACACGCCCGCCCTGCCAATAGGCCAGCGCGCTGTGCGGCTCCATCTGCGCGTGGATGTGGACCGGCGTGGTGTAGCGCGCGTCCACCTTCACCGGGGCGCTGGCAAAGGCGGCGTCAAAGTTGCCGACGTCGGAATCAGGGGGCTGGTTGCCTTCGGGTTTGACGGCCTGGCTCAGGCCAGCCTTGAGGTCAAACGTGCCTTTTTCCTCGGCATAGCTGACCCGGATCAGCTGCGCCGCAGCGCGCGCTTGCTCAAAGGTTTCAGCCACCACAAACGCCACGGGCTCGCCATAGTGGCGCACCTCGTTGTTGCCGAGCTGGGGCTTGGCACGGGCGAAACGGTCCTTGGCGTCCATGGGGCCGTAGGGAGCCTGAGCCGGAGCGTTTTTGTGCGTCATGACCAGCAGCACGCCGGGGGACTGTTCAGCGGCGGCCGTGTCGATGGCGCTGATGCGGCCTTTGGCAATGTGAGCCTCCAGCACAAAGCCGATGGCGGCACGCGCCTGCGCCTGGCCTTCGCGCACCTCGTAGGCATACGGGGCCTGGCCGGTGACTTTGAGTCGCCCATCAACGCGGTCCATCGGCAGGCCCATCAGGCCGCTGCGGTTGTCATCCAGCGCGTTGGCTGGGGCGGGTTGGTTCATCTTCATGGTCGGTGGCCTTTCACGCTTGCGCGGCGGGTTGGGGTTGCGTCGCTTCGATCAGCACCTGGGACAGCACCCGTTGGACCAGCGGAATTTTGAAATCGTTGTGGCCCTGGCCACGAGCGCCCTGCAGCACGGCCTGGCCCACGGCGGTGCGCGTCGCGGCGTCGGCCTGTGCGTTAGCCAGCAGCGCCTCCGCAGCAGCCATGCGCCACGGCTGGTGCGCCAGGCCGCCAAACGCCAGCCGGGCACTGCGCACGCGGCCCCCGGACGCATCCACAATGGCGGCGACCGAGATCGTGGCGAAGGCGTAAGAGGCGCGGTCGCGCACCTTGCGGTAGACCTGCATGCCGGGAGGCGCTGGCGGCAGCGTGACGGCGGTGATGAACTCCCCGGGCTGCAGCGCGGTTTCGATGTGCGGTGTGTTGCCGGGCAGGCGGTGAAAGTCGGCAATCGGGATCACGCGCCGTGCGGCCGTGGGCATGACCGTTTCAACCCCGGCGTCCAGCGCCCGCATGGCCACGGCCATGTCAGACGGGTGAACCGCAATGCACTGGTCACTGGCCCCCAGCACGGCGTGCAGGCGGTTGAAGCCGCCGATGGCCGAGCAGCCCGCGCCGGGTTCACGTTTGTTGCAGGGCTTGGACGTGTCGTAAAAGTAATAACAGCGTGTGCGCTGCAGCAGGTTGCCGCCGGTGGTGGCCTTGTTGCGCAGCTGCCCCGAGGCACCCGACAGCAGCGCCCGTGACAGCAGCGGGTAGCGCTGGCGCACGCGGGCATCCGACGCTAAATCGCTGTTGCGCACCATGGCCCCAATGCGCAAGCCGCCATCGGCGGTGTCTTCGATCTGGTCCAGGCCGAGGCGGTTGACGTCCACCAG
>JBJXEI010000266.1:0-7942 GCA_046154065.1 Polaromonas sp. | reverse complement strand
TGCAGGCGGTGCCCAAGGTGGCCACCGCGTTGGCAAAACCCAGCTGCGCCAGTGCCACCACGTCCATGTAGCCCTCGGTCACCAGCGCGTAGCCGTGTTCGCGCAGGGCGGTGCGGGCCTCGAACAGGCCGTACAGCTCCCGGCCCTTGCTGAACACCGGGGTTTCGGGGGAGTTCAGGTACTTGGGTTTTTCATCGCCCAGCACGCGTCCCCCAAAGCCGATGCATTCGCCCTTGACGTTGCGGATCGGGAACATCACCCGGTCGCGGAAGCGGTCGTAGCGCTTGGCTTCACCCTGCGCGTTTTCTTCACCCGCCTCACCGGTGATGACCAGCCCGCTTTCCACCAGCAGCGGGTCGTTGTAGTCCGGGAACACGCTGGCCAGCGCCCGCCAGCCCTCGGGCGCATACCCCAGACCAAAGGTTTTGGCGATGTCGCCCGACAGGCCGCGCCCCTTGAAGTAGCTGATGGCCCGCTCGGACGAGCGCAGGTGTTTGATGTAGGCCGCGCCGGCTTTTTCCAGCACGCTGCTCAGCGTGGCCTGCTGCGCCCGTGCTTGGGCGGCCTTGGCGCGGTCTTGCGGGGACACGTCGTCTTGTGGGACCTGCAGTCCGGTTTGTTGGGCCAGGTCTTCCACGGCTTCGATGAAGCTCATGCCGGCGTGTTCCATCAAAAAGCTGATGACGTTGCCGGTCTTGCCGCAGCCAAAGCAGTGGTAGAACTGCTTGGCCGGGCTCACACTGAATGAGGGTGACTTTTCCCCGTGAAACGGGCACAGGCCCATGAAATTGGCCCCGCCTTTTTTCAGCTGCACATGCCGCCCGATCACCTCCACCACGTCGGCGCGCGCAACAAGTTCCTGGATAAAAGACGGGGGGATGGCCATGCCCCAATTGTGCCTTCCAAGCGCTTGAGGTCTGGTGTGTGTGCTGTTTCAGTGCTTGAAACGCTATTTAAATGATAGCGATTCAGGCAATGAAAGCCTAGGCGATCGGTGGTTTTGGCTCAAATATGTTGCGATCAGACGAGATAGGACGCCATGAGATGCGATGAAGCATCAATTTCCCATCACCAGGCCTTCACGGCGCGGGTCGCCCCCGTCGACGAAGCCGCCGGTGATGACCTCAATGGCTTGCAGATCGACCGGCTGCTGCCACGGCAAACTGGCGGGTGGCCCGGGCGCTACAGGTGAACGTGGGGTTGGGTGCCTGGCAGGTTGCGCTGCGTGGGGGGTCAGCGTGGCGCGAGGCGGATCGCACCGTCCAGGCGGATCACTTCACCGTTGAGCATGTCGTTTTCAAAAATATGTTGGGCCAGCTTGGCGTAGTCCTGGGGCGTGCCCAGTCGCGACGGGAAGGGCACCGACGCGGCCAGCGAGTCCTGCACTTCCTGCGGCATGCCAAACATCATGGGGGTGCCAAAAATACCGGGGGCAATCGTCATGTTGCGGATGCCGTTGCGCGCCAGGTCACGGGCGATCGGCAGCGTCATGCCGACCACACCGCCTTTGGACGCGCTGTACGCGGCCTGGCCGATCTGGCCGTCGTAAGCGGCGACGGACGCGGTGGAAATCATCACGCCGCGTTCGCCGGTGGCTTCGGGCTCGTTGTGGCTCATGGCTTCGGACGCCAGGCGGATCATGTTGAAGCTGCCGATCAGGTTGACGGTGACGGTTTTGCTGAACGTGGCCAGGCTGTGCGCGCCGTTCTTGCCCACGGTTTTTTCAGCGGGGGCAATGCCCGCGCAGTTCACCAGCCCCATCAGCTTGCCCATGCTGACCGCCTGCGCCACCACGGCCTGGCCATCGGCTTCCTGGCTCACGTCGCACTTCACGAAGGCGGCGTTGTCCGCTCCCAACTCGGCGGCAATGGCTGCGCCTTTGTCGGCCTGCATGTCGGCAATGACGACCTTGCCGCCGTTGGCCACCAGCATGCGTGCGGTGCCTTCCCCCAGGCCTGATGCGCCGCCGGTGACGATGAAAACTTTGCCTGCGATGTCCATGGTGTGTCCTTTTGAAAATAGTACAAGTAATAGTACAAGTGCTGGTTTTGATTGACGTTAACGTCAAGGTCAACGCAGATTATGGACCCAAGAAAAAAGCCCGGCGGTCTGGCGACGGCCGGGCTTTGGAGACGGTGGCAAGGCTTATTTGTAGCCGACACGGTCCAGCATCTGCTGGACTTTGGTCTGGTTTTTGCCCACTGCGCTGATCGGGATGGTCTCAGACTTGTACGCGCCACCCGAGGTGCCGGTCATGGCAACCAGGGCGGGGTTGGTGATTTTCAGGCCGGGCACGGCTGGCCATTCGTTGTTGCCGTTGGCAAAGTATTCCTGTGCGCTGGGGCTGGCCAGGTATTCCATGAACTTGACGGCATTGGCTGTGTTCTTGGCATTTTTGGCAACAGCGGCGCCGGCGATGTTCACGTGGGTGCCCCAGCTGGACTGGTTCGGGAAAACCACGCCCACACGGTCCGTGATGGCCTTGTCTTCCGGTGTGGTGGACTTGAAGATGCGCGCCAGGTAGTAGGTGTTGGTCAGCGCAATGCCGCACTCGCCACTGGCCACGGCCTTGATCTGGTCGGTGTCGCCCCCTTTGGGGTCGCGGGCCATGTTGTCGACCATGCCTTTGAGGAAAGCTTCGGTTTTGGCGTCGCCCATGTGCTCATTCAGGGCACTGAACAAGGACAGGTTGTAGGGGTGCGCGCCCGAACGCGTGCAGACCAGGCCCTTGTTTTTGGGCTCGGCCAGTGACTCATAGGTGGCCACGTCTGCGCGCTTGACCTTGAGCTTGTCAAACACGATCACGCGGGCGCGGGTGGAAAAGCCAAACCAGGTCGTGCCTTCTGCGGTAGGTGCTGCGCGCAGCGTGGCCGGGATGGCCGCTTCCAGGGCGGGCGACTTGATGGCGCTGAACAGGCCGTCTGCGTCACCCTTGGCCAAGCGGGCCGCGTCCACCAGCAAGATCACGTCAGCCGGAGAGGCGGTGCCCTCGGCTTTGAGGCGCGCCAAAATGCCGGCGTCGTCGGCGTCCACGCGGTTGACCTTGATGCCCGTGGCTTTGGTGAAGTTGGTGTACAGCGCTTCATCGGTCTGGTAGTGGCGGGCAGAATACAGGTTGACCACCTGTTCTTGAGCCATGGCGCTGCCCGCGAAGCCTGTGGCGGCCAGGCAAGCCACCGTGATCAAAGAAAACGCTTTTTTCAGCATGTTGAAAGTCCTGCAGAGTTGATGAATCGAAAAACAGAAAGAAATCAACCCATGAGTTTAATGCAAACGCGAATAATTCTCAGTAAGGCCGCCGCTGCCTGCACCGCCATGGGGTTGGCCGGGCTGTTGCTGGTGGGGTGCAGCAGCCCGCCCAGAGCCCCGGCGGTGGTTCTGCCCCCCGTGACCACGGTGAAAAAACCTGTGAAACTGGGGCTGGCTCTGGGCGGCGGCGCGGCGCGCGGGTTTGCCCATGTGGGTGTGATTGCGGTGCTGGAAGAAGCCGGGCTGCGCCCGCAACTGGTGGTGGGCACCTCGGCCGGCAGCCTGGTGGCGGCGATGTACGCCAGCGGCAAAAGCAGCGCGCAGCTGCAGCAAACTGCGCTGAACCTGGAAGAGGTTGCCATCACCGACTGGATGCTGCCGCTGGTCGGGCGCGGCATGTTCCGGGGTGACGCGCTGGCGCGCTACGTCAACGATCTGGTGGCCGGGCGGCTGATTGAAAACATGGCGATGCCGCTGGGCATTGTGGCCACCGACCTGCACAGCGGCCAGGCGGTGTTGTTTCAGCGTGGTGACACCGGCACGGCGGTGCGGGCGTCCAGCGCGGTGCCGGCGGTGTTTGTGCCGGTGAAGATCGGCACGCGGGAGTATGTCGACGGCGGGCTGGTGGCGCCGGTGCCGGTCAAGTTTGCGCGGCAAATGGGCGCGGACGTGGTGCTGGCAGTGGACATTTCCGCGCCGCCCGAAGGCAACGCCGCTGACGGCACGCTGCAAATTTTGCTGCAGACCTTCGCCATCATGGGCAAAACCATCAACCAGTATGAGCTGCAGGGCGCGGACGTGGTGGTCAGGCCCTCTCCGCAGGGCCTGAAAAGCGCTGATTTTTCAGCCCGCCAGCGCGCCATCGACGCGGGCCGGACGGCCATGCTGGCGGCGCTGCCCGCGCTGCGTGCCAGGCTGGAGGCCAAGGCACTGACGCCTTGATGTCATTTGCTTGCTATTGATTCAAGAGCGATAGGGGCAATGATTGCCTGGGCCACAGGAACATAAGGCATAAAAAAGGGCACCATCCAACGATGGTGCCCTTTTTTGCGATGCTGGCGGAGCCCCGCAAGGCCCCGGTGCATCAACCGATCAGCGTGCTTTTTTGACAGCAGCAGTGGCGGTTTTCGTGGCGTTCACAGCCGTGGCGGACACGGTGTTGAAGTTGGCTTCGGCCATGTCGCTGGCTTGCTTGACGGCTTTTTGAACCGACTCAAAGGCGTTGTTGGCGGCAGCAACGGCGCTTTTCATGGCGGCCACGGCGGTTTCAGAACCGGCTGGTGCGTTCTTGGTGGCGCTGTCGACCAAAGAGATGACCTTTTTTTGTGTCTCAGCGGCTTGGGCTTCGATGTTCTTGGTCATGTCGGCGCCAGCAGCGGCGGCGATGTCATACAGGTGCTTGCTGTAGGCGGCGGTTTTTTCAGCCAGGGGCTGAACCATGCCGGCTTGCAGCGCCATCAGTTCTTGTGCGTCTTTCACGCCCATCACGGCTTGTGCGTGGTTGGCGGTTTCGGCCAGTGCAGCCTTGGTGGCTTGAACGTTCAGTTCAACCAGCTTCTCGATGCCTTCGAAAGCTTTGTGGGTCAGGCCAAACATGGTCTCGATGTTGGCTTTGTGGGAGGCCATGATTTGTTCAGCGGTCAGCATAATTAATCTCCAATAGGTTGTTGAGAAAAGTCAGGTTTCGGGAAAACTGTTGCTTTGCGCTGAATTGCTGCACTGCAACATAATTTGTATTCTAGGGAGAAATTTTGCAATTGCAAGCAGTTTTGTTGCATTGCAACAAATTTTTGCACTATGAAGGTGCAGAGCGCACGAAGCCATCCCACTTGCGCTTCAGGCCACAATGGGTTTTGCTGTTTCAACACCCTGATATTCATCTTGCAAGCCTACTACGCTGATCATTTTGTGCTGCCGCTGCCCGCAGGCCACCGTTTTCCCATGGCCAAGTACAGCCTGCTGCGGGACCGGCTGGGTGCCGAGATGCCCACCATCACGCTGTGCCAGGCCCCATCCGCCAGCGACGGTGAACTGGCGCTGGCCCACACACCGGACTACATCGCTGCGATTGCTGGGGGCACCTTGCCCGCCGCGGCTCAGCGTGAAATTGGCTTCCCCTGGAGCCCTGCCATGGCCGAGCGCGCCCGGCGCTCGGTCGGTGCCACGGTAGCGGCCGCACGGGTAGCGTTGGGGCTGGGTGGGCCTGCCGGTGGGGTCGCCGCCAACCTGGCGGGCGGCACCCACCATGCGTATGCTGACAAGGGCGGCGGGTTTTGTGTGTTCAACGACGTGGCTGTGGCCGCGCGGCTGATGCAGGCCGAATGGGCGCGGCGCTACAAAAGCGCGCGCCAGCCGTTGCAGGTGGCGGTGATTGATCTGGACGTGCACCAGGGCAACGGCACCGCTGCCATCTTTGCCCAGGACGCGAGTGTGTTCACGCTGTCGTTGCACGGCGCCAAAAACTTCCCCTTCCGCAAGGAGGCCAGCGACCTGGACGTGGAGCTGCCTGACGGCTGCACGGACGAGGCCTACCTGCACGCGCTGGAGCATGCGCTGGATGAGCTGGCGCGGCGCTTCACGCCCGGGTTGATCTTTTTCCTTGCCGGTGCCGACCCGTTTGAGGGCGACCGGCTGGGGCGGCTCAAGGTGAGTGAAGACGGCATGGAGGCGCGCGACCGCCGCGTGTTGGATTGGGCGTTTGAACGCCGCATCCCGCTGGCGATGTCGATGGCGGGCGGCTACGGCGTGAAGATGGAAGACACCGTGCAGGTGCAGGTCAACACCTACCGGGTGGCGCTGGCGTACTGGCAGCGGTGGCAGGCGTTGGTGCCTGCGGCTGACCGGCCTGGCGCGCCATGACCTTGGCCTGACGCGCTCTTGAAATTTAAAAACAATCCCCGTTTGATGACCCTCACCACCGCCAAGCAGAGCCCGTTTTTGCCCCTTCAACCACCTGCCACCGTTCCACAAACCCCGCTGCCTTCGCCTGCCATTCGTGTGCTGGTTCTTGGCGGCAGGGGCTTCATTGGTCGTCATGTTGTGCAGGCCTTGCAGGCCCTGCAGATAGAAGGCAGCGCTGTTTTTTCGCCGGTGTTGATCGGCAGCCGCCAGGCGCATGCATCGACGGATGGCCCGGCCGCCCATGTCCGGCAGGTCCGGTTTGAACAAGGGTTGGCACCCGGCGACTGGACGGCCTTGCTGGGCGAGGTGGATGTGGTGATCAACTGCGTTGGCATCTTGCGGCAACGCCCGCGTGAGTCTTATGACCAGGTGCACCACCTGGCACCCGCGGCGCTGGCCCGTGCCTGTGCGGCGTTGAAGGTGCGGTTGATTCACACCTCGGCCTTGGGCTTGCACGCCGGGGCCAAAAGCCGGTTTTTGTCGAGCAAATCGTTGGGCGAAGCGGCCATTGCGGCCTCCGGGGCCGACTACGCCATTGTGCGGCCGTCCCTGCTCGATGGCGTGGGCGGTTTCGGGGCCACCTGGCTGCGGGGGCTCGCTCGCTCGCCAGTGCATTTCATTCCCCGTGGGGCGCGCGGCGGGATTGCCGCCATGACCGCCACCGACCTGGGCCAGGCGTTTGCCGTGCTGGCGGCATTGCCCAGCTTGCGCCACCACCGGGCGGTGGAACTGGGCGGCCAGCACCACTACAGCTACGCGCAATACTTGCGTGTTCTGCGGGCTTTCTACACCCCGCGCAAAGCGCTGCAACTGCCCCTGCCCAATTGGGCGGCCAGGCTGGGCGCGCATGTGTGTGACCTGTTGCATTTCTCGCCTTTTTCCTACGGCCACTGGATACTGCTGCAGCGTGACAACCTGGCGGTGCCCAACCGGCTCCCCGAGCTGCTGGGGCGTGCGCCGACCTCCATCCACCACATCCATCAGGCCTGTGCTGTGCCTGACTGACGATAGAAGACTGACGATGACTTCACCCCTTCGCCCCCAGCCCGAACCCCGGGTCGCCTACCGCGCCTTCCACCCCATCGGCACCCGATGGGCCGACAACGACGTCTACGGTCACGTCAACAACGTGGTGTATTACGGCTGGTTTGACACGGCCGTGAACCACTGGCTGATCGAGCATGGCGGCCTGGACATCCATGCGGGCGGCGTGATTGGCCTGGTGGTGGAAACCCACTGCAACTACTTTGCGCCAGTGGCGTTCCCGGACACGGTGGTGGTTGGCATCCGGGTGGCGCAGCTTGGCACGTCCAGCGTGCGGTATGAAGTCGGCATTTTCCCGGCGGACGAGCACTTGCCCTGCGTGGCCAAAGGGCACTTCATTCACGTCTACGTGGACCGCCTCACCCGGCGGCCCGCGCCCTTGCCCCCTGAATTATTCAAAGCCCTGGAGACCTTGACATGACCCTGCCCAACCTCGTCGATGACGCCATCAACAGCCGCCAGTCGGTGCGTCAGTTTCTGCCCAAGCCGGTGCCCAAAGAGGCGATCGAGCACCTCTTGAGCCTGGCCAGCCGCGCCCCGTCCGGCACGAACACCCAGCCCTGGAAAACCTATGTGCTGCAAGGCAGCAGCCTGAGCAGCCTGGTGGACAAGGTGTGTGAGGTGCACACCTCGTTTGCCACCAACCCGGCGCTGGCGGCTGACTACAAGGAAGAGTAAGACTACTACCCTGAGCAGTGGGTGTCCCCCTACATCGACCGCCGCCGTGAAAACGGCTGGGGCCTGTACG
>JBJXEI010000265.1:0-54008 GCA_046154065.1 Polaromonas sp. | reverse complement strand
ATAATCAAAGGCTTCGCTCGAAAAAAGCCGAAGAATTCTGCCCAAAGGAGGCGTTGCAAGTGGTTTGCGGCGCGGACGACGGGCCCAAGACTGATTGATGGATTGCCTGTAAAGGGGGTCCTTCGGTGCAAGTTGGGAACAAACTTAAATGATTCAAACGCAATCCAAGCTCGATGTTGCTGACAACACGGGTGCCAAGTCCGTGATGTGCATCAAGGTGTTGGGCGGCTCTAAACGCCGCTACGCCAGTGTTGGTGACGTCATCAAGGTGACCATCAAAGAAGCCGCTCCCCGTGGCCGCGTCAAAAAAGGCGAGGTTTACAGTGCTGTGGTTGTGCGCACCGCCAAAGGCATTCGCCGTGGTGACGGCTCGCTGGTCAAATTCGATGGCAACGCTGCAGTGTTGCTCAACGCCAAGCTGGAGCCGATCGGCACCCGCATCTTCGGACCAGTGACGCGTGAATTGCGTACTGAAAAGTTCATGAAGATCGTGTCGCTGGCTCCTGAAGTTCTGTAAGGACAAGACATGAACAAAATTCGCAAAGGTGACGAAATCATCGTCATCGCCGGAAAAGACAAAGGCAAGCGTGGCACGATCACGTTGCGTACCGATGACAGCTACGTGCTGGTCGACGGTATCAACTTGGTTAAAAAGCACACCAAGCCAAATCCCCTGAAGGGGACCACTGGCGGCATCGTTGAGAAAAGCATGCCGATTCACCAATCCAACATCGCTATCTTCAATGCTGCATCCGGCAAGGCTGATCGCGTTGGCATCAAGCTCCTGGCTGACGGCAAAAAAGTGCGCGTCTTCAAGTCCAGCGGCGACGAAATCAAGGCGGCATGAGCATGGCACGTTTACAAGCCCAATTCCGCGAAAAAATCGCACCGGCCCTGATTGAGAAATTTGGCTACACGTCGCCTATGCAGGTGCCGCGTATTACCAAGATCACTCTCAACATGGGTGTGAGCGAGGCTGTTGCCGACAAGAAAGTCATGGACAACGCTGTCGGCGACATGACCAAGATCGCAGGCCAGAAACCTGTGGTGACCAAAGCCAAAAAAGCTATCGCTGGTTTCAAGATCCGTGAAGATCTGCCAATCGGTTGCATGGTGACTTTGCGTGGCGTGCAGATGTATGAGTTTCTGGATCGTTTCGTAACCGTGGCTCTGCCGCGTGTACGTGACTTCCGTGGTATCTCCGGTCGCGCTTTCGACGGCCGTGGTAACTACAACATCGGCGTTAAAGAACAAATTATTTTCCCTGAAATTGAATACGACAAGGTTGATGCCTTGCGCGGTCTCAATATCAGCATTACCACGACGGCCAAGACCGATGAAGAGTGCAAGGCACTTCTCACCGCCTTCCGTTTTCCGTTCAAGAACTGAAGGCGCAAGATGGCTAAACAAGCACTGCTGCAACGTGAATTGAAGCGCGACAAGCTCGTCGCCAAGTTCGCAAAAAAACACGCTGAACTGAAGTCAGTGTCAAACGACGCAAAACGCTCTGAAGAAGAGCGAGCATTGGCTCGTCTTGAGCTGCAAAAATTGCCCCGCAATGCAAACCCGACACGTCAGCGTAATCGCTGCGCGATCACGGGTCGACCACGCGGTACGTTCCGTCAATTTGGTTTGGCACGCGCCAAAATTCGTGAGTTGGCTTTTGCTGGTGATATCCCTGGTATCACCAAAGCAAGCTGGTAAGCATAGGAGAGCCGCAAAATGAGTATGAGTGATCCTATTGCCGACATGTTGACACGCATCCGCAATGCACAAATGGTTGAAAAAGCTGTTGTGTTGGTGCCGTCATCAAAAGTCAAAGTCGCTATTGCACAGGTTTTGAAGGATGAGGGCTACATTGATGGCTTCTCGGTCAAGACCGACGATGGTAAAGCACAGTTGGAAATTGCCCTGAAGTATTACGCAGGTCGTCCGGTGATTGAGCGCATCGAGCGCGTCAGCCGCCCAGGACTCCGCGTCTACAAAGGCCATGGCGCTATTCCCCAGGTCATGAACGGCCTTGGTGTCGCAATCGTCACCACGCCACAAGGCGTGATGACTGATCGCAAAGCACGTGCTACCGGTATCGGTGGTGAAGTACTTTGCTACGTGGCCTAACGGCGAGATTGAGGAGTAATTAAATGTCTCGTGTAGGAAAAATGCCAGTTGCATTGCCACAAGGTGTGGATGTGGCTTTCAAAGACAACCAAATCAGTGTCAAGGGCGCGTTAGGCGCACTGGCACTGACACAAAACTCGCTCGTCGTGATCAAGAATGATGCTGGAACGCTCACTTTTGAACCCGCAAATGAGTCACGTGAAGCCAATGCCATGAGCGGTACCATGCGTCAGCTGGTGAACAACATGGTGACGGGCGTCACCAAGGGATTTGAAAAGAAGCTCAGCCTGATTGGCGTGGGTTACAAAGCCCAGGCTCAAGGCGCCAAGCTCAACTTGACGGTGGGCTACTCCCATCCAGTGGTGATGGACATGCCAGCAGGTATCACTGCTGCCACGCCAACCCCTACTGAAATCGTGATCAAGGGTTCTGACCGTCAGCGTGTGGGTCAAATCGCAGCCGAAGTGCGCGCGGTTCGTCCTCCCGAGCCTTACAAAGGCAAGGGCATCCGGTACTCGGATGAAAAAATCACGATCAAAGAAACCAAGAAGAAGTAAGGGGCAGCATGATGTTGACCAAAAAAGAACAGCGCCTCCGTCGCTCACGCCAGACTCGCATCCGTATTGCGACTCAAGGTGTTGCACGCTTGACGGTGAATCGCACAAACTTGCATATCTATGCAAGCGTGATTTCTGGCGACGGCACCAAAGTGTTGGCCGCAGCATCGACTGCAGAAGCCGAAATTCGCAAAGAAATCGGCTCGTCTGGCAAGGGCGGAAACGTCGCTGCTGCACAAGCGATTGGCAAACGAATTGCTGAAAAAGCTAAAGCTGCTGGCGTCGAAAAAGTTGCTTTCGACCGCGCTGGTTTTGCTTACCACGGCCGTGTCAAGGCCTTGGCAGACGCAGCTCGTGAAGCTGGTCTGCAATTCTAAATAACGCTGGCAGACTGGAATCAACTATGGCTAAGTTTCAAGCAAAATCGCAAAATGACGCTCCAGACGATGGTCTGAAGGAAAAAATGATCGCGGTCAACCGCGTGACTAAAGTTGTTAAGGGCGGTCGAATCCTCGGTTTCGCAGCGCTCACAGTTGTCGGCGATGGCGACGGTGGTGTGGGTATGGGTAAGGGCAAATCCAAAGAAGTGCCAGCTGCTGTGCAGAAGGCCATGGAAGAAGCTCGTCGCAACATGACCAAAGTTTCATTGAAAAATGGAACAATTCACCACAACGTGTTTGGTCATTGGGGTGCTGCCAACGTCATGATGGCACCGGCTCCAAAAGGTACCGGCATCATCGCTGGCGGCCCAATGCGCGCTGTTTTTGAAGTAATGGGTATCACTGACATTGTGGCCAAAAGCCACGGTTCCAGCAACCCTTACAACATGGTGCGTGCCACGATGGACGCGCTGAACAACTCCACGACTGCTTCCCAAATCGCAGCCAAGCGTGGCAAATCTGTCGAAGAAATCTTCGGCTGAATCGGATACTAATATGAGCATCGCAACCAAATTAAAAGTACAGCTGGTTCGTAGCCCGATCGGTACCAAAGAATCCCATCGGGCAACCGTTCGTGGTCTTGGTCTCCGTGGCGTGAACAGCATCAGCGAACTTGAAGATACGCCCGCAGTGCGCGGCATGATCAACAAGATCAGCTATCTGGTCAAGATTGTCTGAGCAGGAGCATCAAATGGAATTGAACGAAATTAAGCCTGGTCAAGGTGCAAAGCATGCCAAACGGCGTGTCGGACGTGGCATCGGATCTGGTCTGGGTAAAACAGCAGGTCGTGGTCACAAGGGACAAAAATCCCGTTCGGGCGGCTACCATAAAGTCGGTTTTGAAGGCGGTCAGATGCCTATGCATCGCCGTTTGCCAAAGCGCGGATTCAAGTCCCATCTGCTGAAATTCAATGCTGAAGTGACATTGACGGCACTGAATGCACTCGGCCTTGCTGACGTAGATTTGCTGATTTTGAAAAAAGCTGGTCTGGTTGGGCAGTTGGCTAAAAACGTCAAGATCGTGAAGACTGGCGAATTGTCTATCGCTGTCAAACTGAACGGAATCGCAGCAACGGCTGCTGCTAAGGTTGTCATCGAAGCCGCTGGCGGCTCGGTCGCCTGACAATTTAACGGGATAAACAGTGGCCACTAATCCAGTACAGGTCTCAAAATCAGGAAAATTTGGCGACCTGCGCAACAGGCTTGTCTTTCTGCTTTTGGCGCTGGTGGTTTATCGGGTTGGCGCCCACATTCCGGTACCTGGTATTGATCCTGGACAACTCAAGGAGTTGTTCAAGGGGCAGCAAGGCGGAATATTGAATTTGTTCAATATGTTCTCGGGTGGTGCTTTGTCGCGTTTCACCGTTTTTGCGCTGGGGATCATGCCCTACATATCGGCTTCGATCATCATGCAATTGCTGACGTATGTTGTTCCAACATTCGAGCAAATGAAGAAAGAGGGTGAAAGTGGTCGCCGAAAAATCACACAGTACACCAGATACGGCACCCTAGGCCTTGCACTGTTTCAGTCTGTTGGTATCGCTGTTGCGCTAGAAAGTTCACCCGGGTTGGTTTTGGATCCTGGTTTCGGTTTTCGGATGACTGCTGTTGTGAGTTTGACCGCTGGAACGATGTTTTTGATGTGGTTGGGTGAGCAGATAACCGAGCGTGGATTAGGTAACGGTATTTCGATCTTGATTTTCGCTGGTATTGCTGCTGGTCTGCCCAATGCGATGGGTGGTCTGTTAGAACTGGTCAGAACTGGTGCAATGAGTATTCTTATTGCTATATTGATCGTCATGGTTGTAGTGCTCGTGACGTACTTCGTTGTTTTCGTTGAGCGCGGGCAGAGGAAGATATTGGTCAACTATGCTCGGCGCCAGGTCGGTAACAAGGTTTATGGTGGCCAGTCATCTCATTTGCCATTGAAGTTGAACATGGCAGGTGTTATCCCTCCAATCTTTGCCTCCTCTATCATTTTGCTGCCTGCGACGGTTGTTGGCTGGTTCAGTTCTGGTGAAAGCATGGTTTGGTTGAAGGATATCGCTGGAGCTCTCACACCAGGCCAGCCAATTTACGTCCTGCTGTATGCCGCTGCGATTGTGTTTTTCTGCTTCTTTTATACAGCGCTTGTATTCAATAGCAGGGAAACAGCCGACAATTTGAAAAAGAGCGGTGCTTTCATTCCCGGAATTAGGCCCGGTGATCAGACTGCTCGGTACATTGATAAAATCCTTGTACGTTTAACATTGGCAGGTGCGGTTTACATCACCTTTGTGTGTTTGTTGCCTGAGTTTCTGATATTGAAATACAACGTACCCTTTTACTTTGGCGGAACTTCCTTGATGATTATCGTGGTTGTGACGATGGACTTCATGGCACAAGTGCAGAACTACATGATGTCGCAACAGTATGAGTCTTTGCTCAAAAAGGCAAACTTCAAAACCTCCGTCGGCAACTGATCAGTTGTTAAGTACGTTGAATTTCTGGAAAAGTTAAGGAGAAATAAATGAGAGTTTCAGCATCGGTTAAGAAAATTTGCCGTAACTGCAAGGTAATCCGCCGCAAGGGTGTTGTTCGCGTGATCTGTACAGATCCACGTCATAAACAGCGTCAAGGCTGATTTTCAAGAGTTTTAGAGGACGAAAATGGCTCGTATCGCTGGTATTAATATTCCGCCTCAGCAACATGCTGAGATTGGTTTGACTGCAATTTTTGGCATTGGCCGTACACGTGCTCGCAAAATCTGCGAAGCATGCGATATCGCTTATGCTAAAAAAGTCAAAGATCTGACCGATGGTGATCTGGAAAAAATCCGTGATCAGATCGCGTTGTTCACCATTGAGGGTGATTTGCGTCGTGAAACCACGATGAACATCAAACGCCTGATGGACATCGGTTGCTACCGGGGTTTCCGCCATCGGCGTGGGCTTCCAATGCGCGGCCAGCGTACACGGACGAATGCTCGTACCCGCAAAGGTCCGCGCAAGGCCGCTGCGTCCCTGAAGAAATAATTTAGAGGTCCTCATGGCAAAGTCACCCAATAACAGCGCTGCCCAGCGCGTTCGCAAAAAAGTACGCAAAAACGTAGCCGATGGTATCGCCCACGTGCATGCTTCTTTTAACAATACGATCATCACGATCACTGACCGTCAAGGCAATGCGCTTTCTTGGGCATCGTCCGGTGGTCAGGGTTTCAAAGGCTCGCGCAAGTCGACACCATTTGCAGCTCAGGTTGCTTCTGAGGTCGCCGGTCGTGCCGCCATTGAACAAGGCATCAAGAACCTTGATGTCGAAATCAAAGGCCCGGGCCCTGGCCGTGAGTCTTCTGTTCGCGCATTGGGCGCACTTGGCATTCGCATCAATTCGATTGCCGACGTGACACCAGTGCCACACAATGGTTGCCGTCCTCAGAAACGTCGCCGTATTTAATGTTGTCGCTGCTGGATTGGTCATACAGGGCCAATTCAGTTTTTGCGCTGACAACAAGCCCACCGCCATTAGGCACACGCCGAAGGCTCCTGCATGAACTGCAGCAGATAAATAAGGAACTACACGTGGCACGCTATCTTGGCCCCAAGGCTAAACTCTCACGCCGTGAAGGCACTGATCTTTTCCTGAAAAGCGCCCGCCGCTCCATCAGCGACAAAGCCAAATTTGACTCCAAGCCTGGCCAACATGGCCGTACTTCGGGCACCCGTACCTCTGATTTTGGTCTTCAGCTCCGCGAGAAGCAAAAAGTCAAACGCATGTACGGCGTTTTGGAAAAGCAGTTCCGTCGGTATTTTGAAGAAGCAGATCGTCGCAAGGGCAACACCGGCGCCAATTTGTTGTTCATCCTTGAATGCCGTCTCGACAACGTCGTTTACCGCATGGGCTTCGGCTCTACACGTGCCGAATCGCGCCAGTTGGTGTCGCACAAAGCGATCACGGTGAACGGTCAATCCGTGAATATTCCTTCCTACATGGTGAAGACAGGTGATGTCATTGCTGTGCGCGAGAAGTCCAAGAAGCAGATCCGTGTTGCCGAGGCTTTGCAGCTGGCGCAGCAAGTTGGCATGCCTGCTTGGGTTGAGGTCAGCATTGAGAAGGGCGAAGGCACCTTCAAGAAAGTGCCTGATCGCGACGAGTTTGCTGCTGATGTCAACGAATCGTTGATCGTCGAGCTCTATTCCCGCTAATTTCGTTCCCTGCGGTACGGGGCACCGTATTGACAGGGTGTGCTTCGTCAGCCTTATCGGTGTAACGAACTGAGGGTATTGAGAGGAAGACTGCATGCAGACTAATTTGTTGAAACCAAAAACTATCAATGTGGAGCAACTTGGCGTGAATCGCGCCAAGGTCACTCTGGAACCTTTCGAGCGTGGTTACGGCCACACGTTGGGCAATGCATTGCGCCGCGTTCTGTTGTCCTCGATGGTTGGCCACGCTGCAACTGAGGTGACGATCGCTGGTGTTTTGCACGAGTACTCGTCTATTGATGGTGTTCAAGAAGATGTGGTCAACATTTTGTTGAACCTCAAGGGTGTTGTGTTCAAGCTGCACAACCGTGAAGAAGTGACGTTGAGCCTGCGTAAAGATGGTGAAGGTCCTGTCACGGCTGCTGATATTCAGACGCCTCACGATGTTGAAATTGTCAATCCTGAGCACGTGATTGTTAATTTGTCGCACGGTGGCAAAATTGACATGCAGATCAAGGTTGAAAATGGCCGTGGTTATGTGCCTGGCAATCAACGTCGTTATGGCGACGAGTCACCAAAGTCGATCGGCCGTATTGTTCTGGACGCTTCTTTTTCACCTGTCAAGCGCGTCAGCTACACCGTTGAGAGCGCACGTGTTGAGCAGCGTACCGACCTCGACAAGTTGGTGCTGGAAATCGAAACCAATGGTGCTGTGTCTGCTGAAGATGCGGTCCGTGCATCGGCCAAGATTTTGGTTGAGCAGTTGGCAGTGTTTGCACAACTCGAAGGCAATGAGCTGGCTGCATTTGATGCGCCAGTGCAACGCAGTTCGCAACAGTTTGACCCCATTTTGTTGCGTCCGGTTGATGAGCTTGAGTTGACGGTTCGTTCAGCGAACTGCTTGAAAGCTGAAAACATTTACTACATCGGTGATTTGATTCAGCGCACGGAAAACGAGTTGTTGAAGACACCGAATCTCGGTCGTAAATCTTTGAATGAGATCAAGGAAGTTCTTGCTTCCCGCGGTCTGACATTGGGTATGCGTCTGGAAAGCTGGCCACCCGCCGGCCTGGACAAGCGATAATTCAAATTGACCATCCTTCGGGATGGCGCACAGGCAGTACCTGATACGGCTGTCTGATTATTAAAAAGGAAAAATACTATGCGACACGGACACGGACTACGTAAACTGAATCGGACTAGCTCACATCGTTTGGCGATGTTGCGCAACATGATGAATTCGCTGCTTCAGCATGAAGTCATCAAAACAACTTTGCCGAAAGCCAAAGAATTGCGCCGTGTGGTTGAGCCCATGATCACGCTGGCCAAAGAGCCTACGCTGGCCAACAAACGCCTGGCGTTTGACCGCCTTCGTGACCGCGACATGGTGGTGAAGCTGTTTGCTGAACTGGGCCCCCGCTTCAAAACCCGTCCAGGTGGCTATACCCGTATTTTGAAAATGGGTTTCCGCGTGGGTGACAACGCCCCGATGGCTTTGGTTGAATTGGTGGATCGCGCTGAGTCTGTTGAAGATACTTCTGCAGAAGTCGCAAAAAGCTGATAATTCAGTTATAATTTAGAAATACCGCGCGGTGGAGCAGCCTGGTAGCTCGTTGGGCTCATAACCCAAAGGTCGTAAGTTCAAATCTTGCCCGCGCAACCAAATTCCATACCTTTCAGGTTGGTAGCAAAAAACCCACTTTCAGTGGGTTTTTTGCTTTCTGGGGTTCTTTTATATTTCCCCTGACGAACTTTTCAGTTGCGGCGCTCTGTCCAAACAACGCCAGAAAACATCTGGCGTCAGGTGTCAGCGGTGGGTAGGCAATACGGCGGTGACTTCAATCTCGACCAGCGCCCGTTCTTCCACCAACCCCGCCACCTGAACGCAGGTCATGGCAGGGAAGTTTTTGCCTAGCACCTGCCGGTAGGCTGCACCAATTTCTTTCAGCCGCGCGGTGTACTCGTGGCGGTCGGTGATGTACCAGGTCATGCGCACCATGTGTTCAGGCGCTGCGCCAGCGGCGACGAGGACTGCGGCGATGTTCTGCAGGGCCTGCCGGGTCTGCGCCACGAAGTCGTCGCTCTCGAATTGTTGCTGGGCGTTCCAGCCAATCTGTCCGCCAATGTACAGCTGCGCACCGGTGGCCAGCACGCCATTTGCGTAGCCTTTGGGTTCTGCCCAGCCGGGGGGGTGAATGCGTTGCATCATGCGGGCGTGTCCAGGTAGGGTGTCAGCGCGGCGCGAAGGTTGTCCGGGATGCGCACGGCTTTGCCGCCGGGCACCTGGGAATACACCACGATACCGTGTGCGCGGAGCCGGACGGGCGGGTGATCACCATAGGCGTCGCCTGCGGCGGTGATTTCGTACTGCATGCCTAGGCTGGCGTTGCCAATTTTGCTCAGCGTCAGCGACAGCAGCAGCTGATCGCCGTTGCGGCACATGCCCAAAAACTCGGTTTTCAGATCGACGATGGGCACACCGATGCCGCTTTTGATCAGCTCGTGTTCCGGGAAGCCGATGTGCGCCAAAAAGTCTTCCTGCACCTCATGCAGCAGGTAAAAAAACTGCGGGTAGAAGACGATGCCGGCTGGGTCGCAATGGTGGAAGCGCACCATTTTTTGGGTTGTGAATTTCATATCTCGCGCAGTTTAAAGCGTTGAAGTTTGCCGGTTTCCGTGCGGGGCAGGGTGTCCCTGAACACGATCTGGCGTGGGTATTTGAACGGGGCCAGAGTGGATTTGACGTGGTCCTGCAGGGTTTTGACCAGGGCTGCGCCGGCCGTGTGCCCCGGTTTCAGTACGACGAATGCTTTGACGATCATGCCGCGCTCGGGGTCGGCTTGCCCGATGACACCGCACTCGGCCACGGCCGGGTGCAGCAGCAAGGCACTTTCGACTTCCGGCCCAGCGACGTTGTAGCCCGAGGTGATGATCATGTCGTCGCCTCTGGCCTGGTAGAAAAAATAGCCATCCACGTCCTGCACAAAGGCGTCCCCGGGGTAGTTCCAGCCGTCCTTGACGTAGTGGCTTTGCCTGGGGTCGTCCAGGTAGCGGCAGCCCGTCGGCCCTTGCACTGCCAGCGAGCCGACGGTACCGCGTGGGACTTCTACCCCTTGCGGATCCACCACTTTGGCGCTGTAGCCGGGCACCACTTGGCCCACGGCACCAGGTTTGATGGCTGCGCCCGACGAGGAAATGAAGATGTGAAACATCTCTGTGGCGCCGATGCCGTCCAGCAGGTCGATGCCGGTGGCCGCCTTCCACAGCTGGCGTGTGGCATCGGGCAGGCCCTCGCCGGCGCTGACGCAGATCCGCAGGCGGGTGGGGCCATATTGTGCGGCAAACGGGGCCATCTGCCGGTAAAACGTCGGGGCGGTGTAGCAGATGGTGGCACCCACGTCGTGGATGCGCTGAACCAAACCGGCCGGGGTGTAGGGGCCGCTGGGGAAATAGACCGACGCGCCCGCCCACATCGGGAACACCAGGAGGCCGCCCAGGCCAAAGGTGAAGGCCAGGGGTGGCGAGCCCACCACGATGTCATCGGGGGTGGCCTTTAGCACGTGGCGCGGCCAGGCCTCGCAGGCGGCCAGGATGTCGCGGTGGCTGTGCAGGGCGGCCTTCGGGGTACCGGTGGTGCCCGAGGTGAAGGCCATCATGGCGATGTCGTCGGCTGCCGTGGCGTGGGCGCTTGCCGTGCCCGGCTGAGTCGCACACAGCGCCTCCAGGGATGCAGGGTCGCCAGGTGCGTTGAAAGGCACGATGGGCAGGTGACCGCAGGCGCTTGCACTGGCGGCCGTGTTCAATTCATCCAGCAGGCTTACCTCACACAGGGCCAGCGTGGGCTGGGCTTTGGTGATGGTCTCGCTGATTTCCCGGGCACGCAGCAGCGGCATGGACGCCACGGCCACCCCGCCTGCGTGCACCACCCCCAGCCAGGCCAGCGCCATGTCGATGGAGTTGCCGCCGCGCAGCAGTACCCGGTTGCCCGGCAGCAGCTGGAAGTGCCGGCGCAGCACCTCGGCGATCTGGCGGACCCGGTGCTGTGCCTCCAAGTACGTCAGCGTGACGGTGTCCGAGCGCAAAAACGGCCGCTCGGCATGCCCCGCGTCCAGGGCTCGCTCGAACAGCGTCGCCACCAGGTTGGCTCGGTCGGCGATCTGCATGTCGGGCAGCGTGTACACCCGCAGCGGGCATTGGTCGGGCGGTGGCAGCCGGTCGGCTACAAACCGGTCCATGGGGTGGTTGGATTCGCCGGATGTGGTCATGGCTGCAACACCGCTTTGCCGATGATCAGTTGCTGGACCTCCGTGGCCCCTTCGTAAATGCGCAGGGCGCGGATGTCGCGGTACAGGCTTTCGACCTTGGTGCCCACCTTCACCCCCAGCCCGCCGTGCATCTGCAGCGCCATGTCGATGACACGCTGGGCGTTTTCGGTGGCCGTCATTTTGGCCATGGCGGCGGCCACCGTCAGCGCCTGCCGCGCTGGGGCGCTGATGGCGGTGCCGCTGGCCAGGCGGGTGTGTTCACCGTCGTCACGCAGCCAGGCGGCGCGGTAGGTCAGCAGGGCGGCGGCATCGACCAGCGCGGCCATCTCGCCCAGCTTGGCCTGTGTCAGCTGGAAGTCGGCCAGGTGCTGGCCGAACATGGCGCGCTGTTTGGCGAAGTCAATGGCCTCGACCAGCGCCCGGCGCGCCATGCCCAGCGCCGCACCCGCCACCGACGCGCGGAAGATGTCCAGCGTCTGCATCGCCAGCTTGAAGCCGCCATTCAGCGCGCCCAGCTGGCCGTCGGCGGGCAACTGGCAGTGGTCAAACACCAGCGTGGCCAGCGGGTGCGGGGCCATCACGGCGATGTGCTGGCTGCTGTCCAGCCCGGCGTTGTCAGCATCGACGATGAAGGCCGTGATACCGCGGGTGCCCGCCTCGGGCTCTGTTTTGGCAAAGGTGACGTAGAAGTCGGCGATGCCGCCGTTGCTGATCCAGGTTTTGCTGCCATTCAGGGCCCAGCCACCCCCTGACGCCTGCGCGCGGGTGCGCATGGCCCCGGCGTCGGACCCGGCATCGGCCTCGCTGAGGGCGAAAGCCGCGATTTTGTCGCCCCTGGCGACGGCCGGCAGGTAGGCGGCCTGCTGCGCGGGGGTGCCGGCCAGGGTGATGGCCCCGCTGCCCAGGCCCTGCATGGCGAAGGCAAAGTCCGCCAGCGGCGAGTGAAACGCCAGCGCTTCCCGCAGCACCACCAGTGCGCGGGAGTCCAGCGTGGGCAGCGCGCCTCCCCAGGCCCCGCCGTCCCCGGCGGGCACGCAGTAGCGCAGCCAGCCTGCGCTGCCCAGCCGCTGCACCCATTCCCGGCAGGCGCGGCGGTCGTCCTGCTCGTCGACGTGCTGGTGCGGGACCCAGGCCGCCAGCTGTTGGCCGAGGCGCTGATGCACATAGTCAAAAAACGGCAGGCTCAGATGAGTGATGGGCGGCGTCATGGTGTCAGTCCCCTTTGAAGACCGGCTGCTGTTTGGCCGCAAACGCCTCGTAGGCGCGGGTGAAGTCCTGCGTTTGCATGCAGATGGCCTGGGCCTGGGCCTCGGCCTCGATGGCCTGGTCCAGCGTCATGGCCCATTCCTGGTGCAGCATGGTTTTGGTCATGCCGTGGGCAAAGGTGGGGCCGCTGGCCAGCTGCTGGGCCAGTTGCTGCGCCTGGGTGGGCAGGTCCGCGCTGTCGTGCAGGCTGTTGAAAAACCCCCACTGCAGCCCCTCGGCCGCCGTCATCACGCGGCCGGTGAACAACAACTCGGACGCGCGGCCCTGGCCGATCAGGCGCGGCAGCAGCGCGCAGGCCCCCATGTCGGCCCCGGCCAGGCCCACGCGGGTGAACAAAAACGCGGTTTTGGCCTGGGGCGTGCCCAGGCGCAGGTCGGCGGCCAGCGCCATCATGGCCCCGGCCCCGGCACAAATCCCGTCAATCGCCGCAACGATGGGCTGCGGGCAGGCGCGCATGGCCTTGATCAGGTCGCCCGTCATGCGGGTGAATTCGAGCAGCTCGGGCGTGCGCATGTGGGTCAGCGGGCCGATGATCTCGTGTACATCTCCGCCCGAGCAGAAGTTGCCGCCCGCGCCGGTCAGCACCACCGCCTGCACGTCGGTGGCGGTGTTCAGCGCGCGGAACAGGTCACGCAGCTCGGCGTAGGAGGCAAAGGTCAGCGGGTTTTTGCGCGCCGGGCGGTTCAGCGTCAAGGTGGCCACGCCGCCTTCGACGGCAAAGGCGAAATGCTCGGTGCTGCGGTCGGCCAGGGCGCTGAACTGCGCGTGCATGGGGTTGCTGGCGGGGATGTAGTGCTTCATGGCGCGGGGCTTTCAAGAGAGGGGGAGGCGGGTTGTTGATGCTGTTTGACGCGGCCCAGCAGCTGGTGCAACGTGGCCACGTCGCTGGCCGACAGGCCTTCAAATGCGCGGCTGATCCAGGCCTCGTGCTGGCGCGCCATCTCGGCAAACAGACGGCTGCCGGGCGCGGTCAGGCGCACGCGGTAGGCGCGGCGGTCGCCTTCCACGTCGACCCGCTCGACCAGCCCTTCGGTGACCAGCTGGTCGGTGATGCCGGTGATATTGCCGCTGGTCACCATCATCCGGCGCGACAGCTCGTTCATCTTCAGCCCGTCCGGGCTGCGCTCCAGCTGCGCCATCAGGTCAAAACGCGGCAGCGTGGTGTCGAACTGCGCACGCAGCTGGGCGCGCACCTGCTTTTCCACGAGTTGGGTGCAGGTCAGCAAGCGCAGCCACAGCCGCAGGGTGTCCGGGTGTTCGCTGTGGCCTCGGGCTTCCAGGTCCATGGGTTTCCTTGGGAGGTAATTTGCTATTAAATTAATAGCTGTACAGGCAATGTAAACCTAGGCTAGCGGCAGGTTTTGCTTAAAAATCTCTTTGTAGAGCTGGTCCCGGCCACTTTCATAGGGCTGGGGCCAGCGAACCTGCCGGTTTTGCAGCTGCGCGGCTTGGTGCAGTGTCCAGGCGGGGTCGGCCAGGTGCGGTCGGGCCAGTGCGCACAGGTCGGCGCGACCGGCGGCGATGATGCTGTTGACCTGGTCGGCCTCGGTGATCGCGCCGACCGCCATGGTCTGGATGCGCACTTCGTTGCGGATGCGGTCGGCAAACGGGGTTTGGTACATGCGGCCGTACACCGGCTTGGCGGCCCGAGTGGTCTGGCCGGACGACACATCGATCACGTCACACCCAGCGGCCTTGAAGAGCCGGGCGATGGCCACGGCGTCGTCGGCCGTGTGGCCGCCCGGGGCCCAGTCGTGCGCGGAAATGCGCACGCTCATCGGCAAATCGGCCGGCCACACCGCCCGCATGGCGCTGAACACTTCCAGCGGGAAGCGGCAGCGCTGGGCCAGGCTGCCGCCGTAGCCGTCCTGGCGGTGGTTGGTCAGCGGGGTGATGAAACTCGACAACAGGTAGCCGTGGGCGCAATGCAGCTCCAGCCAGTCAAACCCGGCCCGCGCGGCGCGGCGGGTGGCGCTGACAAAGTCCGCAGTGACCCGGTCCATGTCCTGCCGGGTCATGGCCTGCGGGGTCTGGTTGGTGGGGCCGTAGGCCACGGCGCTGGCGGCCAGCAGCGGCCAGTTGCCCTCGGCCAGCGGTTCGTCCGGCTGCGCCCAGCCGACCTGGGTCGAGCCCTTGGGCCCGCTGTGCCCCAGCTGCAAGCCAATCTTCGCCCCCTGGCCGGACGCATGGACAAAGTCCACGATGCGCCCCAACGCCTGGCCTTGCGCGTCGGTCCACAGGCCGGTGCAGGCGGGGGTGATGCGCCCGTCGGGCGACGGCGCGGTCATCTCGACCATCACCAGCGCCGCGCCGCCCAGCGCCCGTGCGCCCAGGTGGACCAGGTGAAAGTCCTGCACCAGCCCGTCGATGGCGCTGTAGGTCGCCATGGGGGAGACAACGATGCGGTTTTTCAAGGTGATGCTTCGCACGGTGAGGGGCAGCAGCATCGGTGGTGGCGCGTCGTGGGTGGTGCCTGTCCTGGCCAACCACTGCTCGTAGCCCCGCAGCCAGTGGGCGTCCCGCACCCGCAGGTTTTCATGGCTGATGCGCTGTGATCGCGTCATCATGGAGTAAAAAAACTGCTCGGCGTCCAGGGCGCTGTAGCGGTCCACGTTTTCAAACCACTCGGTCGAGTTGCGCGCCGCGTTCTGGATTTTGAGCACCTCTATCGAGCGCAGGGCCTCGTAGGTGTGCAGGGCGGCGGCCGTGTCGGGTGCGGTGGCCAGGCAGCGCGCCAGCTCGATCGCGTCTTCCAGCGCCAGCTTGGTGCCGCTGCCAATCGAGAAGTGCGCGGTGTGCGCGGCGTCGCCCATCAGCACGATGGGCACTGGTTTCCCCGCCACCGTTTCAACATGCACCCAGCGCTGGCACACCACGCGCGGAAACTGGATCCAGATCGCCGAGCCGCGCACATGGGTGGCGTTGTTCATTAGCGGCTGGCCGTCCAGGTACTTGGCAAACAGCCGTTCGCAGAAGGCGATGCCCTCGGCCTGGCTCATCTGGTCCAGGCCGTGGGCCTGCCACACGGCCTGCGGAGTTTCCACAATGAAGGTCGAGGTGTCGGCGTTGAACGGGTAGGCGTGGGCGGCGAACCAGCCGTGCTCGGTGCGCTCGAAGGCGAAGGTGAAGGCGTCAAAGGTCTTGTTTGTGCCCAGCCACACAAACCGGCAGTCGCGCAGTTCCACGTCGGGCTGGTAAGTGGCGGCGTAACGGGTGCGCACGCGGCTGTTCAGCCCGTCGCAGGCCACCACCAGGTCGGCCTGGTAGTGCGCGGCCAGCGCCTGGTCGTCCTGCACATCGGTTTCAAACACCAGGTCCACGCCCAGCGCCAGGCAGCGTTCTTGCAGGATGTTGAGCAAGTGCTTGCGCCCGATGCCGCAAAAGCCGTGGCCGCCCGAGCGCACGCTGCGGCCCTTGAAAAACATCTCCACATCGTCCCAGTGGTTGAAGGCATCACCGATCTGCTGCGCACTGACCGGGTCGGCGGCCTGCAAATTGGCCAGCGTCTGGTCTGACAGCACCACCCCCCAGCCAAAGGTGTCAAAGGCGCGGTTGCGTTCGACCACCGTCACCTGGTGGGCCGGGTGCTGCAGCTTCATCAGCAATGCAAAGTACAAACCAGCGGGACCGCCGCCCAGACACAAAAAACGCATGGTGCAAACCCAGGAGTTGATCTAGGTCTAAATTGTTGAGGCTTAAACTAAATGCGTCAATCACGGGTTTACCCGTGATGTATCCCGGGGTCAGGGTGCCTGAAAACCCGCCGCGCGGTAGGTCAGCACCAGCGTGTCGCGGTGGCCGTCGGTGGCGCCTTCGTGCTGCGGAAGAATCGGCGTGGTTTCGTGAATCACGCGCTCGTCGTCCAGCAGCAGCGCGGTCAGCGGGGCCTGCATCACAAAACGCATGCCGTGCGGGCCGTGTGCGTCAAACACGCGGGTCTCGCCGCCTTTCACGCCCTGCCTGCCCACCATCAGCACCACCACAAAGTCCACGCCGTCGCGGTGCGCGCCTTCCGGTGTGGGGCGGCCCACGCCACCGGCGGTGTCGATGCGGAACTGGTGCGCCTCGATGTGCCAGCGCGCCACCGGGCGCACACGCGCGAACAAGCGGCCCAGGCTGGCCAGCAGTTCGGTCCAGGCCGGGGCGGCGGCCACAGCGGGCTCGATCGGGTCAAACCATCGCTCGAACCCGCCGTGCAGCGCGTTGTAGTCGGTCGGCTGCCAGTGGGCGCGGTGCGGGGTCGGTGTGAGGGTGTCGGCCGCCAGGTCCTGCACCCAGCAGGCGTGGCGGCGCTGGCGGTAATGGCCGCCGTCTTTGAGGTGCGCGTCAGGCGGCAAGCGGTTCCAGGCGGTGCTGAGTTGCGCCCAGCCCTCGGCCCAGCCGGGGGCGTCCAGGCCCAGCGTGCGGGTGAATTCGTCGGGCTGGAGCAGGCTCAGGCCGTCTTGCGTGAGGGCCTGAACCGCGGGCTTTTGGACGGGTGCAATATTGAACATCGCCGTATTTTCCGCCATGTGCCAAACCCACAACCGGTGAAGGTGACCTACAAACCCGCTCCTGAAAGCTGCCCATAATGAGGTGCTACTTTCAACTTCAGGACCATGGCATGCTGTACAAATTCAAGTCAAAAAATGCGGGCGATGTGATCATGCTGGACGCCACCGGCCGCCAGATGCTGGAGATCATCGGCAAGGACGCCGGGCGCACCGGCATCATCCTGGTCGATCAGATGCCAGCCGCCATCACGGCCATCGAAGCGGCTGTAGCCAGTGAAGAACAAGACGCTAGGCAAGCGACGGCGCAGGGCGTGACGCCCGCCACCGACGAGCCCGCGTTGCGCCAGCGCGCCGTGCCGTTCATCGACTTGCTGCGCCATTGCCACCAGGACGCCAACGACATCACCTGGGGCGTTTAGGCCACCGGGTTTTCAGTCCACCTTCGCGCCAGACGCCTTCACCACCCGGGCCCATTTTTTGTGCTCGGCCTCAATGAAGGCGCTGAACTGCTGGGGTGTGTTGCCACCAGGGATGGCGCCCTGCGCCAGCAGTTTTTCCTTGACGGCCGGGTTGTTGAAGGATTTGGCGACTTCCTGCTGAATGCGCAGCACCACGTCTGGCGGGGTGCCTGCCGGGGCCAGCAGGCCGAACCAGGAGCTGGCTTCATAGCCTTTCACCGGGCCGGCTTGCTCAATGGTGGGCACGTCGGGCAGGGCGGCCGAGCGCTGGGCGCTGGTCACGCCAAAGGCCTTGAGTTTGCCGGCCTTGATCTGCGGCATGGCTGATGGCAGATTGTCAAACATCACGTCCACATTGCCGCCCACCAGGTCCAGCATGGCGGGGCCGGAGCCGCGGTAGGGAATGTGCGGCATGAAGGTGCCGGTCATGGACTTGAACAACTCACCCGCCAGATGGATGGACGTGCCGTTGCCGGCCGACGCCATGCTCAGTTTGGCCGGGTTGGCCTTGGCGTAGCGGATGAAGTCCGCGACGTTGTTGATGCCTAGCGCGGCGGCCTTGTCGGTGTTCATGACCATCACGTTGGGCACCCCGGCCACCAACGTGATGGGCGCAAAGTCTTTTTCCGAGTCGTAGGGCATCTTGGCGTACAGCGCCTTGTTGATGCCGTGGGTGCCCACGGTGCCCATCAGCAGGGTGTAGCCGTCGGCCGGGGACTTGGCGACCACATCCGCGCCAATGTTGCCGCCCGCGCCGGTGCGGTTCTCCACGATGAAGGACTGGCCGAACGCCTTGGTCAACTCGGTCGCCATGGCGCGTCCCAGGATGTCGGTGGTGCCGCCGGGGGCGAACGGCACCACGATCTTCACTGGTTTGGTCGGCCAAGCCCCCTGCGCCAGCGCGGAAGATGCTATTAAAAACGTAGCTGAACCGGCAATGAAAGCCTGGGCTAGAAGGGGGATTTGTTTGAAAAATGGCATCAATGGCTCCTGAAAGCGTCTGGGGGATGTCCCGCGACGTGTTGAGCATTGACGATACCTTGTTGCCCGGTGCCCCTCAACCCGGTGAAACCAGTGCCTAAACGGTGGCCCCATGAAAAAAGCCGCCAGGCAAAGCCGGGCGGCTGATGGGGTCGTGACCTTCGCGGTCACGGGCGCGGGCCAGGATCAGTCGGCAAACTTGCCAGCGGCTTCGATCACGGGTTTGAGCTTGTTGATCTGTGCGGACACAAAGGCTTTGTGTTCGGCAGACTCCACACGCTTGTCGGTGATGACCACGGCGCCCAGACCTTCCTGTTTCTTGATGAAGTCAGGGTCTTTCAGGGCCAGTTTCAGGGCCGTGTTCAGCTGCGCCACCACGGCGGGTGGTGTGCCTTTGGGGGCATACAGACCGTGCCAGATGGTCAGGTCAAAGCCTTTCAGGCCCATTTCCTGCAGCGTCGGGTAGTCCTTGAGCAGCTTGTTGTTGGACAGCGGCTTGGCGGTGGTCACGGCAAACGCCTTGACGCGGCCAGCCTCGATCTGGCTGGTGGTGTTGGTGGTCTGGTCACACATCATGTCGACCTGGCCGCCGACCAGCGCATTCATCGCCGGGGCGGTGCCGCCAAACGGGATGGTGGTCATGGCTTCTTTGGCGTTGATGGCCGCTTGCCACATCAGGCCGCACAGGTGAGAGGCTGAACCCAGACCCGCGTGGGCGATGTTCAACTTGCCCGCATTGGTGCGGATGTAGCTTTCAAAGTCACGGTAGGTGTTGGCCGTGAGTTGCGGTTTGCCGATGATGGTCATCGGCACTTCGTTGATCATGCCCAGGTACTCGAAGTCCTCCAGCGTTTTGTACTGCAGCTTGCGGTACAGCGCAGGCGACGAGGCCATGCCGATATGGTGCAGCAGCAGCGTGTGGCCGTCTGGTGCAGCTTTGGCCACCTTGGTCGCGCCGATGGTGCCACCCGCGCCGTTGACGTTTTCCACCACGAAGTTAGCGCCTGCACCCATGGACTTGCGCATGGCTTCAGCCAGGTCGCGTGCCACGCGGTCGGTCGGGCCGCCAGCGGCAAACGGCACCACGATCGAAATCGGTTTGGAGCCGGGATAGGTTTGTGCGTTGGCCATCAGGGCTGCAGCGGCAACAGCGAGAACGAGCAGGCGTTTCATGAAAATCTCCGGGTTAAATTCAGTCCGGAGCAGAGTCTAAGGTCTGTGGCCCGGAAATTCATGACGGGAACTACGTAAGGGCTTGTACCCTCTTGGTTATTCACGCCCGGGGTGCCGGGGCATGCGTGTTTTTCTCATTGGTAGCTGCGGGCGTCCTCGATCACCTTGCCGTCGTTCGGTAGGCTGCCCGCCGCCACCAGCTGCACCTGGCCGCGCAGCTTGGTGACGTCGCGAATCGCCTCGCTGATGCGCTGCTCCAGCCCCTCAGTCTGGCCGGGCGCGGTGTGCGTCTCGACCAGAAACGTCATGCTGTCGTTGGCCATTTCACCCGTCACCACCAGGCGCGCCTTGGCAACTTCTGCGAAGCGCTTGGTAATCGCTGCCACCTGGCCGGGGTGGACAAACATGCCGCGCACTTTGACCGTCTGGTCCGCCCGGCCCATCCACCCCTTGATGCGCGCGTTGGTGCGCCCGGTGGGGCAGGGGCCTGGCAGCACCGCCGACAAATCACCCGTGCCAAAGCGGATCAGCGGGTAGTCGGGGTTCAGGGTGGTGACCACCAGCTCGCCGACTTCGCCTTCGGCCACCGGGTCACCCGTGCCGGGCCGCACGATCTCGACGATCACGCCCTCGTCCAGCACCAGGCCCTCACGGGCGGTGGTTTCGTAGGCGATCAGACCCAGGTCAGCGGATGCATAACACTGCAAGGCGGCCACTCCACGCTCGGCCAGCCAGTGCTGCAGGCTGGGCGGGAAGGCTTCGCCGGACACCAGCGCTTTGGTCACGCTGGGCAGCGGCACGCCCAGCTCCTGGGCTTTGTCCACCATGATCTTCAGAAAGCTGGGCGTGCCGATGTAGCCGGCTGGTTGCAGCTCGGCCATGGCCTGCACTTGTTGCTCGGTCTGCCCGGTGCCACCGGGGAACACGGTGCAGCCCAGCGCGTGGGCGCCGGTTTCCATCATCGAGCCAGCCGGCACAAAGTGGTAGCTGAAGCTGTTGTGGATCAGCTCTCCGGGGCGAAACCCCGCCGCAAACATGGCCCGTGCCATGCGCCAGTAGTCCCGCCGCGTGCCACCGGGCTCGTAAATCGTGCCAGGGCTGGCAAACACCTGCGGCATGTGCGCGCCGTAGCGCAGCGCACTGAAGCCACCAAACACATCCCCGCCCGCCTGGCGCGATGCCTGCTGCCGCGCCAGCAGCTCGTGTTTGCGTGTCACCGGCAACTGGGCCAGCGCGGCTCTGGAGGTGATGGTTTTCGCATCCACCCCCTGAAAAATCTCGGCGAATGCTGGGACATGGGCCTGCGCATGGGCGACCTGCGCAGGCAATGCGGTCATCAATGCCGCTTCACGCACAGCCGGTTCGCGGGTTTCAAGCGCATCAAAAAATGAAGTCATGTCTGTCTTTCAAATACCAGTCAGAGACGCGGAACCGCAGCGGCTCTTCTCTTTACAAGCACGAGCCGCACACGCAGGTAAAAACTGTGGGTGCTGTGTTTTGCCCAGCAGGGGCCGCGGAACTGGCTTTGCCAGGCCGCAGGCGCAGCGCCCCCTCGGGGGGCAGCGTCCACACGCAGTGGGAAAGCGTGGGGGCCATATCTATGCCAGCCAGCGCTTGCGCCGCTTGTAGCTTTTCACGTCCTTGAAGCTCTTGCGTTCACCGCCACCCACGCCGAGGTAAAACTCTTTCACGTCCTCGTTGTTGGCCAGGTCGCTGGCGGCGCCGTCCATCACCACGCGCCCGCTTTCCATGATGTAGCCGTAGTCGGCGTAGCGCAGCGCCATGTTGGTGTTCTGTTCGGCCACCAGAAAGGTGACCTTTTCTTTCTGATTGAGGTCTTTGACGATGTGAAAGACCTCTTCGACAATCTGCGGCGCCAGGCCCATCGAGGGCTCGTCGAGCAGCACCATGGACGGGTTGGCCATCAGGGCGCGGCCAATGGCGCACATCTGTTGCTCGCCGCCCGAGGGGTAGGCCGCCTGCGAGGTGCGCCGTGTTTTCAGGCGCGGGAAGTAGGCGTAGACCTTGTCCAGGTTGGCCGCCACCTCCGCTTTGTCCTTGCGGGTGTAGGAGCCCGTCAGTAAATTTTCTTCAATCGTCAGGTGGGCAAAGCAGTGCCTGCCCTCCATCACCTGCACCACGCCGCGCTGCACCAAGTCGGCCGGGGCCAGGTTTTCAATGCGTTCGCCACGCAGCTCGATCGAGCCCTTGGTCACCGCGCCCCGCTCACCCTTGAGCAGGTTGGAAATGGCGCGCAGCGTGGTGGTTTTGCCCGCGCCGTTGCCGCCCAGGATGGCCACAATCTTGCCCTCGGGCACCTGCAGGGACACACCCTTGAGCACCAGAATGACGTGGTTGTAAATCACCTCGATGCCGTTGACGTTCAGGACGATGGGGGAGGTTTGCGTCATAAATCAAGCTTGGTTAATTGGCGTTTGCTGGCCGCCGGAACGTCCTGTATTCGTCCGCAAACGCCGCAGAACCGGCTTTGCCGGGCTGCAGGCGTTGCCCCCTGCAAGGGGGAGGGCGATGCGACACGAAGTGCGCGAAGCCCCGGGGGTGTACCAATCAAGTCACGGGGGTGTGCCTAGCTTTGGCAGTCGGCCGCAGTGCGGCGGGCCAGCTTTTTGTCTGCCAGGTACTTGTCGGCACCGGCCTTGATCATGGGTTTGAGGATCTGCTCATCCGCCTGGATGAAGTCCGAGCTGAACTCCCACTTGCTGCCGTTCCAGGTGTGCACCCGTGCGGCGGTGGAGCCCATGTGGTCCGAGCAGGACGTGGACAGCGGCCGCATGATGCCGGAAAAGCCCAGCGCGTCGAGCTTCTTCTGGTCCAGGGCCAGGTTTTCCAGACCCCAGCGCACCTGCTCGCCGGTCATGACCTGGCCCTTGCCAAAACGCTCCTGCGCGCGACGCACGGCCTCGATGCTCAGCATCTGGATGATGACCCCGCGGGTGTACAGCACCTGGCCGACTTCATCTTTCGGACCCGTGCCCTGGCCTTTGTCATGCACCAGTTTCAGGATGTCCTGGATCACCTTGGGCTGCTGGCCTGAGGTGTTGAGCGCCAGCGCGTTGTAGCCCTTGGCGCCTTCACCCACGTCTTTCACGTCCGGCTCGGCACCGGCCCACCACACGCCGTACATCTTGTCGCGCGGGTAGCCGGTGGCCTGGGCTTCTTTCAGGGCGGTGGAGTTCATCACGCCCCAGCCCCACAGCATGACGAAGTCAGGCTTGCTTTGGCGCACCTGCAGCCAGGCGGACTTTTGCTCCACACCCGGTGCCGTCACGGGGATCAGCTGCAGCTCGAAGCCGTGCATCTTGGCGCGCTCTTGCAGCACCGGGATGGGCTCCTTGCCGAAGGGGGAGTCGTGGTAGACCAGCGCGATTTTTTTGCCCTTGAGTTTGTCCAGACCGCCTTCTTTTTTACCCAGGTGCTGCACCAGAATGTCCGCGCCCGTCCAGTAGCTGCCCATCAGCGGGAAGTTCCACTTGAAGGCCTGGCCGTCCTGCGCCACCGACAGGCCATAGCCCAGCGTGATCAGCGGGATCTTGTCGGCGGTGACTTTTTCCGTCAGCGCAAAGGTGATGCCCGTGGCTTGGGGGTCAAACACGGCCACACCCGGGCGACCCTTCAGGCGTTCGTAACACTCGACCCCCCGGTCGGTGGCGTAGCCGGTTTCGCACTCTTCGTAGGTCAGCTTGACGCCGTTGATGCCGCCGTCGCGGGCGTTGACCATCTTCAGGTAGTCCTGTTTGCCGTTGGCCCAGGGCACACCGTTGGGCGCGTACGGGCCGGTGCGGTAAGACAGCAGCGGGAAAAATTGCTCCTTGGCCTGCGCGAACGCGGCCGTGCTCACCAGGGACGAAGCGCCTGCTGCCATCGCAGCAACGGCCAGAATCAAATGCCGAATTTTCATGGTTGTCTCCAGATAGTTATTGAACAAAGCACGCGAAAAAACTTGCAGAAATCAATGCGGAATCAATGGGGGAAGGGCCACAGACGCAGCTTCTGTTTGGCCACCGCCCACAGCCGGGCCAGCCCGTGCGGCTCCACGATGAGGAACCACACAATCAGGCCACCAAAAATCATCAGCTCGGCATGCGACACCGCGGCGGTGGATACCGCAAAACCAAACAGACCCGCCACTGCGGGCAGGGCCTGGCTCAGGGCAATCGGCAAAATCGTGATGAAGGCCGCGCCCAGAAACCCCCCCAGGATGGAGCCGAGCCCGCCAATGATCACCATGAACAGCAGGCGAAACGAGATGTCCACCGAAAACGCTGCTGGCTCCCACGCGCCCAGGTACACAAAGGCCCACAGTGCCCCGGCCATGCCGATGATGAACGAGCTGACCGCGAACGCGCTGAGCTTGGCGTACATCGGTCGGATGCCGATCACCGCCGCCGCCACGTCCATGTCACGGATGGCCATCCACTCCCGGCCGACTGCGCCGCGCACCAGGTTTTTGGCCAGCAACGACACCACCACCAGAATGCTCAGGCACAGCCAGTACTTGGACAGCGCGCTGTCAATCGGCAGGCCCAACACCTGCAGCCCCGCCACCGACACGGACCCCGAGGGTGAGTCATTGGTGAACCACTTGATGCGCAGAAACATCCAGTCGCTGAAGAACTGCGCCGCGAGTGTGGCCACGGCCAGGTACAGGCCTTTGACCCGCAGGCTGGGCAGGCCAAAAAAGATGCCAAACACCGTGGCGCACAGCCCGCCCAGCACCAGCGCCGGGATCAGCGGCATGCCGGGCACCCGCACAAAAAAGTTGTACGCGCCGTAGGCCCCCACCGCCATGAAGGCCCCGGAGCCGAGCGAGATTTGTCCGCAGTAACCGACCAGCACATTGACCCCCAGCGCCGCCAGCGACAGGATCAGGAAAGGGATGATGATGGCGCGAAACAGGTAGTCAGACGCCAGCAGGGGCACCACCGCAAAGGCCAGCAGCAGGAACAAACCCACCACGATGCGATCCTGCAGGATCGGGAAGATCTGGTTGTCTGCCCGGTAGCTGGTTTTGAATTGGCCGTTTTCTCTGTAAATCATGGAAAAACCGGGTTTTGAGGTTGAAAAAGGCCGATAGCCCAGGCATTTATTGCCGGAGTAGCTACTAAAAACATAGCGATAGTCCTGTCCCCGACCTGCAAGCAGGGGCCACGGAACCGGCTTTGCCGGGCCGTAGGCGCAGCGGCCCCCTCGGGGGGCAGCGTCCACACGAAGTGGGAAAGCGTGGGGGCTTCATAGCTACACGCGATCGATGATCTTTTCGCCGAACAAGCCCTGTGGCCTGAACAGCAAAAACCCCAGCGCCAGCACGTACGCAAACCAGATCTCGATGCCGCCGCCCACAACCGGGCCCAGATAGACCTCGGACAGCTTTTCGCCCACGCCGATGATCAGCCCGCCGATGATGGCGCCGGGTACGGACGTCAGGCCACCCAGAATCACGACCGGCAGGGCGCGCAGGGCGACGGTGGCCAGTGAAAACTGCACCCCCAGCTTGCTGCCCCAGATCATGCCGGCGACCAGCGCCACCACCCCGGCCACGCACCACACAATCACCCAGATGCGCCTCAAGGGAATGCCGATCGACTGGGCCGCCTGGTGGTCGTCGGCCACCGCACGCAAGGCCCGGCCGGTGGCGGTTTTCTGGAAAAACACAGACAGCAGGGCGACCAGCGCGGCGGCAATGGCGGCCGCAATCAGGTCTTCCTTGTTGATCAGCACACCGCCCTGGAAGGTGGATTCGAGGATGAAGATCGGCTCCTTGGGCATGCCGATGTCGATCTTGTAGATGCTGCTGCCGAACAGGGTCTGGCCCAGGCCTTCAAGGAAGTAGGCGATGCCCAGTGTGGCCATCAGCAGCGTGGCGCCTTCCTGGTTGACCAGGTGGCGCAGCACCAGACATTCAATCAGCCAGGCGACGATGAACATCACCACCGCCGCGATGACAAAGGCCGCCAGATTGGCGAACAGCAGGCTGGGGATACCGGTCCACTGCGGGATCCATTCGGAAAACCGCGCCATGGCCAGGGCACCAAACAGCACCATCGCACCCTGCGCAAAATTGAACACACCCGAGGCCTTGAAGATCAGCACAAAACCGAGCGCGACGAGGGAATACAGCATGCCGGCCATCAGGCCGCCCAGCAGTGTTTCTAGAAAGAATGCCATGTGTTGAAACCCTGCTGCTTAGTGGGAGGTGCCGAGGTAGGCGCTGATCACGTCGGGGTTGCTCCGTACCTCGTCCGGTGTGCCATCGCCAATTTTTTTGCCGTAGTCCAGCACCACCACCCGGTCCGAGATGTCCATCACCACGCCCATGTCGTGTTCGATCAACACCACCGTGGTGCCGAACTCGTCGTTCACGTCCAGCACAAAACGGCACATGTCCTGTTTTTCCTCGACGTTCATGCCCGCCATGGGTTCGTCGAGCAGCAGCACCTGCGGCTCCATGGCCAGGGCGCGGCCCAGGTCCACGCGCTTTTGCAGGCCGTAGGGCAGCTGGCCGACCGGGGTTTTGCGAAAGGCCTGGATTTCCAGGAAGTCGATGATTTTTTCGACCGCCTCGCGGTGCATGATTTCTTCTTTTTCGGCCTTGCCGATGCCGAACGGGTTGCGAAAAGCCTGCGACAGGAGGTTGCTTTTTATCTTCAGGTTGCGGCCCGACATGATGTTGTCCAGCACGCTCATGCCCTTGAACAGCGCCAGGTTCTGGAAGGTGCGGGCCACGCCCATCACCGCCACCTGGCGGCTGTTCATGTGTTTGAAGGTCTGGGCCCGGAAGGTGATCGAGCCCTGCTGCGGCGCGTAAACCCCGTTGATGCAGTTGAGCATGGAGCTTTTGCCTGCCCCGTTGGGGCCGATGATGGCGCGGATCTCGTGCTCACGCACATTGAACGAGATGTTCTGCAGCGCCTTGACGCCGCCAAAACTCAGCGAAATGTTCTGCACGTCGAGGATGACGTCGCCTATCTTTTTGGTCATGCTGCTGCTTTCACCGGTGCAAATGTCTGGCTGTCGCTGATGGCCAGCGTGGCGCTGACGCTGCCGCTGCGGCCGTCTTCAAACTTCACCACGGTTTCAATGAACTGCTGCTTTTTGTCGGAATACAGCGCGTCGATCAACGGCTGGTACTTCTCGGCAATGAAGCCGCGCCGCACCTTGTTGGTCCGGGTCAGTTCGCCGTCGTCGGCGTCCAGCTCCTTGTGCAGCACCAGGAAGCGGCTGACCTGCGAGCCCGCCAGCAGCGTGTCCACACTCAGGTCGGCATTGACCTTTTCCACGCACTCCTTGATGAGCTGGTAGACCTCGGGTTTTTGCGCCAGGTCGGTGTAGCCCGCGTAGGGCAGGTTGCGCCGCTCGGCCCAGTTGCCCACCGCGTCAAAGTCGATGTTGATGAACACACCGACCTGGTCGCGGCCGTCACCGTAGGCCACCACCTCCTTGATGAAGGGGAAAAACTTGAGCTTGTTTTCCACATACTTGGGCGCAAACATCGCGCCGTCGTTCGCACCGCCCTGCAGGCGGCCCACGTCTTTCACGCGGTCGATGATTTTCAGGTGGCCGCTGGCGTCGATGAAGCCTGCGTCGCTGGTGTGGTACCAGCCGTCGGCGGTCAGCACCTCGGCGGTGGCGGCCGGGTTTTTGTAGTATTCCTTGAGCAGGCCAGGGGACTTGACGAGGATCTCGCCGTTGTCGGCCACCTTGATCTGCACCCCGGCAATCGGCACGCCCACGGTGTCGGCCCGGGCCTGGTTGTCGGGCTGCAGGCAGACAAACACGGCGGTTTCCGTCGAGCCGTAGAGCTGCTTCATGTTGATGCCGATGGAGCGGTAGAACGTGAACAGGTCCGGGCCAATCGCCTCACCGGCGGTGTAGGCCACCCGCACGCGTGAAAAGCCCAGCGTGTTGCGCAGCGGCCCGTACACCATGACTTTGCCAGCGGCGTACAGCAGCCGGTCCAGCGCGCCCACGGGCTGGCCGTTCATCAGGTCCGGCCCGACGCGTTTGGCCACGCCCATGAAAAAGTGGAACATGCCGCGTTTGAGGCGGCCCGCGTCTTCCATGCGGATCATCACGCTGGTCAGCAGGCCTTCAAACACGCGCGGCGGGGCGAAGTAGTAGGTCGGGCCGACTTCTTTCAGGTCAATCGTCACAGTGCTGGCGTTTTCGGGGCAGTTCACCACGTAGCCGCAGGCCAGCCACTGCGCGTAGCTGAAGATGTTCTGGCCGATCCAGGCCATCGGCATGTAGGCCAGCACTTCTTCCTGGTTCGTGAGTTGGTCGAACGTGGCCCCGGCCTGGGCGCGGTCCAGCAGGGTGTGGTGGGTGTGCACCACGCCCTTGGGGTTGCCGGTGGTGCCCGAGGTGAAAAACATCGCCGCCACATCGCCCGGCGCTGTTTTGTCGACTTCACCCTGGAACCAGCCGGGGTGGCTGGCGGCAAACGCGGCGCCTGTTTCAATCAGCGTGCTCAGCGCCTGCAGGCCCGGCTCGGCGTAGTGGCGCAGGCCGCGCGGGTCGTCATACATCAGATGCGTCAGGTCAGGGCAGCTGCTGCGGATCTCCAGCAGCTTGTCAACCTGTTCCTGGTCTTCCACCAGCGCAAAACGGATGCCCGCGTTGTTGATCGGGAAAATGCACTCCGTGCCCACCGCGTCCTGGTACAGCGCCACGGGGATGGCCCCCAGCGACTGCGCGGCCAGCATGGCGGCGTACAGGCGTGGCCGGTTGGCCCCGATGATAGCCATGTGCTCCCCGCGCTGCAGCCCGGCCAGGTGCAGACCAGCGGCCATGCGCTCTACCATCGTGGCCATGGCCGACCAGCTGTGGGCTTGCCAGATGCCGTATTCCTTTTCACGCATGGCGGGCGCGTCGGGGCGCTGGGCGGCGTGGGCCAAAAGCAGTCGGGGGAAGGTGGTCTGCATGGTCGTCATGGTGTGAAAGTGAATCGCATCGTAGGCCTGCGTTTGACGTTGGGTTGTCGTTCCGACGACAATTCAAGGGTGAACACTCCCCCGGACTTTCCCTTAAGTGCCAACCCCGGCGATGGCCTGGCCCACCGGCCCATGCAGATCCAGCGCCGCCCGGCCCGGCCCGATGAGCTGCAGAGCATTCCGTGGCTGCCGCTGTTGCTGCCGCCCGAGCGTGCGCGCGCCCTGGCGGAGCTGCAGATCGGCGACGCGCTGCCCGGCGACTACGTTTGCCGCATCGGCCGGCCCGTGACGCTGTGGTTTGGCGTGGTCGAAGGCCTGTTGAAAATGAGCACTGACAACGCCCAGGGCAACACCATCACCTACGCCGGGCTGCCGCCGGGCGGCTGGTTTGGCGAGGGCACCGCGCTCAAGCGCGAGCCCTACCGCTACAACGTGCAGGCCCTGCGCAGCAGCGTCGTGGCGGGCCTGCCGATCGACACCTTTCACTGGCTGCTGGACTACTCGATTGGCTTTAACCGCTTTGTGATGAAGCAGCTCAACGAGCGGCTGGGCCAGTTCATTGCCGCCCGTGAAATCGACCGGATGAACAACCCCGAGGTGCGCGTGGCCAGGTCCCTGGCCGCGCTGTTCAACCCGGTGCTGTGCCCCGGCGTGGGGCAGGTGCTGCGCATCACCCAGCAGGAGCTGGCCTACCTGGTGGGCCTGTCACGCCAGCGGGTCAATGAAGCGCTGACGGCGCTGCAGGCCGACGGCATGATTGCCGTGGAGTACGGCGGGCTGCGCGTGCTGGACCTGGCCGCGCTGCGCAGCGGTGTGCTGGGGCGGGCGCGGGGCGTGGCCAGGGGTTAGCTTGCCGCTGGAGATTTTTGTCGCGGTTTCGTTTCATGACGGCATGCAAATCTACAACCTGAAGTTCCCAATCAAACCTGATGAACAGAACCCCACCATGCCCAATGTTCTTATCCTGAGTGGTCGCGCGCCTGTTGCCCTTGACCACGCACGGCGTTTTGCGCAGCAGGGCTGGACGGCCTACATCGGCGACAGCATTGCCTGCCGACTGTCCAGTTGGTCGCGCGCCGTGGCTGGCACTGTGAAGCTCGCGCCGCCACGGTCGGATCCCGCGGGTTTTATTGCCGACCTGCGGCAGACGATCACACGTCTCGGTATCGACCTTGTTGTGCCTACCTGCGAGGAAGTGTTCTACCTGTCTCGCTACCGGACAGCGCTGCCGACGACATGCCGGCTGGCAGTGGATGAATTCGACAAGCTGCGACTGCTGCACAGCAAGTGGGACTTCCAGGCCTTGGCGCAACGCTGCGGCGGCAACCCGCCGCCCAGCGCTGTGGTGTACACGCTGGATGAGGCCCGTGACTGGGTGCGCGCGACGAGCGACGGCAGCGGGGAAGCCGGTGTTGTGCTGAAGCCCGAATTTTCTCGCTTCGGTGTGTATGTGCGCCTCTACCCTCAGGGCATCCCCGACAACGCACCGCCGTTGGTCGCGCAGGGCCGCTGGGTAGTGCAGCGCCATCGCGCCGGGACAGAACTATGCTCGTACAGCATTGCGGATCGGGGCCGCTTGCTGGCCCATGCTGTGTACCGGCCGGCTTACCGTTTGCCGCGCAGTTCAAGTTACTACTTTGACCATCACATCTCGCCCGCAATTCACGCCTTCGTCAGCCGCCTGGTTGCGCAAATCGATTTCACAGGCCAGATATCTTTCGATTGGATCGATGCAGGCGACGACACGCCCTCTGTCATCGAATGCAACCCCCGCGCCATCAGCGGCTTGCACCTTTTTGGTCTTGCAGACGCCGTGCCCGCCGCATTGACCGGCGAGGCATTGAACTGTGCAATGCCTACCGCCACTCGCGCCCGGATGATCGCGCCCATCATGCTCAGCACAGGGCTGGCGCAGGCGATCAACAGCGGTGCCTTGTCCAAGTGGCGCGCTGACTGGTGCCGGGCTGACGATGTGTTGACCCGTGATGGCGACGCGTTGCCCTGTGCTGGCGGTCTGGTTGATGTCGGCTCTTACGCGCGGCTGGCAATCCTGCGCGGCTCTACGTTGCGCGAAGCGACGTCGCGAGACCTTGAGTGGGACGGTGAGGAACTGGCTGCCCTATGAGTGTGTGGAGTGTGTGGAGTGTGTGCGACGTTCCCTTGGCCTTGGTTTAGCTTGCCGCTTGAATTTTGGTGGTAGCGGGGCTGCTTGAAGGCTGCTGGACGGCCAAAACACCCCCCAAACACCTTCAAACACCCCTTCTCATCACTTTCAAGCACCCAATCAGCCGCTAGCCTAGGTGTTTAAATCCCGGAGTGCTCCTGAATTAATAGCAATTACAGCTACAAAGGCAGCACCACCTTCAGACCCAGCGTGTAGTTTCGCCCCGGTGCGGGCTCGTAAAACTGCCCCGCCGCCTGGTTCACGATGACCGAGCCGACGTAGCGGCGATCTAGCAGGTTGTCGATGCGGGCGTACGCCGTCAGCACGCCCTGCGGGGCCCCCAGCGCCGCCAGCGACCAGCCGTGGCTGACGCGGGTGGCCAGCAGCGTGTAACCCGCACTTTGTGCAGTGTTCACGTCGTTGGCGTAGAGCTTGCCCGCGCGCGTCAGCTCCAGGCCGGCGCGGCTGCCGAGCTGGGCCGCTGGCCCTTTGGCGGGCCCGCCCGTCATGGCGCGGCTGGACCAGGCCAGTTCCGAGAAGATGAAGTGCTGCGGAATGCCGGGCAGGCGGTTGCCTGATGCCACGCTCGCCGTGTTGTTGGCGTAGGGTTGGCTGAAGCGTGCGTCAATCCAGTTGGCCGCCAGCTGCGCGCTGACGTGGGGGCCCAGCAGCGTGTTGGCCGCCAGCTCCACGCCCCGGCGGCGGGTGCCCGGCGCGTTTTTGAAGGCGGTGCGCCCGGCCGCGCTGGACGCGGTGACGATCTCGTCCGTCGAGTCGATCTGGTAGACGTTCGCATCCACCCGCGACGCGGCACCCGCCAGCCACTTGGCCCCCAGCTCGTAGTGCTGGCTGCGCGACGCGCCCAGGCCGGGGTTGAACAGGGCCGTCGGGGTGGGTGTGCTGTTCGGGCGGTAGGCCACTTCGGCCAGTGTGGGAGTCTCAAACCCCTTGCCATAGTTGGCGTACAGGTTCAGCGTGTCTGCCGCGTGCCAGGTCAGCCCCAGCACCGGGCTGCTGGCGCGAAAGCGTACGCTGCCCGAGCCGTCGCCGTCGGCCAACAAATAGTCGCTGCTGGCCAGGCGCACGCTGCTGGCGCGCAGCCCGGTGACGAGTGAAAACCGCTCGTTCAACGACGTGGTGGCCTGCGCAAAAAAGTCGCTGTTACGAGCGGTGTTGTTTTCGTCACGGGTCGGCGGGGTGGCGTTTTTTTCGCCCACCGTCGCCGTGCCGCCCTGGCGGCCTTCGCTGGAATAGTCCAGCTCATAACCCGCCACCCAGCGCACCGGCAAGGCGGCCACGGTGGTGCTGGCCGCGTACTGCAGGCCCACGCCGTGGTAGTTGCGGTCCAGGCCGACCCAGGTGTTGTTGGCCTGGTACTGCAGGTTGTTGCGGGTGCCGACGTAGGCGCGGGCCGTGATGGCCTGCGTGCTGTCAATCTGAAAAGTGGCGGCGCTGCCCAGCTGCGACTGGCGCGTGATTTTGCGCACCCGGGCGGCGCTGGCGCTCGTGCCGGCCTGCTGCGGGTTGGCGGCCAGTTGCGCGGCCGTCAAGCCCAGCGGGTCTTCGGCCAGCGGCATGTCGAAGTGGTTGAACACCACGTTGACCTTTGTTTGGTCGTTCGGCGCAAAGCTGAGTTTGCCGTTGAACTGTTGGCGCTCGGCGCGGCTGTTGGCGCGAAAGCCATCGGTCTCGAACGTGCTGTAGTCGGCCACCAGCCCCATCTGGCCCACCTTGCCCGCGTACTGCCAGTCAGTGCGGCGCAGGCCGAAAGAGCCGGTGTACAGCAGGCTGCTGAACTCGGGCACGTCGGGCGCGTCCCGTGTGAAGGCCTGCACCACGCCCCCGGACGAATTGCCGTACAGCAGCGCCAGCGGGCCGCGCAGCACCTCGATGCGGTCGGTGGACGTCAGGCTGACCGAGGAACCCTGGCCTTGGCCGTCCGGTGTGGTGGCGGGAATGCCGTCGATCAACAGGCGAATGCCGCGCAGCCCGAAGGACGCCCGCGAGCCGAAGCCGCGGATCGACAGCTGCAAATCCTGCGCGTAGTTTTGCCGGTTCAGGATGGTCAAGCCGGGCACGCGGTTCAGTGACTCCGACAGATTGACCTGCGGTCCGGCGTTGTCGATCACCTCCCGGCTGACGGACTGGATCGCAGCGGGCGCGTCAAAACTGCGCTGCTCACTGCGGCTGCCGGTCACGACGACGGGGTCCAGCGTTTGTGCGTGGGCGGTGCTGGCGCAGGCGGCCACGGTGGCCGTCAGGACGAGGTGTTTCATGGGCGTGGGGCCTTTCAATGGGTGCTGTGGCGAGTGTTTTGATGCCAAAACAAGCGGATGCCTAGGTCTTAATTGCCTGGTGTGCTATTAAATATATAGCAAATTGATGCTGACGCCAGCGCTGCAGCTGCCGTCTTTACGGTTTTTTGACACGGCAGCGCTGGCTTTCAACCCCGTTTTTACAGGCCCAAACTTACGCTTGTCCCATCGTTGTTACTGCTGGGGGTCGGGTATGGATGGGGTCTTTGTAGGCGGCATTGCCGCGTTGTGGGGCTTGTTGGCCTTGATGGTGTGGGGCTTCAACAAGCTCGAAAAACCCGAAGGGGGCCGCGCATGAACGGCATGGACCTGGTCTACGGCCTCACGGGCATTTGTGCCGTGGTGCTGCTGACGTATTTGATCTACGCGCTGATCTGCGCGGAGGAGTTTTGATGAGCACGCCAAGCTGGAGCCTGTTGGCGGTTTATCTGGCCGTGCTGCTGGTGTTGTCCTGGCCGCTGGGCGCGTGGCTGGCGCGGTTGTGCGCGGGCAACTTGCCGCGCTGGATGCACCAAGTCGAGTCGCCTGTGTACAAACTGGCGGGCACCTCGCCTGACAAGTCCATGAACTGGGTCAGCTACGCCCTGGCGCTGCTGGCCTTCAATGCGCTGGGCGCGCTGGCGGTGTATGCGCTGCAGCGCTTCCAAATGGCCTTGCCGCTGAACCCGGCGGGCATGGCGGCGGTGTCGCCTGACTCGTCGTTCAACACCGCCGTGAGTTTTGCCACCAACACCAACTGGCAGGGCTACAGCGGTGAGCAAACCATGAGCTACCTGACGCAGATGCTGGGCCTGAGCGTGCAAAACTTTTTGTCTGCCGCCACTGGCATTGCGGTGGTGTTTGCGCTGTTCCGGGGCTTTGCCGCGCGCGCCACCGGGCACGTCGGTAACTTCTGGGTGGACATCACCCGCATCACCACCTGGCTGCTGCTGCCGCTGTCGCTGGTGTTTGCTATTTTTCTGGTGGGCCAGGGTGTGATTCAGAACTTTGACGCCGCCAAAGAAGTGACCACGCTGGAAGTCAACGCCTACCAGGTCGCCCAAAAAACCGCTGACGGCCAGCCCGTGCTGGACGCCGCTGGCGCACCAGTGATGGACGACTTGAAAGCCGCCACCCAAACCCTGTCAATGGGCCCGGTGGCGTCGCAAGAAGCGATCAAGATGCTGGGCACCAACGGCGGTGGGTTTTTCAACGCCAACTCGGCCCACCCGTATGAAAACCCGACGGCGCTGAGTAATTTCTTTCAGATGCTGGCGATCTTCCTGATCCCGGCCGCGCTGTGTTTTGCCTTTGGCCGCGCCGTGGGTGACCCGCGCCAGGGCTGGGCCGTGCTGGCGGCCATGACGGTCATGTTTGTCATCGCCGTCGTCGCCATCACGCCAGCTGAGCAGGCGGGCAACCCGCTGTTGCCACCGTTGGGCGTGGACCAAACCGCCAGCGCCATGCAGTCGGGCGGCAACATGGAAGGCAAGGAAACGCGCTTCGGCATCACCGCGTCCAGTTTGTTTGCGGTCATCACCACGGCGGCGTCGTGCGGGGCGGTCAACGCCATGCACGACTCCTTCACGCCGCTGGGCGGCATGGTGCCGATGGTGATGATGCAGCTGGGTGAGGTGGTGTTTGGTGGCACCGGCACCGGCCTGTACGGCATGCTGATTTTTGCGATTCTGGCGGTGTTCATCGCCGGGCTGATGATTGGCCGCACGCCGGAATACCTGGGCAAAAAGATCGAGGCGCATGAGATGAAGCTGACCTCGGTCGCCATTCTGGTCACGCCCATCATCGTGCTGGCGGGCACCGCGCTGGCCGTGATGGTGGACGCGGGCAAGTTCGGCGTGGCCAACCCCGGCGCGCATGGGTTCAGTGAAATTTTGTATGCGCTGACCTCGGCCGGCAACAACAACGGCAGCGCCTTTGCAGGCCTGTCGGCCAACACCCCGTTCTACAACACGCTGCTGGGCGTGGCGATGTGGGTGGGGCGGTTTGGCGTGATCGTGCCGGTGCTGGCCATTGCGGGCAGCCTGGCGCGCAAAAAACGCCTGCCGGTGACCAGCGGCACCATGCCCACGCATGGCCCGTTGTTTGTGCTGCTGCTGATCGGCACTGTGCTGCTGGTGGGGCTGTTGAACTATGTGCCGTCGCTGGCTTTAGGTCCTGTCGTCGAGCATTTGATGCTGTGGCCGTCCAAGTAACAACAGCGGAAAAAGAAAAAATCATGACTGTTCAAAAACCTTTTGTTCTGCTGGACCCGGCGCTGCTCAAGCCCGCCGTGCTGCAAGCCTTCGCCAAACTGAGCCCACGGGTGCAGTGGCGCAACCCGGTGATGTTTGTGGTCTACATCGGCAGCATCCTGACCACCATTCTGGGCATCCAGGCGCTGGGCGGCCGGGGTGAAGCGCCTGCGAGCTTCATCCTGGCCGTGGCGCTGTGGCTGTGGTTCACCGTGCTGTTTGCCAACTTTGCCGAGGCGCTGGCCGAAGGGCGCAGCAAGGCACAGGCCGCGTCATTGCGCGGGCTGAAGAAAAGCACCATCGCCAAGAAGCTGGACCTGCCCGGCGGCAAGCTGGTGAACAAGTCCATCGTGGGGCTGAAGTGGCAAGACGCACCCGCTGAACAGCTGCGCAAGGGCGACGTGGTGCTGGTGGAAGCGGGCGATATGGTGCCGCTGGACGGCGAGGTCATCGAGGGCGTGGCCACCGTGGACGAGAGCGCCATCACCGGTGAATCAGCGCCCGTGGTGCGGGAGTCGGGCGGTGACTTTTCAGCCGTGACGGGCGGCACGCGGGTGCTGTCGGACTGGCTGGTGGTGCGCATCGTGGTGAACCCGGGCGAGTCCTTTCTGGACCGCATGATCAGCATGGTCGAGGGGGCCAAACGTGCCAAGACACCGAACGAGATCGCGCTGACGATTTTGCTGGTGGCGCTGACGATTGTGTTTTTGGTGGTGACCGTCACGCTGCTGCCGTACTCGATGTTTGCGGTGGAGGCCGTCAAAGCGGGCTCGGTCGTCAGCATCACGGCGCTGATCGCGCTGCTGGTGTGTTTGATCCCGACCACCATCGGCGGGCTGCTGTCGGCCGTGGGTGTGGCCGGCATGAGCCGCATGATGCAGGCCAACGTGATCGCCACGTCAGGCCGCGCGGTGGAGGCGGCAGGTGACGTGGACGTGCTGATGCTGGACAAAACCGGCACCATCACCCACGGCAACCGCCAGGCGGCGCTGTTCATCCCCGCCCCGGGTGTGTCTGAGCACACGCTGGCCACCCGCGCCGCGCAGGCGTCGATGGCCGACGAAACACCCGAGGGGCGCAGCATCGTCACGCTGGCGCACCAACTCAACGCGGTCGAGCCGCTGAACGGCAACACGGCAGAAGTCCCCTTCACCGCGCAAACCCGCATGAGCGGCATGGACGTGGCGCTGCCCGGTGGCGGCACCCGTGCGCTGCGCAAGGGCGCGGTGGAGGCGATTCGCCAGCATGTGGAAGCGTTGGGCGGCAGCGTGCCGGCCGAGGTGATGCGGGCGGCGGACGAGGTGTCTCGCCGGGGCAGCACGCCACTGGCCGTCAGTGACGGTGCGCAGATTCTGGGCATCGTGGAGCTGAAAGACATCGTCAAGGCGGGCATCAAGGAGCGCTTTGGCGAGCTGCGACGCATGGGTATCAAAACCGTGATGATCACCGGCGATAACAAGCTGACCGCCGCCGCCATTGCGGCCGAAGCGGGCGTGGACGACTTCCTGGCCGAGGCCACGCCGGAAGACAAACTCAAGCTGATTCGCCAGTACCAGGCCGAAGGCCGGCTGGTCGCGATGACCGGCGACGGCACCAACGACGCTCCCGCGCTGGCGCAGGCCGATGTGGCGGTGGCCATGAACAGCGGCACGCAGGCGGCCAAAGAGGCCGGGAACATGGTGGATCTGGATTCCAACCCGACCAAGCTGCTGGAGATTGTGGAGACCGGCAAGGCGCTGCTGATGACCCGCGGCTCGCTGACGACGTTTTCGATCGCCAACGACGTGGCCAAGTACTTCGCCATCATCCCGGCGATTTTTGTGACCACTTACCCGCAACTGGCGGCGCTGAACGTGATGCGGATGGGCAGCTCGCAGTCAGCGATTTTGTCGGCGGTGATTTTCAACGCGCTGATCATCATGTTTTTGATCCCGCTGGCCCTGAAGGGCGTGAAGTACCGCGCCGTGGGCGCTGCCGCGCTGCTGCGGCGCAACCTGCTGGTCTATGGCCTGGGCGGCTTGATCGTGCCTTTCATCGGCATCAAGGCGATTGACCTTGTGCTGGTAGCGCTGGGTTTGAGTTGAACCCATTTTTGAATTGAAAGAAAAAATCATGAACAACGTCATTCGTCCAGCCGTGGTGCTGCTGCTGGTGCTCACCGCCGTCACCGGCATCGCTTACCCGCTGGTGGTCACCGGTGTGGCGCAGTCGGTTTTCCCGGACCAGGCAGCGGGCAGCCTGGTTGTGAAAGACGGCAAGCCGGTTGGCTCTGCCCTGATCGGCCAGAATTTCAGCGACCCGAGCCACTTCTGGGGCCGCCCGTCGGCCACCAGCCCCATGGCCTACAACGCCGGGGGCTCCAGCGGGTCCAACCAGGGGCCGTTGAACCCGGCGCTGACAGACGCGGTCAAAAGCCGCGTGGCTGCCCTGCGCGCCGCCGACCCTGGCAACACCGCGCCAGTGCCAGTGGATTTGGTCACGGCCTCGGCCAGCGGCTTGGACCCGCACATCAGCCCGGCCGCTGCCCAGTACCAGGCCGCCCGCGTGGCCCGCGTGCGCAAGCTGCTGCCCGAACAGGTAACGGCGCTGGTGGAGCAACACACCGACAAGCCGCTGGTGTTTTTCATCGGCGAGCCGCAGGTGAATGTTTTGCAGTTGAATTTGGCGTTGCAGGCGCTGCGCTGATAAATCGCTGAGTGTGTGCAAGGCGACTTTACAGCGTGTTGAAACCGCGCAAGTGACTCGTATTAAATAAGGGCTTATCCCCCGAGATCGGCCTACTTGCCAGAGCAGATTCGCGTAGATGTTAGCGCAAGGGATATAAATACCGGAATGCACCACTCAGTAGTACACGTAAAAATAGCTAGTTAAAATTTTGGGTGTTGTCTGTTATGGGGATTAAGTTGGCTTCGAAATTAATAAGTAGTACTGCTGGAGTGATCTCACTGATAGAGCTACTCCCGCTACAAATGTAATTCCAAAGGTAAATCATATTGTCTAGATTAATAGGGATTTTCGGTGCAAGTTTCGAAAGACTTCTAAGGACGGTCGCTCTGTCTAGGCGAAACATGAGTTTCGCAACTTTAGCATCGGCATTTAATATGCTGCAAATATTGGATGACAATGTTGACGATATTCTCATTCGCAATGAGGTATGCAGCATTGCTTCCCAATTTCTGTTTTTATAGTGTCGGTGTGCAAGGTCTTCGAATATTTTTCGCATGCTCCACTCGGCCGTCTCTAGCGTAGCGACAACACCGTTTAGGCTTCTGCTTAGGTCGTCATGTTGCTTCCAATCGTCCAGGCGCTTATAACGAAGATCGTGCTCTACCTCATGCCATCCCTCCGATAAGATGGTACGAATTTGTAATTCAAACGTGAAGTCAACAGGATTTTCTCCAGTTGCATGGTTCATGTCTGAAAGGTTTTGTTCGGGTATTTGAAAAATCAAGTTGTGTCTAGTAACTGAGAAAATTTGCGCGTTTGGAACATCAATCGTAGAAGATTTTCTATCATACTTATATTTTTGCCGAAGAATTTCTTCGACGATAACTATGTCTTCTGTTGAGTATAAAACCACACGAATTCCAACCGCATCTTGAATAAGACGACCGTTTTTGGTGTATTTTCCTGGATTTGATAAAATCTTCTGATGAAGTGATGCGGTGCTTTTCCCTCTACCGAAAACTCGGCAGAGAAAGCCAACTGAATTTAAAAAATCTTCAATTTCTCGTCTAAGAACTTCAGCAACTCGTCGATATGGGTCTGTGTTAATCATGCATTGACTCGAAGGAATTCTTGGGTGAGGGTTAATGATTCGAGGTTCAGCGCAATTAACCCAGTTTTGTTAAGTTCAATTAAGTTCCCCCTCCTTCTTAATCTTTCAACGCTATGAAATAGATCGGCGGAGGTGAACTGATCGGTTGGACGACACATAATTTTTATTGGTTTAAAGAGGGGTCGCGATGGTCGTTGTGAATATAGTTCACCTATTGGCCAGAATTTCTTAATATTAAATATGTCGGCTTGAATTTCAGGGTCTGAGTTGCCTACGCCAGCAATTTCCTGTGCAGGTAAAGAAAGGTGTAATGCTATATCTGGATCGCTTAAACAGCCTAGCAGGTAAACTGTACCTCCAGGTGAATCTTCAGACACTTCGCAATCGTAAAATCTACAATTTAAAAAAGTGACATTTTTCAGCATTGCTGGATTAAATTTACATCTTCGAAATACGCACTCGCTGAATTGGAAGTTGCTGATTTCCGTGCTTCCAAAAGGTATTTCTTGAAGTGATATATTTTCTGCGGCATCATTCGAAAGCTCAGATGGTAAGGCGTTGGTTAATTCGGCGGCGATCTCAATCTGGGAGCTAATATCTAAATATGGTAGCGATTCGGATAAGTGTGTGTAAAGCCTGCGCCGGGAAACCATGCCGCGCGGCGAGTATGAGCGAACAGCTGGGTCTATGAAGCGCAAGTCGTCGCTTAACCAAGAATTTGATGACGTAATGTTCGCTGCAACATAATTCCCAAGCGCGAAATCATTTATAAAGCTAATCTTATTTGGCTCTTGTGAGCTTCTATCCAAAAGTGCATGACTGGCTAATTTATTTGCAATTTCCTCACGACTTGGTTTGTCGCTTGCCGGATATCTACTCCGGGTCTCGTCGATCAGTTTTGCCTGACTGCCTAGTATAAAATTGACTATATAGTCTCGTTGCTCTGCGGTGTATTCGCAATCCATCATGTCTTTCGCAATCGACTGTAGAATTATTGCTTGAGTTTCAACATTCATTCTCAGATCTTGTCGTTCTCTTTCTCGTTCTAGCATATACGTGAAGTAACTTTCTACGATGCGTTCCGGATAATTGGCTACATTGCCAAAACTTTCGTCGTTGATGCATCTAAGATAGGATAAGAGTACTGGATTTGCCATTGCCTCAATCCTTAGTCCGGAGCTGGCAAGGCTTATCTGTCTGGACTGGGTGAGCCAATCGCTTACTCGTGGCTCCTGAATTCGAATGCGAATAACTTTGAATGCTTCGGCATGGCGGTTAAGCCATTGGTGGAATTCGTCGCCGTCGAAAAGCACAGTGCGCCTAGTTGTAATTATTACTTTTGCTCGGCCTGTTAGCAACTCACTTACCGTCTCGAGCATTGGCTCCTTATTTTCAAAGACGCCATTCTCTTCACTTTTTCTTAGCAATTCGTCAAAACCATCCAATATGGTTGCGATACGTCCATTCTTAATTTCTGTTTGAACTAATCCAGAGCTAAGCAGAGGAAAAGTGCGATCAATCTCGTCGAGTAATATGTACCTGAATATTCTTGCTTGTCTATTTCTGGATAGTTCCGCATACAAAGGCAAATGGGATGCATCATTTGCAAGTAGTTTTACTATCTCTAGTGCTGTACATGTCTTGCCAAAACCTGCGGCAGCTTCAATTAGGAAAAGTGTCGGTTCGGGATCATTGATTCGAAGACAGACCTCTTCTGGTGGGCTCAGTAAGCCATCCTTTCCGTTGATTTGGTATGGCGCTTTAATGTATTCATAAGTCGATCCAGGCCCATATGGTTCTACAATTTTCTCAGAGAATCTTCGATACTCATCGAGTAAACGTTTTCGCGTTGACTCAACTGAGAAAAAACCTTGGAAGAGTTCTTGTTCAGTATTTTCTGGTGATGTTGCTTCGCGAATCGTACATGCATAGCCTGCTTTGCTAAACTCGGTAAATATAGCTTCTGTTGTTGCTGTTGTTGCGAGTTTTATTATTTCAGCGTTGTCGAAGTAGCCTGTTTTTAGTGTGAAAACTAGAATCCCATCTCGTGCATTGTCCCGTGCTAAATTAAACCCATAACGCCTGTATACATCTACCAGCCTTGATTTTAAAGTTATATCCATTTTTAGTTCCAAATCTGTATTAAATTAAATTTTCTAGTGTTTCTTGTTCTGGTTTAATTTCATAAATTTTGTATTTTGTGAAATCAGGTGAGTCGCTTAACGGTGTTTTTTTTTAGTTTGATCTTGGGAGCTAGGGAACCTCTGCATAACTAGTTTTTCAAAACTTGCAGGTCAATGAAATCAATGACTTGCAAGCGCCAATCGGTCAAAAAAGTGAGTTATGCAGAGGTTCCCTAGGTCTGTCTGATTTGGCCCCTCATAAAGCTGCACTCTGTTCTCCCATATCCATTATGTATGGTTAACTCTTAATCTAAGTACCCTTTGCGAAACCCCTAATTTCAGCTGATGGTCGCTTGTAACCCGTTGATTTATGTGGCCTAGAAATTCCAAAAGTGAGGTTTTGCAGAGGGTCCCTAAGGTGCACCGGAGCGATATCACTAGATGCACCAAGCAACTTGGTGTTGTACGCCGTTAGTATGCGTCTTATGGCATTTTTCGCTGACCGTCGACGCGACCCTGACCAACTGCTGGCGCAACTGCGCGGTGATGAAGCCCGCGCGCGGCGTGGCAAGCTGCGCATTTACTTTGGGGCCAGCGCCGGGGTGGGCAAAACGTACGCCATGCTGAGCGCGGCCCAGCGGGAGCGCCAGGCGGGTCGGCCAGTCTTGGTGGGCGTGATTGAAACGCACGGCCGCAGCGACACCGCCGAGCTGCTGGCGGGGCTGGCGCAGCTGCCGCTCAAAGACGTGCCCTACCGGGGCCGCACGCTCAAAGAGTTTGACCTGGACGCGGCCCTGGCGCGCCAGCCTGCTGTGCTGCTGGTTGACGAACTGGCGCACAGCAACGTGGAAGGCTCCCGCCACCCCAAACGCTGGCAGGACGTGCTGGAGCTGCTGGAGGCGGGCATTGACGTGTGGACCGCCCTGAATGTGCAGCACCTGGAAAGCCTGAACGGCACGGTGGGGGCGATTACCGGGGTGCGGGTGCATGAAACCGTGCCCGATACGGTGATTGACGACGCGGACGAGATCATTTTGGTGGACGTGACGCCGGACGAGCTGATTGGCCGCCTGAAGGCAGGCAAGGTGTATTTGCCCCAGCAGGCCGAGCGCGCGGCGCAAAATTTTTTCAGAAAAGGCAACCTGATTGCCCTGCGTGAAATTGCGCTGCGCCGCACCGCCGAGCATGTGGAAGACGATGTGCGCAGCTACCGGGTGGAGCAGTCGATCAACCCGGTCTGGAACACCGAAGGGGCCTTGCTGGCCTGCATTGGCCCGCACGAGGGCGCTGAGCAGACGGTGCGCACGGCGGCCCGCATGGCCGGGCAGCTCAATGTGCGCTGGCACGCCGCGTATGTTGAAACACCGGTGCTGCAGCGGCTGGACGTGGCCGAGCGGGACCGGATTTTGAGTGTCATTGCGCTGGCCGAAGAGCTGGGTGCGGGCACGGCGGTGCTGGCCGATGGCGACGCGGCCGACGCCTTGGTGGCGCAGGCGCAGCGCCTGAACTGCGCGACGCTGGTGGTGGGGCGGCCCGGCAGGATGGCCTGGCCGATGCTGTCGGGGTGGCTCAACGGCCCCAGCATGACGCGGCGGCTGGCGCAGCGGGCTCCCACGCTGGACATTGTGGAAGTGGGTCACGCCGACAGTGCCCGCCGTTTGGGCCGCCTTGACCGTGAAGGGCAGCGCGCCACCGAGGACGATGGTGTGGACTGGGCCGACCAACTGCCGCGCTATGCCTGGGCTACAGCGGTGTGTTTGGCGGTCACGCTGCTGACGTTTTTGCTGTTCCCGTTTTTTGACCTAGCCAACATCGTCATGCTGTTTTTGCTGGGCACGGTGCTGGTGGCGCTCAAGCTTGGACGGGGCCCGGCGGCGCTGGCGGCATTTTTGAATGTGGCGGCGTTTGACTTCTTTTTTGTGCAACCGAGGTTTTCGTTTGCCGTCAGCGATGTGCAGTACCTGCTGACCTTTGCCATCATGCTGGTGGTGGGGTTGCTGACGGGTCAGCTCACGGCGGGCCTGCGGTTTCAGGCGCGCATTTCCAGCAGCCGGGAGCGGCGGGCGCAGTCGCTGTTCGAGCTGACGCGCGACTTGTCGGGCGCGCTGCTGAGCAGCCAGGTGAGCGCGCTGGGGGAGGCGGCGGTGCAGCGCAACTTTGACGGCCAGGCGCTGGTGCTGCTGACGGATGCCCGTGACCAACTCGTGCCACCCCTGACCGCCCCGCCGGACTTTGACGCCAGCGTGGCCGACTGGGCGTTTCGCAACGCGCAGGCCGCTGGCTTGGCCACCAGCACGCTGTCGGCCCAGCCCTGGCATTACGTGCCGCTCAAAGCCCCGATGCGGGTGCGTGGTGTGCTGGCCCTCAAACCCGCGCAGCCGCGCTGGCTGTTGATTCCCGAGCAGCTGCAGCAACTCGACACACTGGCCCGGCAAATCGCCATTGCGCTGGAGCGGGTGCACTACGTGGACATCGCCCAGCAAGCGGTGGTGCAGATGGAGTCTGAAAAGCTCAAAAGCACGCTGCTGGCCGCCATCTCCCACGACGTGCGCACGCCGCTGACCGCGCTGATGGGCCTGGCCGAGTCGCTGCAGCGCAGCCTGCCCGCCATGTCTGCGCCGCAGGCGGACATGGCCCAAAGCATCACGCAGCAGGCGCGCCAGCTCAGTGCGCTGGTCACCAACCTGCTGGACATGGCACGGCTGCAAAACGGCAGCGTCAACCTGCGGCGGGACTGGCAGTCGGCGCAAGAGGTGGTGGGCTCATCGATTCGCGCGGCGCAGCACGCGCTGGGCGGGCGTGCCGTGCAAACCGAGGTGCCAGCCGACATGCCGCTGGTGGAGTTTGACGCGCAGCTGATGGAGCGGGTGCTGGTCAATTTGCTGGAAAACGCGGCCAAGTACGGGGCTGCGCCGTTCGTGCTCAGCGCCCACGCCATGCCCAGTGCGCTGGTGTTCACTGTGCGGGACCACGGACCGGGGCTGCCCGCAGCGTGGCAGGGCCGGGAAGCGGCGCTGTTCGACAAGTTCACGCGCGGCGAGGTTGAGTCTGCCACGCCTGGCGTGGGGCTGGGGCTGGCGATTTGCAAAGCGGTGGTCAGCGCGCATGGCGGCGACATCACGGTGCGCAACGCGGCCGGTGGCGGGGCGGCGTTCAGCGTGTCGATTCCCCGGCGCGCGCCACCCGCTGAGCTGGCCGAGGTCTAAACTTCATTCATGCCCAGCCCCACCGTTGTAGTCATTGAAGACGAACCCCACATCCGCCGCTTTGTGCGCACCGCACTGGAGGCCGAAGGTTGGCTGGTGCATGAGGCCGACACCGCCAAAAAGGGGCTGACGGAAGCCGGCACCCGCAAACCCGACCTGCTGGTGCTGGACCTGGGCCTGCCGGATGGCAACGGGCTGGACGTGATCCGTGATGTGCGCGGCTGGTCGGCGGTGCCCATCATCGTGCTGTCTGCTAGAGCCGATGAGGCCGACAAGATCGCCGCACTGGACGCCGGGGCGGATGACTACCTGACCAAGCCCTTCGGGGTGGGCGAGCTGTTGGCGCGGGTGCGGGCCAACCTGCGCCGCCCCCGCGCCGCGTCACAAGAAGACGTCGACCCGGTGTTTCGTTTTGGTGAGGTCGAAGTAGACCGCACGGCCCGGCTGGTGCGCCGCGCGGGCGTGGAGGTTCACCTCACGCCGATTGAGTACCGCCTGCTCGGTGTGCTGATGGCCAACGCGGGGCGCGTGCTCACGCACCGCCAGCTGCTGCGCGAGGTGTGGGGCCCGTCCCATGCCGAGCAAAGCCACTACCTGCGCATCTACATGGGCCACCTGCGGCAAAAGCTCGAGGCCGACCCGACCCAGCCGCACCACCTGCTGACGGAAACAGCCGTGGGTTACCGGCTATGGGTCAGCTGAACTGGTAACGCAGCCCCAGCCAGACGCGGCGCGGGGCAGCGGGCGCATAAAAGGTGGACTGCCGCAGGGCGTAGCCCGCTGCGGTGGAACCCCCAAACGGCCTGGCCACAAAATTTCCGCTGGCATCAAACCCCGCTGCGCCCAGCTGGGCGGCCGTGTTGTACTGGGTGTTGAACAAGTTGTTGATCTGCGCGGTGAACTGCAGCTGGGGCGTGGCGCGGTAGTTGCCGCCGAGGTTGAACACGGCATAGCCTGCCGTGCGGCCCGGGCCCACATAGTATTTGCCGTCCGGCTGGTGGGCGTTGTTTTCATTGCCGCGTGCCAGGGAGCCCGCCACGGCGATCATGCCTCCGCTGACGGACAGGTTGGACGTCACGTCGTAGTCGGCAAACAGCTTGAACATTTGCCGGGGAATCAGCGGAATGCGGTCGCCGGGCCGGATCTGAATGGTGCCGTCCAGCCCTGGGCTGCCTGCGGTGGCCGTGTCGTTGCTGCTGTTGCTGCTGCCGTTGACGGTCTCTGCGCTCTGGTAGGTGGCGTCCAGCCAGGTGTATTGCGCGCCCAGGCTGAGGGCACCCAGCTTGCTGGACAGGCCCAGCTCCAGGCCCTGGCGGCGGGTTTTGCCGAAGTTTTTGAAGTAACCAAACCCGGCCTGGTTGTCGGCCACAAACAGCAGGTCGTCGCTGTTGTCGGCGCGAAACACTCCGGCGTTCCACTGCAATGGGCCTGCGCCGGTGCCGCGCAAACCGGCTTCCACGGTGCGGGTGACCACCTGGCTCAAGGGTGGGTCACCGGCCAGGGCGTTGGGCAGTTTGCAGGGCCGGTTCGGGTTGGCGCAGCCCAGTTCAATGGCGGTGGGCGCGCGGCTGCTTTCGTTGTAGCCTGCGTAGGCGTTCAGGCTGGACGTGGGGCTGTAGCTCAGGCCGATGGCCGGGTTCAGGCGGGCAAACCGGTGGCTGCCGCTGAGGGACGCGATGTCGTTGTCGGCGTGGATCTGGTCCCGGTTTTGCACCGAGGTTCGGTTGTAGCGCCCGGACAGCGTCAGGTGCAGCTTGTCCTGGATCGACAGCGTGTCGCTGGCGTAGACGCTCCAGGTGCGGGTCCGGCCGATCAGATCAACCCGTGTGTCGTAGGGCGTGCCGTCCACGTCGCCGCCCGTCACGCCGTCGCCAAAGGCGTTCACGCCGGTGACGCTGCGGTCCGGGTTCAGGTAACCCAGCTGGGAGGTTTGCCCGAACTTGACCCGGCTGACGTCGTAGCCTGCGCCGGTCACCAGCTGGTTGCGGTGGCCGCCCAGCTCACCCAGCCAGGTCAGCTGGCCTGACAGGCCGTAGTTCTTCTGGGCCGACTGGGTGCGGTTGATCAGGCCGTTGCACTTCTCGGCGGGCTCGTCCCGCTGCAGGGCCTGGGCAATGCAGCGCCACGACGGAAACGGTGTGTTGGCGGCAGTGGCCCCGCTGGTGGGGTAGCCGCTGTAGCCCGCTGCGGCCAGCGCGGCGCGGTCGGCGGCGCTGGGCTGGTAGACGGATTGGTCGAGAGAGCCGTCGTTGATGTCACCGTTGTAGGTGGTGGTTTTGATGTGGCGGTAGTAAGCGTTGCCGGACAACAGCAAGGTGTCATTCAGGCTGTGGCTGGCGACCAGGTTGAGCAGGCTGGAGCGGTTCTGGGTGGTGTCGGGTTGGGTGTAGACGCTGGCGCGGTTGCGCGCCAGCAAACCTTGCTCCTGCAGGCCGTTGCCGTTCAGGCTGTTGTCGGCATGGGCCAATGACAACTTCAGGTCGGTGGTTCCGCTGCGCCAGCCCAGCTTGCCAAACAACTGGCGAACGTCTGAAGGCGAGTTGTCGCGCCAGCCGCGTTCCTTGAACAGGTTGCCGTTGAGGTACCAGCTCAGGCCCTTGTCGTTGAAGCCGCCATGCTCAAACTCAACGGACCGCCGCGCGTCGCTGCCCAGCGTGGTCTGCAGCGAGGTGCCGGGGTCGCTGCGGCCGTCCTTGGTCTGTACCGACAGCGCACCGCCCAGCGTGTTCAGCCCAAACAAGGGGTTGGAGCCGGGCATCAGCGTCATCGACGAGATCGCGCCGCGCGGGATCAGGTCCCAGCTCACCACGTCCCCAAACGGCTGGTTCATGCGCACGCCGTCCACGTACACCGACAGGCCCTGCGGCGTGCCCAGCAGCGGCGAGGCGGTGTAGCCCCGGTAGTTCACGTCCAGCTGAAAGGGGTTGCCTTGCACTTCATTGACATGCACGCTGCCCAGCCGGCGGTTCATGAAGTCACCCAGCTCCAGCGCCCCACTGCGGGTGATGTCCCGGCTGGTGGCGCTTTGCACCGGGGCGGCCAGCTCGGTCAGCGGCTGGCCGATGCCGGGCAGTGGGGTGCTGCCAATAACCTCCACACGGGGCAGCTCTTGGGTTGGCTGCGCCTGGGTATGAGTGGTGAAGGCGGTCAGCACGGCCAGCATGATGGCGGTGTGCGGGATGTTGAAGGGGGTGTGCATGAGGTCTCCAGCGGTCCGGTCGAGGTTGGTTTTTTTGTTTTCCACTGGATGCAGGGCAAAGTTTGTGCCTGCTGCGGCAGGCCGGTGCCGCCGTGGGGCCGCGTGTTGACCGTTCCACTTTGCAACACCCGGGTGCGCCGTGTGTTGCAACGAGGCGCATCACCGCCTGCCGTCTGTGCCGCATTGAGCTGCGCGAGGTCGCGTCCTAAAATACCCGATCCATGTCTGAAAAATCCCCAACTCCTCCATCCGCGTCCGGCGCGGTGCGCGTGCTTGCCACGCCTGTTCCGGCTGACGCCACCATCCGCCTGAACAAACGCATGGCCGATCTGGGGCTGTGCTCACGCCGCGAGGCGGACGACTGGATTGCGCGCGGCTGGGTGCGGGTCAACGGCCAGCCGGCCGTGATGGGTCAGCCGGTGCCGCTGAACGCCCGCATTGACGTTGACAGGCAGGCCGAGCAGCAGCAGCGCCAGCAGGTCACCATCCTGATCAACAAACCGGTGGGCTACGTCAGCGGCCAGGCCGAAGACGGGCACGAGCCCGCCGTGGCGCTGGTGCAGCCGCAAAACCGCTGGAGCGAATGCAACAGCCGCATGCGCTGGGGCTTTGAGCAGCTGCGCGGCCTGGCCCCGGCTGGGCGGCTGGACATCGACTCGATCGGATTGTTGGTCCTAACGCAGGACGGGCGCGTGGCGCGCCAGCTGATTGGCGAGGACTCGGACATTGAAAAAGAGTACCTGGTGCGCGTCAGCTATGGCCGTGAAACACTGAATGTGCAGGGGGCTTTTCCAGCCGACCAGCTGCGCCTGCTGTGCCACGGCCTGAGCCTGGATGGTCAGGCCTTGCGGCCCGCCCAAGTCAGCTGGCAAAACCCGGAGCAGCTGCGGTTTGTGCTCAAGGAAGGCAAAAAACGCCAGATTCGCCGCATGTGCGAGCAGGTGGGCTTGTTTGTGACCGGCCTGAAACGGGTGCGCATCGGCCGCGTGAACCTGGGGCATTTGCCGGTGGGGCAGTGGCGCTATCTGGCGCCCCATGAGGGGTTTTGAGGCGCTGGCTTCAAGGCGTGGTGAGGCTCACCAGAACAGGCCAGCCCCGCGTCTGATCGGTGCTGCCGACCGCGTTGAAGTCGTGTTGAAGGGCCACGTCGTACCGGCCGGCCCGCGCGGTGCACAGTTGCCAGCCGCCCGAGGCCCGTTGTAGCCAGGTCCCCGTGCCAGTGCTGATCTGCACTTGCCAGTCACTGAGCTGTTGTCCGGCCATCTGCAGGTCCATGCAAAAACCCCCGCGCAGGGTGGATACCAACACCAACCGCTGCAGTGCGGAGATCCGTGAGGTTTGCCTGTCCGGTGGGGGCAGTGCCATGGGGTGGCTGTTTTCAAGAATCCGCAGCACCTGGGGAATGATGACCTGGAAATCCAGCGCGGCGCTGCTGGTGCCCGACGTGCTACTGAATGCGCCGGCGGCATGCACAACGCCAGCCATCATGACCAAGATGAGGGCGCTGCAGAAGCTTCGAATGCAGGTGTAAATTGACATCATTTCACTCTACAACGTGTTGTTTGGCGAAATCAATTAAATTGATAAAAGTAATTATATTGCTTTTTATTTTTTCAATTGATTTTTTTGCGCATGGAGTCCTGGCCCGAATGTAGGGGCGCGCACGGTGGTTGAGGTTGACTCGGGTGCTGGGTTTGCGGGCTGAAGGCGCAGCGATGCTGGCGCGCGTTCAGCGCTGATCCGGGTTGGTGCAGATCGCCCGCCCAGCGGTCTGCCTTTGAGGGCTGGGACGATGGCGGTGATTGCTCGCCTGTCCACCCTGCCACCCCGCTTGCCCTCCAACGCAGCAACAGCTGAACGTTGGAGGCGGCTGTCAGTCGCTGGAGCGCACCACGCCAATGCTCAGCCGCACTTGGTCGCGGACCGACAGGTCGACCGATGTGGGTTTGTCCTGAGCGGGGACCCACGGCAGGGGCAGGGTTTCGCGCAGCACCGTGATGGTGTGTGTGCCTGCGGAGACAAACGCAAACTCGAAGCGACCCTGGTTGTCTGTCCTGGCGGCATAGCGGTTGTCCAGGTAGACGGTCACGCCCCCAGAACCGGTCTCACCCGCTTCCTGGCGGCCGTTGCGGTTGGTGTCCAGAAAGACAACACCTTCAATGCGCCCTCCGCCCTGCAGCGGCTGTCCGCCCAGCGGGGTTGATCGGCTGCCTGCGCGTTCCTCCCAGCGCAGGGCGACGAAGACCGAGCGGCTCTGGGCGGTGCTGTTCTCAAAAGGAAGAGGTGGGGCGAGCGGGTCAATCGAGGTGTTCAGGCGCGTGCGCCCGCGGTTGAGGTTGTAGTTGGCGTCCAGGCTCCAGCGCGGGGTCATTCTCCAGCTCAGCCCGGCGTTGATGCCGGTGCGGCTGTTGCCGCTGCCAGCCTGCTCCATCGAGACATTGCCGCGCACCATGACATCGGCAGCCACTGGCGCGCTGAGGGACAGTGCTGTTCCCCACAGGTTTTCCCACTGACTGCCTATGTAGGTTTGACCGGCGGACACGCTGGTGGCCAGTGACCAGCTGGTGGCGACCCGCCAGTCGTGGTCGAGCGTCAGTTGCCGGGTGCGCTGCTGCGTCTGGGACGCCAGATCCAGCCGCAAGCCGCTGCTGCCCCAGTCGTTTTGCCAACGCAGCTCGTTGTAGGTGCTCCAGGCGTTGCCGTTGAAGCTGCGCACCGATGCGCCCGCACCGATGCTGATGCTTCGGCTGTACCGCCAACGGCCACTTCCGGTGGCAAAAATTCCTGTTTGTCGGGCGTCAGAGACCGAGCGAAGCAGGTCAAAACCACCCTCGGCCGACCATTGCCGGGTTTGCCAGCTGCTGCGCACGTAGCCACCTGCTGCATCGCTGGCCATGGGCTGGCCCGCCCAGCTCAGACCGGGGTCCAGCCAGAAAAGGCCTGCGCTGTAGCCGATCGGGCCATTTTGGGTTTCCCCATCCGCCCAAATGCCGTTTTGAGTGCGTGTCGATCTGCTGGAGGTGGTGGACACCACATTGGCCTGTACGCTTTGGGCACCCAGTTGGCGACGAGCAGACAACTGTATTGAGCTGGCGTCCAGCAGTCCACCGGACTGGGCTGGATCGGACGTCAATGCCAGCCTGCGGGCGTCCGCCACGCGGGCTGCAAAAGACCAGGGGGCCTCGTTGATCTGGAGTCCAGCGCTGTTGACCAGCCCGGAAAACCCTTCGAACCGGCCCGCCACGCTGCCGTCAATCCGCCCGGGCTGCCCGCTCGAGGCCTGCCATTGCAAACCTTCTGCGGGGTTGAACCATTCGGTCGAGATGCCCTGCAGCAAGTAGGTCGGCACGTAAACGCGTGAGGCGCTCTGGTTCAGGGCCGGGGCCAGTGAGCCCACGACACCGATCTCATTGTTGGCGAACCACCCGCCATCCATCGGCAAACCACGTTGACGCAGCGTCAGGGTACTGCCTGACGGGTTGGAGGCGAGCTGTCCGTCAATCGACAACACCCCGTGGTTCGGTGTCTCGATGAGGCCATACACCGCCACGCCCGTGGTGCGGCGCTGGCGCTGGCCGTTGAAGGTGTCTTGCCCCAGACGTGTTTCAAAACGCAGCTGGCGGCTCCAGCCTTCGGTGTTGTAGTTCACCTGTGCATCCTGCTCATCGTCCTGCATCGGCGTGGTCAGGCCTTCGATCACGCGGTCTTCATATACCTTGTCTGGCAGCACCTTGGTCGGGGAGGACTTCGGTGGTGGGGTCGAGGTGGAATGGCTCGATGGCTGTTGTGCCGCCGCAGTGGCAGCGCCCAAGCCCCACACGGCGACAAGGGAAAGTCTGCGTAAGCGCCGCCTCATGGGGCGAAGGTGTGCTCCAGTGGCACGCGGGTCTTACCCCATTCAATCGTTCCTTTGACCACAAGCGGGAACTGGATGGAAGGGGGTTTCTGGCGCTCTTCCGAGACGGCCAGGATGGCGATGGCCTTGGTTTCACCAGACAGAATGGGCAGGTCGGCTGGCGACAGTTCAAACTTGTTGCCGACGGCGTCCACACCATCAAGAAAACCCTCTAGTCGCCCGTGCGCGTTGCCCGTGTTGCGAACCGTGAGCGTCGCCACCGATTGGCCACCCAGCGTGAGTACCCGCATGTCGGTGATGGTGAGTTGTGGTTCGGCACCGCCAATGGCTGCGTACACGATGACTGCAATGCGCCCGCCCACCGGGATGTTGACGCCACTTTGTTCGACGCGGGCCGGGTCCGTGCCTTCAATCATGATGGCGAAACGGCATTCGCGGGGCGCGGTGTCGGCAGGGGGCGTGATTTCAAATCGGTAACGGTAGCGGGCATTCGGGGTGATGGTCAGGTCGCGCCGTTCCATGGCCACCCAGGGCCTGCAGCTGCCCTCTGCCAGGTCGTTACTGAATGCCAGGCTGCCATCGGCTTGAAAGGCCCAGTCATTGGTGTAGATGCGAAAGCTGCCACTTTGGGGTCCGATGTGCTGGATTTCGATGACCTCGCGCTGTGTCTGACCGGGTTTGACCCGCAATTCAAACCGTGGCGGAGAAATGGAGGCACCAAAGCCTTGTGCCATTGCTGTTGCCGTCCAGCAGGTGACCAGCATGCCTCCCAGCAATGTCAGGGCGCTCATGGCCCGGGTGAAGCTCATGGCGTGTCCAGTTCAAAATGAAAATTGAGACGTCGCGAATCACTGAGCCAACTCACGTCGCTGCTGAGTCGCAGGCTCAGCTGGTCTTCCAGTGCGTTGCCTGGCAGTGGACCGGCATACACCAGCGTGCGTCCACCAGAAATCAACGATCCAGGCAACAGCCGTCCTTCGGTCTGCCATTGCGCCCGCAGTGGCGGTCCTGCGTCCAGTGGCAACACCATGTAGACGCGGCCTTGTTGTCCTGCATAGGCTCGGGTATCGATGCGGATCTGGACCCGGACCCGTGCCTCGGTGGCGGCACTGGACCCTGTGGACGCGATAGCGGATTGCCACTGCATGCGCACGTTGGGCTGGACCGCGTAGCTGCCGGCGTCGTCCAGGCGAATGCTGTCCGCATGGCCTGTGGAGGCGATCAAAAGCCCCAGGGTGCAGGCCCATCGTCTGGCATGGCTTCGCCCGCTCATGGTGTGGACAGGGTGTAGGTGACCCTGCCGTCGTAGGTGCCTGCTGCCCGCAAGGCAGCATTGGCGTATGAAAACGTGTGACAGTTCTCGATGTATTGGTTTGCAGGTATGGTGGTCAGCGTTTGTGTTCCGCCGGTGAAAGTCCCGGCAGGAATCACGTTGGGGGTGGTGTCACCGCCCAAAGCGGAGGTGGCCCAGCTGATCTGCGTGAAGGGGATCACGTCCCCGCCTGCGCTGGTCAGGTTGGCGGGGGATGTGACCTGAAGCAGTGCTGTCGCCGGCCCATTGGCGGCATTGCTGCGTTGGTAGGAGCCGCCCACGTACACCTGCACCGGTGGCGTACAGACAGAAAAATTATCGACAGGGCTCAGTGACTGGGTGCTGTTGCTGGTCATCTGCTGGGCGGCACCAGTGCCAAGCTGGTTGGCTGGCACTGTCACGGTGACCTGATTGACTTGTGCGTTGTTGGCGTTCAGGTTGCCATTGCCGACCTGAAGGAACACACGTCTTGATGCGGCGCCCAGCGTGAGGGTCCATGCCTGTGCTGACGTCAACTGCAGAAGGCACAGCAAGGCAAGCACGGCGTGCTGTCCGATGCGCTGAAATGTTGTTGAACGGGGCGACATAACCATAGAAACTGGAGTTTAGGTGCGACGTGTCTGAAATGCAAAACGGAGGGACGTTTGCACGAGCCCTCCGTTGTCATGGTTCGGGCGTCAGCCCAGACTTTTTTCACGACCGTCAGTGGCTCATTGGCACACTGGTCGCGTCCACGCTCAGGGCATGGATGCGGTGTAGGTCACGGTTCCGTTGTAGGTGCCAGCGGCTGGCGTCACCGTGTTGGCGTAAGCATAGGTCCAGTTAGCAGTGCGGGTGGTGACCTTGGTCGAGCCCGTGTTGAACGTGGGGTTGGCGGTTCCACCATTGGCGACCGGTACGGGCAACAACGGGTCTGACGTCGCGCTGGTGATCTGGGTGAA
>JBJXEI010000264.1:0-10312 GCA_046154065.1 Polaromonas sp. | reverse complement strand
TGGGCCAGCCGCCGCAGGCGCAGCCGAGCTGACCACCAGAACGCCCGGCCAGCGGCTAGAAGACGGTGCCGTCGCTGTCGATGTTCAGCGGTGGCGAACCGTCGCTGCGCATCTCGGCGGCAATCTGCCGCCCGGCCGCCCAGGTGCCTCCTTCCAGCACGCACGCCAGCGGCAGTTCGTCGGCTGTCTTGCCCAGGCGCTGGCGCACGAGCACGGCGAGTTCGTCGAGCAGCGTCACGGTCAGCGCGCGCCATTCGACGACGAGTTCGTCGCCCGGTTTCCAGCGCGCGGCCAGGTCGCGGGCGCGGCGCGCGTGGATGACACCGCTGTCGATGAGCAGGCCGCCATTGCGGTACTCGGGCAGGCCGGTCAGCGCGTCCAGGCCTTCAACCCGAATGCCTGCCCACTGAAAAGGCTCCAGCAAGGAATAAGTCAACCACTGCGACAGCTTGTGAAACGGGACCCAGCCACTGCTGAGGTCCGAAGGATCAGTGCCTGCCAAGGCGGCGTGCGGCCAGCAGTCGCCCAGCGCCACCGAGCCCAGTACGTTGCGCGGTGGCCAGATGGGGGCCAGGCCCGTGAGCAGGGCAGTCAGCACGTCGTGCGCGGCGATGCTGGGGCCGCGCTGCGTCAGGTGGGCAAACAGCTCGCCCGGCCGCCCCGGGGTTCCGAACAACGCGGGCTGGTCCTGCAGGGCGTGGCCCAGCCGTTGCAGCAGCGCGGCCCGCCCGTCCAGGCCGACCAGCGGGTTGCTGGCGCTGACCTGGAACGCCTGCGCCAGCTGCGCGGCTGTGACGCGCTGCAAACCCAGCGCATCGGCTTGCAGGGGGCGGGCTGGGTCGCTGGAGAACAGCCCGGCCATGAAGGCATGAAAACTGGCCACACCCAGCCCTTCAGAGCGGCTGAATTCCTGCGCGGGCCGTGTGGCGTCAGCCGCCTCGGTGAAGCGCCACTGCGGCCCGGCCCCGGCGTCCAGCAGCACGCTGACCAGCGCGAGGTCGATGTGGGTGCAGGCCCTGGCTGCCGCGCTGGCTTGGGGCAGCGCCTGGTTGAGTACGGCCAGGCGGTCCACGCCACCGGCTTCAAAATGCCGCCACCGGCTGTGAAACGGGATGGCCAGGTCCGGGTAGCGAGCGCGGGTCACACCCGCCACCAGTGCGGCGGTAGCGGGCAAGGCTGCGTGGTGCACCGTGAACCAGGCGGAGTCACCACGCCGCGCCCGGGCCAGCAGGGCCTGGGCACGTTGCCGGATGGTGTTGGTGGAACGTAATTGGCCAACGGCCAAGGCAAAGCTTGCCTGGTCTGCTATGGTTTCAGGAGCATTTTTAGGCGCAACAGGTGAGGCGACGAGTGAGGCGAGGGTGTCATTCATCGAGGCGGCGTCCCTTCGCAATGGTGAGTTCGCTGGCGGTGGGCACGGCCCCGGGCGTGAAGTACCCGGCGGCCATTTTGGCGTCCATCTCCACCTGCGCGTCGGCCGGGATCAGCCCGGCGGGGATGTTCACGCGCTCCACCACTTCAATGCCGGCGCGGGTGATGGCGTCGTATTTCATGTTGCTCATGGACACCAGGCGGTGGATTTTGCGAATGCCCAGCCAGTTGAGTACGTCGGGCATCAGCTCCTGAAAGCGCATGTCCTGCACACCGGCCACACATTCGGTGCGGTTGAAGTACTGTGCGGCCGTGTCACCACCCACCTGGCGTTTGCGGGCGTTGTAGACCAGAAATTTGGTGACTTCACCGAGCGCGCGGCCTTCCTTGCGGAAATATGACACCAGGCCCACACCGCCGCGCTGCGCACCCTGAATACATTCTTCAATGGCGTGGGTGAGGTAGGGGCGGCAGGTGCAGATGTCCGAGCCGAACACGTCCGAGCCATTGCACTCGTCATGCACCCGGGCCGTTAGCTCGACCTCGGGGTTCGCCAAGTCACGCGGGTTGCCGAAGATGTAGGCCGTCAACCCGCCGATGGGTGGCAAAAACACTTCCAGGTCGCTGCGGGTGACGAGTTCGGGGTACATGCCGCCGGTTTCCTCGAACAGCACCCGGCGCAGGTCGGTTTCGCTGCAGTTGAAGCGTTTGGCCACCTCGGGCAGGAACCAGACCGGCTCGACCGCCACCTTGGTCACCATGGCCGCGCCACCGGTCGTCAGGAATTTGCCGTCAGCCCTCAGACGGCCGGATTGCAGGGCCTCAATCACCTCGGGCAGGATGACGTGGGCCTGGGTCACGGCAATCGTCGGGCGGATGTCATAGCCTGCGGCCAGCTCGTTGGCAAACACCTCGGCCACGGTGGCGCCCCAGGGGTCCATGGCGACGATGCGGCCCGGCTCGCTCCACTGTGGGTAGGGGCCGATGATGTCGGTCGGCAGGGTGTTGGTCAGGTCCGCCTTGTGCTGCGGCGACAGCCCGCCCGAGGCCACGGCCAGCGCGCGGTAGATGCTGTAGGACCCGCTGTGCGTGCCAATCACGTTGCGGCGCGACCGGCTGGTGGTGGTGCCGACGACCGGGCCACGCTGCGCGGCCGTGGCAGCAGCCCAGTGAATCGGAAGCGCCGCGTGGTTGCCCGCGTGGGACGTCAGCCGGATGTGGGAGACCGGCGTGGAGCTGGTGACGTTGAGAGGCAATGCAGACATGGCGACCCTTCAAAAAACCAATGTAACGGCGAGCATCCGGGCTGGCAAGCGGGTTGGGCAGCCCTTGCCCAGGGCCTAGCAATAAACGGTCCAATCGGCCTTCACGCTCGGCGGCAAAGGCTGTCAAGAAACCTTCACACAGGGCCCCTACATTGGTCAGTTGTTCCTTCTGACCCGCACGGGTCGTCACCACGCTTTTACCCCAACCCAGGCACCCCCATGACACACCAACCACTTTTGAATGTTGCCCTGACGGGTCTTTTGTCAGCCGTGGCGCTGACGGCCTGTGGCGGCAGCGACGACCCCGTGGTGGCGGCGCCCGTGGCCGTGGTGGCCGCTGCGGTGTTTCCGCCCGTGCCCACGCTGATTGCGCACCGCGGCGCGTCCGCCCTGCGGCCTGAGCACACGATTGCCTCGTACACGCAGGCCATCGAAGACGGGGCCGACATCATCGAGCCAGACCTGGTGGCGACCAAGGACGGTGTGCTGGTGGCCCGTCACGAGAACGCGATTGCCATCCTGAACGCTGATGGCAGCTTGCGCGAGTCCACCACCGACATCGCCACGCGCCCTGAATTTGCCGCGCTGAAGGCCACCAAAACGATTGACGGCACGGCCATCACCGGCTGGTTCACCGAAGACCTGACACTGGCGCAGCTCAAAACCCTGCGCGCCGTGGAGCGCATTCCAGCGATTCGCCCAGGCAATGTGCCTTTCAACGGCGAGTTCCAGGTCCCCACGCTGCAGGAAGTGATCGACCTGGCCAAATCCAAGGCACTGGAGAAGGGCCGCACGATTGGCGTGTACCCGGAGACCAAACACCCGACATATTTCAAGTCCATTGGCCTGCCGCTGGAGCGCCGCCTGTTGGACGTGCTGAGCGCCAACGGGTGGAACTCCCGCGAAGCGCCAGTGTTCATCCAGTCGTTTGAAGTGGGCAACCTCAAGGAAATGCGTGCCCTGACCACGACACGCATTGTGCAGTTGCTGTCGTCCAGCGGCCGCCCGTACGATTTTGTGGCCGCTGGCCCCACAGAGACGCGAAGCTACGCAGACCTGATCACCCCCGCCGGTCTGCGCGAAGTGGCCACGTATGCCAACGGCATTGGCCCGAGCAAAGACATGGTGATTCCTTTGGTCAACGGCAACCTGGGCACGCCCACCGCGCTGGTGGCCAACGCCAAGGCCGCTAACCTGTTCACCCACATCTACACACTGCGGCCTGAGAACAACTTCCTGCCCACCAACCTGAAAAAAGCTCCGGTGACCGACAACACCGTGCGCGGTGACAGCGTGACCGAGATCCAGACCTTTCTGCAGGCAGGCATTGATGGGTTTTTCACCGACGACTCAGCCGTGGGCCGCACGGCTATCCGCACGTTTGTGAAGCGTTAAAGATGGCTTTTGGGCCCGCTTTCGGGCTTTCTGGTCGTTGAAAAGCGCAGGGCGATCTCAATCGCGCTGCCCTTTTTTGTACCCGCCGCGTTGGCGTGGGTGCCAGTCTCAGCGGCGTTTGCCGCCAAAAATGCTGCCCAGCACACCGCGAATGATCTCGCGGCCCACGGTGGAGCCGATGGTGCGCACCGCCGACTTGGCCATGCTTTGCGCCAGGCCGTCGTGCTTGGCTCCGCGCGGTCCTATGGTGCCAAACAGTATGTCGTTCAGCCCGCCCAGCATGCCGCCTGACGCGCTCTGGCCCGCTGCGCCGCCATTGGGGTTACTGGCCGCTTCGGTGGCGGCTGCCTCGGTGCGGCCCTTGATTTTTTCGTAAGCCGACTCGCGGTCCACCGTTTTTTCATACACCCCCGCGACCAGCGAGTTGGCCAGCAGTGCCTGGCGTTGCTCCGGCGTGATGGGGCCAATCTGGCTGCCCGGCGGCAGCACAAACACCCGTTCCGTCACGCTGGGCCGGCCTTTTTCATCGAGCAGGCTGATCAGTGCTTCGCCGACCGCCAGCTCGGTGATGGCGGTTTCGATGTCCAGGCCCGGCTTTTGCCGCATGGTTTGGGCGGTGGCCTTGACGGCTTTCTGGTCCCGAGGGGTGAAGGCGCGCAGCGCGTGCTGCACGCGGTTGCCCAGCTGGGCCAGCACCGAGTCGGGAATGTCCAGCGGGTTTTGCGTCACAAAGTACACGCCTACGCCCTTGGAGCGCACCAGGCGCACCACCAGCTCGATGCGTTCGACCAGCACCTTGGGCGCTTCGTTGAACAGCAGGTGGGCTTCGTCGAAGAAGAACACCAGCTTGGGCTTTTCAGGGTCGCCGATCTCGGGCAGCTGTTCAAACAGCTCGGACAGCATCCACAGCAAAAAGGTGGCGTACAGGCGCGGCGAGTTCATCAGCTTGTCGGCCGTCAGGATGTTGACCACGCCTTTGCCGTCCACCGTCTGCATGAAGTCGCTGATGTTGAGCATGGGCTCGCCAAAGAACTTGTCGGCGCCCTGGCTTTCGATCTGCAGCAACCCGCGCTGGATGGCGCCCACGCTGGCGGCGCTGACGTTGCCATAGGTGGTGGTGAACTCGCTGGCGTTCTCGCCCACGTACTGCAGCATGGCGCGCAGGTCTTTCAGGTCCAGCAGCAGCAGGGCGTTGTCGTCGGCGATCTTGAACACCAGGTTGAGCACGCCAGACTGGGTTTCGTTCAGGTTCAGCATGCGGCCCAGCAGCAGCGGGCCCATGTCCGAGATGGTGGCGCGCACCGGGTGGCCCTGCTCGCCGAACACGTCCCACACGGTGGTGGGGCACGCCAGCGACTCGGGTGCGTCAATGCCGCGTTCTTTCAATATCCCCGCCAGCTTGGTGCCGATGCTGCCCGCCTGGCTGACGCCGGTCAGGTCGCCCTTCACGTCGGCCATGAACACGGGCACGCCGATTTTGGAGAAGTTTTCGGCCAGGGTTTGCAAAGTGACGGTTTTGCCGGTGCCAGTGGCGCCGGTGATGAGTCCGTGCCGGTTGGCCAGACCGGGCAGCAGCTCACAGGTGGTCTTGGAGTTTTTTGCGATCAGCATCGGTTCAGCCATAACAAAGCCTTGGGGTGAAAAAGTAAAATAGGACCAAAGCGTAAACTAAAAAAATCAAAGGAAGACCGTGGCCGGACACAGTAAATGGGCAAATATTCAGCACCGCAAGGGGCGCCAGGATGAAAAACGCCAGCGCATCTGGACGCGTGTGATGCGCGAGATCATGGTGGCGGCGCGCCTGGGTGGGGGTGACGTGCAGACCAACCCGCGCTTGCGCCTGGCCATTGAAAAAGGCAAGGCCGCCAACATGCCCAGTGAAAACGTCAAGTACGGCATCGCCAAGGCCACGGGCAGCCTGGAAGGCGTGCAGTACGAAGAGGTGCGCTATGAAGGCTACGGCATTGGCGGCGCGGCCATCATCGTGGACTGCATGACCGACAACAAGGTGCGCACCGTGGCCGAAGTGCGGCATGCGTTTTCCAAACACGGCGGCAACATGGGCACCGAGGGTTCGGTGTCCTTTCAGTTCAAGCACTGCGGTCAGTTGATTTTTGCGCCAGGCACCAGCGAAGACTTGTGTGTGGAGGTGGCGCTGGAGTCGGGCGCCGACGACGTGATTGCCCATGACGACGGCTCCATTGAGGTGCTGACACCCTACACCGCGTTTGAAACCGTGAAACTCGCGCTGGAGGCCGCAGGCCTGACGGCTGAGATTGCCGAGGTGACCATGCGCGCCGACAACACCATTGACATGGCCGGCACGGATGCCGCACGCATGCAAAAGCTGCTGGACATCCTGGAAGATCTGGACGACACGCAGGACGTGTTTCACAACGCTTCGCTGTCTGAATAGACCGAAAAACTGAACAAACTCAATAAACCATTAAGAAGAAAGTTCCTCCATGAAAGTTTTAGTGGTTGGCGGCGGTGGCCGTGAGCATGCGCTGGCCTGGAAGCTGGCGCAGTCGCCCAAGGTGCAGGCGGTGTATGTCGCGCCTGGCAATGGCGGTACCGCCATGGATGCCCGGCTTCAGAACGTCAACATCACGGATGTCCAGGAATTGCTTGCCTGGGCTGCTGCAGAAAAGATAGCGCTGACGGTGGTGGGCCCTGAGCAGCCGCTGGCCGCTGGTATCGTGGACACCTTCCGTGCCCATGGCCTGCGGGTGTTTGGACCGACCAAGGCAGCCGCGCAGCTGGAAAGCTCGAAGGCGTTTTCCAAGGCTTTCATGAAGCGCCACGGCATTCCCACGGCGGAGTACGAAACCTTCACCGACGCGGCAGCGGCGCATGCCTACGTCGATGAAAAAGGCGCACCCATCGTGGTCAAGGCCGACGGCCTGGCCGCTGGCAAAGGCGTGGTGGTGGCAATGAACCTGCATGAGGCGCATGAGGCGATCGAGTTCATGCTGGCCCCCGACCCCAGCTTCAACCCGCTGGGCGTGACGCACAACGCCGGTGGTGCACGGGTGGTGATCGAAGAGTTCTTGCAGGGCGAAGAAGCCAGCTTCATCGTCATGTGCGACGGCAAAAACGTGGCGGTCATGGCCACCAGCCAGGACCACAAACGGTTGCTGACCGGGGACGAAGGCCCCAACACGGGCGGAATGGGCGCGTACTCACCCGCGCCAGTAGTCACCCCCGAGGTGCATGGCCGTGCCATGCGCGAGATCATCTTGCCCACCATCAAGGGCATGGAAAAAGACGGCATCCCGTTCACCGGGTTTCTGTACGCCGGGCTGATGATCGACGCACGGGGCTTGCCCAAAACGCTGGAATTCAATTGCCGCATGGGCGACCCGGAAACCCAGCCCATCATGATGCGGCTGAAAACCGACTTCTTTGACGTGATGATGGCCGCCACCTCGGGCGCGCTGGACCAGGTCGAGCTGGAGTGGGACCGCCGCCCCGCGCTAGGCGTGGTGATGGCCGCGCATGGCTACCCGCTGAGCCCACGCAGGGGCGACGTGATTCACGGTCTGCCGGCAGCCTGCGACGACGCCATGGTGTTCCACGCCGGAACGGCTCAGCAGGGTGGCCAGACTGTCACCTCCGGCGGCCGAGTGCTGTGCGTCACGGCCTTGGGCGACACGGTCAAAGCCGCGCAGCAACGCGCGTATGACGTGGCGCAGGGCATTGGTTTTGACGGTGCTCAGTTTCGCCACGACATCGGCTACCGGGCTATCAAGCCTTGATGTCCCCCATCGATTCCATCGATCCTTCGCAGGTCAAGGACTTTCTGCTGGGTCTGCAGACGCGCATCACCGGCGCCATCAGCGCGGTGGACGGCCAGCTGTTTGTGCCCGACGCCTGGCAGAAAGCGCCCGGTGAGCCGCTGCAGGGGCAGGGCATCACGCAAATCCTGGAAGGTGGCGCGGTGTTTGAACGCGCAGGTTGTGGCTTCTCGCATGTTCAGGGCACCCGGCTGCCGCCATCGGCCACCCAGCACCGGCCTGAGCTGACCGGTGCGCCATTTGAGGCCATGGGGGTGTCGCTGGTGTTTCACCCGCGCAACCCGTACGTGCCCACCGTGCACATGAACGTTCGCATGATCGCGGCCAGCCCACTGGACGGCAGCGCGCCGGTGTGCTGGTTTGGCGGTGGCATGGACCTGACGCCTTATTACGGCTTTGAAGAAGACGCGGTGCATTTTCACCAGACTTGCAAGGACGCCTTGAGCCCGTTTGGGGAAGACAAATACCCGCGCTTCAAACAGTGGTGCGACGAGTATTTTTTCCTCAAGCACCGGCAAGAGCCGCGCGGTGTGGGCGGCGTCTTTTTTGATGATTTCCAGGAGCTTGGACCGCTGCGCAGTTTTGCCATGCTGCAAAGTGTGGCGGACGCTTTACTAAAGGCTTATCTGCCGATTGTGCAAAGGCGGCAACATTTACCGTATGGCGAGCGGGAGCGGGCGTTTCAGCTGTACCGGCGCGGGCGGTATGTGGAGTTCAATCTGGTCTGGGACCGCGGCACGCATTTCGGTTTGCAGTCGGGCGGGCGCACTGAGTCGATTCTTATGTCTATGCCGCCACTGGCCAGCTGGTCCTACCGAAGGGCAGAGCAAGCGGGCTCGGCCGAAGCACTTTTGTACAGCGACTTTCTGGTTCAGCGGGACTGGGTTTGAGCGCCGCACCCGAACGCATCGGCGTGTTTGGCGGGGCATTTGACCCGCCGCACAACGCCCACGTGGCGCTGGCCCAGGCTGCCATTGCTCAGCTGGATCTGTGTGAACTGCATGTGATCCCCACCGGCATTGCCTGGCACAAAGCCAGAGCGCTGACACCGCCTGTGCACCGCCTGGCCATGACCCGGTTGGCCTTTCAGAACGTGCCGGGTGTGGTGATTGATAAACGGGAGCTGGAGCGCGCCGGGCCGACCTTCACCATCGACACGCTCGAAACCCTGAAACAGGAAAATCCAACGGCAGAGCTGCACTTGATCATGGGGGCTGACCAGTTCGCGGCCTTCCGGCAGTGGCACCGTTGGGAGTCAATTCTTGATCTTGCTATAATTTGTGTAGCTGAACGGGCAAGCAACACCAAGGCAAGCAGCCTATTTGAGTCATTTTTGACAAAAAAAGACCGTTTCAAGAGCCTTGAAATGCCTGTCTCGCCCATCAGCGCGACGCAGGTACGGCAAGTGGTCCTCGAAGGACTTGCCGACCCGTTTGATGTCTCCCGGCTGGTCCCGCCAGCCGTTGCGCGTTATATTTCGGACCACGCGCTCTACCAGGCTGTGCGGCCCGGTTGATGGCCCCCTGCGATACGGCCCGCCGAGCGCCACCTATTTCTCTCTTTAAGCAAAGAATTGCATGACTCCTACCCCTGTCAAAACCACGACCACCGACAAAAAAGACGTCCAGAAGCTCCAGCGCGCCATCATTGACGGGCTGGAAGATGTGAAGGCGCAAGACATTCAGGTGTTTGACACGGAGCACATCACGTCCTTGTTCGAGCGTGTGATCATCGCCTCGGGCACGTCGAACCGCCAGACCAAAGCCCTGGCGGCCAGCGTACGGGATGCTGTGCGCGACGCGGGTTTTGCCAAACCGCGCATCGAAGGTGAAGAAAACGGCGAATGGATCATCGTTGACTGCGGCTCGGCTGTGGCCCACATCATGCAGCCGACGATTCGCCAGTACTACCACCTGGAAGAGTTGTGGGGCGACAAGCCCGTCAAGCTCAAGCTGGGCGCACCGACACCGCTGGCCAAAGCCGCCAAGGTGGTTGAAGAAGTGGTTGAGCCTGCGCCCAAGCGCAAGCCAGCTGCCAAAACAGCGGTGAAGGTTGCCGCCAAAAAAGGCGGTCGCGCGGCAGCAAAAACATCCAAATCCGCTGTGGTCAAACCGCTGCCGCCGATGCCCACGATGTCGCAAGACCCGAATTACATTGGTCGTGTAGGCAAAACCAACGACTGGACCGCCAAGCGCAATGCGACCGAAACGGCATTGGAGCCTGTGGCCAAACCAGCAGCCCGAAAAACCGCTGTGAAGACGGCTGCAAAGCCAGCGGCCAAGAGCGCGGTGAAAATCCCGTTAGTCAAAGTGCCGGTTGCCAAAAAAGCAGCTGCAGCGAAAGTGGCTGCCAAGACAGCAGCCAAACCGGTGGCTGGCAAGCCTGCCGCCAAAAAAGTTGCGGTTAAAAAACCAGCAGCGAAGAAGACTGCGCCCCGGAGCGCATGAGGCTGACGATTGTCGCGGTCGGGCAGAAGGTGCCCGA
>JBJXEI010000263.1:0-6479 GCA_046154065.1 Polaromonas sp. | reverse complement strand
CCACCGCCCAGAAAAAAAGCGAACGAAAAAAAACCGCCCTGAACAAAACAGTGCGGTTTTCTTGAAACAGAACAGTAAACGATTAACGCTTAGAGAACTGCTTACGGCGACGAGCAGAGTGCAAGCCAACCTTTTTACGTTCAACTTCGCGGGCGTCACGAGTGACAAAACCAGCTTGGCTCAACGCAGGCTTCAAAGAAGCATCATAGTCAATCAAGGCACGTGTAATGCCGTGACGAGCTGCACCAGCTTGACCAGATTCACCGCCACCGTGCACATTGATTTGAATGTCGAAAGACTCGACATGGTTTGTCAAAAACAGGGGTTGCTTAGCGATCATGATCGAAGTCTCGCGGCCAAAGTAGGCTTGGATGTCCTTGCCATTGACCGTGATCTTGCCAGTGCCTTTTTTCAGAAACACGCGGGCGACGCTAGATTTGCGACGGCCGGTGCCATTGTTCCATTCACCAATCATTCTCAAGGCTCCTTAAAGTTCCAGCACTTTAGGCTGTTGGGCGGTGTGGGGGTGCTCAGCGCCACCGTACACCTTGAGTTTTTTGATCATGGCGTAGCCCAGAGGACCTTTGGGCAACATGCCCTTAACGGCCTTCTCGAGCGCGCGTCCAGGGTGCTTGGACTGCATGTCGCGGAAGTTAGTGGCTGTGATGCCGCCTGGATAACCAGAATGGCGGTAGTACACCTTGTCCAAAGACTTGGTGCCAGTCACTTTGAGTTGTGCTGCGTTAACGACGACAATGAAGTCGCCAGTATCGACGTGAGGCGTATAAATGGCCTTGTGTTTGCCGCGCAAACGGAGAGCAACTTCACTGGCTACTCGTCCGAGGACCTTGTCTGTCGCGTCAATCACAAACCACTCGTGCGTCACGTCAGCGGGTTTTGCGCTGAAGGTTTTCATGAGTTTCTCTTTAAGAAAAAGGGTTTGTCGGGCTCTTTTCTACGGTCGGCGTTCTTCTAACGAGAACCTCTTAGGTAGTCGATCAAATGGCAGGTTGCCCGGCCATTCGCCTTCGCCGCGGAGCCACGGTGGCGCTGCGAAGCCCATCATTATATGAAGAATCAAGGGCTTGCGTCAATTTCCCAGCGGTTGACGCCGCGCATTTGCAACGCCAACCGTTACGATAGAGGGATGTTTTCTTACCGCCACGCCTTTCACGCAGGCAACCACGCTGACGTGCTCAAGCACACCACGCTGATCGCCATCTGCAAATACCTGACCCAAAAAGACACGGCGTTGACCGTGATCGACACCCATGCCGGTGCCGGACTGTACCGGCTGGACGGGGACTACACCGAAACCAGCGGAGAGGCCAAAGAAGGCATTTTGAAGCTTCTTTCTGCTCAAAAAGCGGCAGCAGCCATGGCGTTGACTGCCTCTTCTGCTACCAAAAAAGTAGCACCCGAAAAAACCGTCGACCTGACCACCTGGACGCCTGCGCTGCAGGACTACATCGACGCACTGCGCGGATTGAACCCTCAGTTCTCTGAAACAGGCGAGCCGGCGCATTTGAAAATCTACCCTGGCTCACCGTTTCTGGCGCAGCAATTCATCAGCGGGCGTGACAAGCTCAAGCTGTTTGAACTGCACCCCACAGACTTCAAATCACTCACCGGCAACATTGCCCAGCTGGAAGTGGGCCGCCAGGTAACGGTGGCGCGGGAAGACGGTTTTGAGTCACTCAAAACCTTTTTGCCGCCCCCTGCCCGCCGTGCGATGGTGCTGTGTGACCCCAGCTACGAGATGAAAAGTGACTACGGCCGCGTGTCCGACTGCATGGCTGACGCGGTCAAACGTTTCGCCACCGGCACCTATGTCGTCTGGTACCCGATCATCCCGCGCACCGAAGCCCACGACCTGCCACGCAAGCTCAAAACGTTGGCGGTCAAGGCTGGCCGCAGCTGGCTCAACGCCACGCTGACGGTCAAGTCCAGCAAACTGACCACCGATGACGCGGGCGACGTGGTGCGGCCTGGCCTGCCTGCCAGCGGCATGTTCGTCATCAACCCACCGCACACGCTGAAGGCGCAGTTGCAAGCCTCATTGCCGCAAATGGTGGCGCTGCTGGGGCAAGACCGCAACGCTGGTTTCACGCTGGACCACGGCGGCTAAGCTGCGGCTGGCGGCCACCCGCCTGGCGTGGCGCGACCGCTCCACACCAACGACTTGACAACTACTTGATGGTGGGTGTGAAGGAGCGGGCTGCTGGCGCGTCGGTCTGAGCGGAAGGCAGTGTGCCCGCAGCCGGGACCGAAGGCGTTCCGGCATAGCTGGCAGCGCTGCCAGCGCTTGGGGTGGGCCGCAAACCCGGTGGCAACAACAGCGTGACGCGCTTCACGCCCAACTGCAACATGCCCAGCGCCTTGGCGGCTGCCTGACTCAGGTCAATCACCCGGCCCGCCACAAACGGGCCGCGGTCGTTGATGCGCACATCCACTTCCTTGCCATTGACCTCGCTGCGCACCCGCACCACGGTGCCAAACGGCAGCGTTTTGTGGGCGGCTGTCAGCTGGTTCTGGTCGTAGCGTTCCCCATTGGCGGTGCGGCGGCCATGAAAGTAGCGCGCGTACCAGGAGGCACCGCCCTGCTCCTGCGCCACGGGCAGTGGGTCGGCCTGCGGCGGGGCCATGGCGGGTGGGGGCACCAGCGCAAGACTGGCTCCTTCTGAAATATCGGCCGTAATCGGCTGGTGGATGGCAGCACCACCGTTGCCCGCCAACACAGGCTGGGTGATGGCATTGCGCTCGTTCGCAGCCGCGTTGGCCGACAGCTCCAGGGCCTGCGCTGGCAGCACCGCGACGCACGCAGCAGCCACGCCAGCCAACAGAGCCAGCCGGTACCGCAGCGGTGGCAGCGGCTGGAAGGCCACGCTTACCAAGCCTTGCCCCGCTCACCCAGACGGCGAACAATTTCTAACGTGGGCGCGGCCTGGTTCATGGTGTAGAAGTGGATGCCGGGCACACCCGCGTTGCGCAGCTGGTCACACAGGTCGGTGATCACGTCCAGACCAAAGCTTTTGATGGACGCGGTGTCGTCGCCAAACGCCTGCAGCCGCAAACGGATCCAACGCGGGATCTCGGCACCACACGCGTCTGAAAACCGCATCAGCTGCGTGGAGCTGGTGATCGGCATGATGCCGGGCACCACCGGGATCTCGGCCCCCAGCTGGTGGGCATCGTCAACAAACCGGAAGTAGGCGTCGGTGTTGAAAAAATACTGGGTGATGGCGGAGTTGGCCCCGGCCTTGACCTTGGTGACATAGGCCAGCAAATCCGCATCGGCCGATTTGGCCTGCGGGTGAATCTCGGGGTACGCGGCCACTTCGAGGTGGAATGCGTCGCCGGTTTCTTCACGGATAAAGGCCACCAAGTCGCTGGCGTAATGGAACTCTCCCCCCGCGCCATAGCCGCTGGGCAAGTCACCGCGCAGGGCGACCAGACGCGTCACGCCCATGGCGCGCAATTGCCCCAGTTGCTCACGCACGGTGGCTTTGGTGGCCCCCACGCAGGAGAAATGGCTGGCCGCTTGCACGCCTTCGGCCAGGATGTCCTTGACGGTGTTGAAGGTGCCATCCTGGGTGGAGCCACCGGCGCCGAAGGTGACCGAACAGAACTCGGGCTTGAGCGCGTACAGCGCCTGGCGCGTGGCGCGCAGCTTGTCAGCACCTTCCGGTGTTTTCGGCGGGAAAAACTCAAAGCTGATGGGCGGTAAGGTCATGAATCGTTTCGCTCTCAATCGTCGTCGCGTTCGTCGTCGTCATGCTGAAACTCGGGCGCGTCCGGGTTGGCTGCCTTGAAGGCGATCAGTGCGTCTTCCTTGGCGTGTTTTTTCTCGCGCCGCTTGCTGCGCGCCGGGCCGGGTTGGCCGGCATGGGCGGCCTCCGGGTCGTCGTGCGGCTCATAGCTGACGTGCTGCAGCGCACGCGGCACGCGCTTGGCGCCTTTACGCGCTGGTGGAGCAGCCAGCGGCTGGTCTTCACCTTCCACGTGTTCGCCTTTTTGCGCGTGGATGAAAAACTCGCGGTTGCCGTCGCCACCGGCGATGGCGGACTCGCTCCAGCCCAGCACGGTGCAACCCAGCGCTGTGGCCGCGTCTTTCACGCGTTTTTCGACAAACTCGAACAGTGCCGGTTCCCGCACAATGCCGCCCTTGCCGACCTGGCCGGGCTGCAGTTCAAACTGCGGCTTGACCAGCATCAACAGGTGGCCGTGGGGCTTGAGCAAGCGCGTGACGGCTGGCAGCACCAGCGTCAGGGAGATGAAAGACAGGTCGCCGGTCAAAAAGTCAAACACCGGGTCGATGGCGTCCTCGGCAGGGGGGGTTTGATCCTCTTCATCGTCAAAACCATCCTCGGCCACCGCATCTCCTGCACAGGCCGCTATCAATTCAGAAGCAGTCAATGACCGGGCGTTGACACCTTCCACGCACACCACGCGCGGGTCAGAGCGCAGGCTGTCATGCAGCTGGCCGTGACCCACATCCACGCCCACCACCTGCACGGCACCGTGCTGCAGCAGGCAGTCGGTGAAGCCGCCGGTGGACTGGCCGATGTCCAGGCAGCGCAGCCCGGTCACGTCCAGGCCGGTGGCCTTGAGTGCGCCTTCGAGCTTGAGCCCGCCGCGCGAGATGTACTTGGCTTCGGTGTTGTCCAGCACCACCAGCTCGGCACCGTGGGGCACCTCGTCGCCATTTTTGGCCACGCGTTTCCACGGCGCATCGACTTCCGCCCGCCATTGCACACCACAGCCAATCAGGCGCTGGGCCTGGGAGCGGGTGGTGGCAAAACCGTGCTCGACAAGGAATAAATCAGCGCGCATCAGTAGCGGTAAGCGTTGGCCTTGTACGGGCCGGCTTTGTCCACGCCGATGTAGGCTGCTTGCTCGTCGCTCAGTTCAGACAGCACCGCACCGACCTTTTTCAGGTGCAGGCGCGCCACTTTTTCGTCCAGGTGCTTGGGCAGCACGTAGACCTGACCGGACGCGTAGTCACCTTGTTTGGTGAACAGCTCGATCTGGGCAATCGTCTGGTTGGCAAAGCTGGACGACATCACGAAGCTGGGGTGGCCAGTACCGCAGCCCAGGTTCACCAGGCGGCCTTTGGCCAGCAGGATGATGCGTTTGCCGTCAGGGAAGATCACGTGGTCGACTTGCGGCTTGATCTCTTCCCACTGGCAGGCTTCGAGGGCGGCGACGTCGATTTCGTTGTCGAAGTGGCCGATGTTGCAGACGATGGCCTGGTCTTTCATCGCGGCCATGTGGGCGTAGGTGATGACGTTCTTGTTGCCGGTGGCGGACACAAAAATATCGCACTTGTCCGCGGCGTATTCCATGGTCACGACCTTGAAGCCTTCCATCGCGGCCTGCAGGGCGTTGATCGGGTCGATTTCCGTGACCCAGACCTGGGCCGACAGCGCACGCAGCGCCTGGGCCGAGCCCTTGCCCACGTCGCCGTAACCCGCGACCACACACACCTTGCCGGCAATCATCACGTCAGTGGCACGTTTGATCGCGTCCACCAGGGATTCGCGGCAGCCGTAGAGGTTGTCGAACTTGGACTTGGTGACGGAGTCGTTCACGTTGATGGCGCGAAACGCCAGCGTGCCCTTGGCCGACATCTCGTTCAAACGCAGCACGCCGGTGGTGGTTTCCTCGGTCACGCCGATGATGTTTTTCAGGCGGCGGCTGTACCAGGTCGGGTCGATGGCCAGCTTGGCCTTGATGGCGTCGAACAGGCAGATCTCTTCTTCGCTGCCGGGGTTGGCCAGCAAGGACAGGTCGGTCTCGGCACGGGTGCCCAGGTGCATCAACAACGTGGCATCGCCACCGTCGTCGAGGATCATGTTCGGGCCTTCTTCGGGCGTGTCCTTGGCGCCGTTGAACTCAAAAATGCGGTGGGTGTAGTCCCAGTAGTCGGCCAGGGTTTCACCCTTGATGGCGAACACGGGCGTGCCGCTGGCGGCAATGGCGGCGGCGGCGTGGTCCTGGGTCGAGAAGATGTTGCACGAGGCCCAGCGCACATCAGCGCCCAGGGCTTGCAGGGTTTCGATCAGCACGCCGGTCTGGATGGTCATGTGCAGCGAGCCGGTGATGCGCGCGCCTTTGAGCGGCTGGGCAGCGGCGAACTCTTCGCGGATGGCCATCAGGCCGGGCATTTCGGTCTCGGCGATTTTCAGTTCCTTGCGGCCCCAGGCGGCCAGCGACAGGTCGGCGATCACGTAATCAGAAAAAGCAGCGGGGACAGGTTTAAGGACGGCGTTCATGCGGTTCTCCAAAATCAATTTCATCAAGCTGGGCAAAATAGCCACGGGCAAGGTGCAAGACAAAGGACGGGATGAAATCGACTCGACTCACCCCGTTTGACTTGCGCACATGCGGGTGAGCGTGGTTGCAGATGATTCCTGAGCCTAGTCCACATGGTGTGGGTTGCAACGCTCCTCAGGTGGGCCAGATTGTACCGAACTGAT
>JBJXEI010000262.1:0-3349 GCA_046154065.1 Polaromonas sp. | reverse complement strand
AAACCGGCACCAGCAAGGACATGCGCGACAACTGGGCGGTGGGCTTTTCCCAGCGCTACACGGTGGGCGTGTGGGTGGGCAACGCCAGCGGCGCGCCGATGTGGGACGTCAGCGGCACCAGCGGCGCCGCGCCCATCTGGGCCGCGCTGATGCGCCAGCTACACGCCAGCATGCCCAGCGGGCCACCCCAGGTGCCCGCCGGGGTGGTGCAACGGCCCACCCGGTTTGGTAGCCAGCTGGAAGCAGCACGTCAGGAGTGGTTCATCCAAGGCACGGAGCAGGCGCTGTTTGCTACTGATTCCATAGCAGAACAGGCAAGCAACACCTTGGCCGGTGGCGCTAAACGCCTTAAAAATACGCTGGAGGCCCCTGAAACACCGCCCCGCATCACCGCCCCGGCCCACGGCACCATCCTGGCGCTGGACCCGGATATTCCGCCCCAGCACCAGCGCGTCAGCTTCACCGCCGCAGGCGCACAGTCCAGCGAGCTGGTCTGGCGCATCGACGGCAAGGCGTTTGCACGCGGCCCGCAGGCGCAGTGGCTGCCATGGCCGGGCCGGCATGTGGTGCAGCTGGCAGACGCGCGCGGCACCGTGCTGGACGAGGTACGGCTGGAGGTGCGCGGCGCGGGGGTCCGGGCCAAGCCCTGACTCATTGCATCAGGGTTTTGCCTTCTGCCCGCAGCCGGTACACCGTGCCGTGGCGTTTGATGAGGGTGTCTGTTCCCTCGGACGTCATCTTCATCATCAGCAGTTTTTCAGTGCCCACCCGCACTTCCGATCGCACGGTGACGGTGGCGGTGCGGCGGTCCGCGCTGATCTCGACTTTTTCCAGCGTCACGTCGGAGTTGGTCACCACGCCGCCGCCAACCTTGTCGTTGAGCTTTTTCAGGGTCTCAAAAAAAGCCTCGATGGCGGCGCAGGACTGGGCCTTGTTGGTTTCTTCCAGCACCCGGCCTGCGGCGGTGATGGATGCAACATGCCCGGTGTACTGATCGTCAAACGCGGCGCAAATCTTGGCGTGCTGCCCTTCGTCCAGCCAGTTGGCCTCGTTCTGGTACTGGGCGCGCACATCGGCCTCGGAGATGTAGCGGCTGCCGACCAAAAAGTACCAGGCCCCCAAGGCTCCGGCCAGAACGATCAAAACCCATTTCATGCGCTGTTCCTCCGTGATGTTGTTTGTTCAGGTCTGCTGCCAACCCGCTTGGGCGCAAAGTGTAAAGGCGGGCCCTCCACGGGGTAAAACCTGACCCTGACCTACAGCAAACGGGCTTATCTGGCGTTAAAGTCATTGTTTTTGCGCCGTTCAACTTCGCCCGCTGATGCCCATGATGGATCTTTGTAGCCTGAATCACCCGCTGCGCACGGCAGCCTTGGCGGCTGTCATGTCGCTGGCCAGCCTGCTGCCCACCCACGCCGCGGCCGCCGACACACCCGCTTTGCGCTGGCATTCCACGCTGGAAGAGTTTGCCGCCGCCGACAAGGCCAACAAACCGTCGGGCCGGGGCGTGTTGTTTGTGGGCAGCTCCACCATCCGCATGTGGAAAACCATGGTCACGGACTTCAGGGACGTGCCCGTCATCATTAACCGGGGGTATGGCGGCTCCACCCTGGAAGACAGCAGCCACATGGTGCGCCAGCTGGTCACGCAGTACCAGCCGTCCCAGGTGATGGTGTATGCCGGTGAAAACGACCTGCAGGAAGGGCGCACGCCCACACAGGTTCTGGGTAGCATGAAGCGCCTGGTGCAGGCAGTACGGGCCGAGCTGCCCGGGGCGCGCATGGCCTTCATCTCGATCAAACCCAGCCCGTCCCGCGCCAACCTGCTGCCGGCCGTGCGCGTCAGCAACCTGCTGATCGCCGAGTACCTGACGACTCAGCACAACGCTGAGTACATCGACGTGTACACCCCCATGCTCAAGGCCGATGGCCAGCCACGGCCAGAGCTGTTTTTGCCCGACATGCTGCACCTGAACGCGGCCGGCTATGCGCTGTGGCACACCATCATTGCGCCCTACGTGGCGCCGCACATCGCCCCGTGATGCGCCAGCGGCCCACCGGTCAGGGCAGCGGTTGTGACAACTTGGCGCCGGTGCGTTCGATCCACAGCGTCATGTCGGCCACCAGGTAAAGCAGCCCGAAGCAGGCCGCCAGCAGCGTGGCGTCGCCCCACACCGACCGTGCCGTGGCCGAGTCGCCCCAGGCGGTCAGCACCAGCAGCACCACCAGCAGGTGCGCACAAAACACCGGCAAGGAGGCCGAGCCCAGCGTGACCAGCGCGTTGCGCCCGAACGACCATTCGTGGCGCTCCCAAAAATTGGCCACCGCCGGTCCGAACTGAATCGTCAGCACCACCAGCGCCATCAGGTTAATGAGGCGCAGCGGCCCCAGCTGCCACTTGTCAAACATCAGGTTGACGGCCACCCGCCACTCGGACGTGGCCTCAAACGGCACCTGGCCAGCCCAGTGCCGCCAGCCCAGCGCCAGCGCGCCCAGCACCACCGCCAGCACCACTGCCCAGCGCGGGAACACAAACGGCACCACCTTAGCCTCACTGCGGCTGGCGCCCATCCACAACCCCAGCACCCACAGCAGCTGCCAGCTGAAGGTGCTGAAGCTGCCCGCTTCGTTGAAGGGCAAATGCCCGCCAGCGGCCGTGACGGTGTGGGTGAACAACCACTCCCCCAGCCCGAACTGGGCCAGCACCCACAGGCCCAGGCTGCCCGCCAGAATGCCCGCCCAGCCGCGCCGCGCACCCCAGGCCAGCGCCAGCGGGCTGGCCAGCATGAACAGCACGTACATGGGCAAAATATCCAGCAGCGGCGGGCGGTACAACAGCACCAGGCTGGCCGCCAGGGCGCGCCACGGCTCGGCCAGGTAAAAACTCATCAGGTTTTCAACTGCGGGCTGGTCCACCGTGACCCCCACGCCCGCAATCACCGTGAACAGAAAAAACAGCAGCGCGGCGTGGGCAAAGTACACCTTGCGCGCGCGCCGCCAGAAGGCCAGCCGCATCGCGTCAATGCCCTTGGCCAGCGCCACGCGTCCGTACACCAGCCCGGCCATGTAGGCCGACAGCAGTACAAACCCCTCAGCCGCCGACACATAACCAAACGGTTGGCCCAGCGGTGACGACAGGCGGGTCGGCAGGTGCGTCACGGTCATCAGCACCAGCATCAGCCCACGCAGGGCATCCAGCTCATATTGGCGCTGCGGGGGTCTTGGCGTTGATGGGGGCATGGAGGAGCGCAAAGAGTGGGCGGGCAAAAAGCTGCCGGATTATCGGCGGCATCCAGCTTAGGCATGGGCCGCCGTGCCGGGTGCACACAAGCGCCACAAAAAAATTTCAA
>JBJXEI010000261.1:0-2881 GCA_046154065.1 Polaromonas sp. | reverse complement strand
ACCGCAAGCCGCGCGCCGCCACGCCCGGTGCGCGCCATTGAGCCGACACATGCCAATTTTGACCTCACCCGTTGTGATGAATACTCCTAAATTAATAGCAGAACAGGCAATCAAAACCAAGGCTGGTGGCCTGTTTGGCCTGATTTCTCTGGTTTCAATGCTGTTTTGGCTGCTCTTGGCCCCCGCGCAGGCCGCCATTCCCATCCAGCACTGGGTGCAGCCCAGCGGCGCCCGCATCTACCTGGTGGAAAGCCCGGCGATTGCCATGGTTGACGTACAAATCGACTTTGACGCCGGCAGCCGCCGTGACCCGGCGGCCAAGGCCGGGCTGGCCAGCATCATGTCCGCCATGCTCGACAAAGGCGTGCTGGCCCGGCCAGACGCCCCCGCCCTGGGCGAAAACGAACTCAGTGAGGCCTGGGCCGACCTGGGCGCGCAGTTTGGCGCGGGGGCCGGGCCGGACACGCTGGGCTTTTCCCTGCGTTCATTGACCGAGCCCGACCTGCTGGCCAAAGCCGTGACCCTGGCCGCCCGTGAACTGGCCGAACCCGCCTTTCCCGATGCCGTGTGGCAGCGCGAACAACAGCGCCTGCTGGCTGCGCTCAAAGAGTCAGACACCCGGCCCGGCAGCGTCGTCAGCCGCGCCTACAACCAGGCGGTGTACGGCACGCACCCCTACGGGTTTCAATTGACGCAGGCCACGCTGGCTGCCATCACCCCCGCCGACATGCGCGCCGCGCACACGGCCGGGGTGGTAGCCTGCCGCGCCCGCATCAGCCTGGTGGGCGCAGTAAACAGGGCGCAGGCCGATGCCATCGCCACCCAACTGCTGGCGCGCCTGCCGCAGCAGCCGTGCGCCAGTGTGCCCGCCGCACCCGCCATCCCAGAGGTCGCCGCGCTGGCCGCCCCGCTGGAGCAGCGCATTCCGTTTGACGCAGCGCAGGCCCAAGTGCTGGTTGGCCAGCCCGGTTTTGCACGCAATGACCCGGACTACTTCGCGCTGACCGTGGGCAACTACATCCTGGGTGGCGGTGGCTTTGTCTCCCGCCTGACGGCCGAGGTGCGTGAAAAACGCGGCCTGACCTACGGCGTCAGCAGCTCCTTTTCACCGCGCCGCCAGGCCGGCAGCTTCACCATCAGCCTGCAAACCCGCCCGGACCAGGCCGACCAGGCGCTGGCCCTGGTGCGCAGCGTGGTGGCCGATTTCGTGAAAAGCGGCCCCACCGCCGCCGAGCTGCAGGCCGCCAAAGACAACCTCATTGGCGGGTTTGCGCTGCGTCTGGACAGCAACCGCAAGCTGCTGGACAACGTCTCCGGCATCGCCTGGAACGACCTGCCGCTGGACTACCTGGACACCTGGACCCAGCAAATCGACAAGGTCACGGTGGCTGAAATCACCGCCGCTTTTGGCCGCAAGCTGCAGCCTGAGAAAATGGTGACCATTGTGTTGGGAGCCGGGGCGACAAAAGAGACGTCGGCTGCAAAGTGACCGCAGCGGTCTATTTTTCGCCGCTTCATTGCCCAATATCTCGATATTGGGCTGCAAAATCGACAAAAACTATCCTCGCTGGGGCCACTTTTCGCTTCGACGTCTTTTGCCGCCCCGACTCCCAGCCGCTAAACCTTAAAAGCCCCTTTAGATGACCAAATCCCCCGCGCCTTCCCAGCGACTTTCGTATACCAGCGTGGCCGAGAAGCCCGCTGCCGCCCGCACCGACAAACCGAAGACCAAGGTCGGGCAAAAACCCAAGGGCCAGCTGCGCCCCCAGCTGCCTGGTGAAGTCCGCATCATTGGTGGCCTGTACAAACGCACCAAGCTGCCGGTGGCCAACAAGCCCGGCCTGCGCCCCACCCCCGACCGCGTGCGTGAAACCCTGTTCAACTGGCTCGGCCAGGACCTGAGCGGCTGGCGCTGCGCCGACGTGTTTGCCGGCACCGGCGTGCTGGGTTTTGAAGCCGCTTCACGCGGGGCCGCCGAGGTGGTGGTCTGCGAACAGGACCCCGCCTTGGTCGTGCAGCTGCAAAACCTGAAAACCCGCCTCAAGGCCGACAGCGTGCGCGTCGAGCGCGGTGATGGCGTGAGTGTGTTGAGCCGCACGTCCGCTGGCAGCCTGCAGCTGGTGTTCCTCGACCCCCCGTTTGAGTCCGCCCTGTTCGACGCCGCCCTGAAAGCTGCCGCCCGGGCCATCGCACCCACCGGCCTGGTCTACCTGGAAGCGCCCAAACCCTGGACGGACGACGAACTGGCCCCGCTGGGCTTGCAGGTCCACCGCAGCGGCAAGGCCGGCGCGGTGCACTTCCACCTGCTGGTGCACAGCCACGCTGCAGCCAGCGCCACCACCCCGGGCGGCGCATAATTTTGGCCATGTCCACGCCCACCGTCCGCACCGCTGACCGCATCGCCGTTTATTCCGGCACGTTTGACCCCTACACCCTGGGCCACGACGACGTGGTGCGCCGCGCCGCCGGTCTGTTCGACCGGCTCATCGTGGCGGTGGCGCGGGCGCACCACAAAAAGACCTTGTTTTCACTCGACGAGCGCGTCGAACAGGTCCGCGCCGCCACCGCCGCAGTCGGCAACATCAGCGTGCTGCCGTTTGACGGCCTCATCATGGATTTTTGCGCCGCTCAGGGCGCGTGCGCCGTGGTGCGCGGCCTGCGCAACGGGACCGACTTCGACTACGAAGCGCAGATGGCCGCCATGAACCGCAAACTGCGCCCCAACGTCGAGACCGTGCTGCTGCTGCCCGACGCCCCCGTGCAATGCATCAGCAGCACCCTGGTGCGTGAAATCAGCAAACTGGGCGGCGACGTGACCGCCCTGGTCAACCCCGCCATCGCCCAGGCCCTGCAGCAAACCCACGCCGCCGCGCAGAAAGGC
>JBJXEI010000260.1:0-2505 GCA_046154065.1 Polaromonas sp. | reverse complement strand
CAAGGTGCGCATGCAAGCCAGCCAAGTCGAGGCGGCCGTGTGCCGCGGCACCAGCTACTGCTACCCGCTGTCAGCGGGTAAAAAATTCACCCTGTCTGGCCACAGCCGCGCCGCCCTGAACGCCGCCCTGGTGCTGCGCAGCGTGACCCATTCGGCCAGCGACAGCCACTACACCAACAGCTTTGAAGCCTTTGCCGCGACGGTGCCATTCCGCCCGCCCAGGCTAGCGCCGCTGCCGCGCGTGACCGGTAGCCACACCGCGCTGGTGGTGGGCTCTAGCGGCGAGGAAATATGGACCGATAAGCATGGCCGCATCAAGGTGCAGTTTCCTTGGGATCGGCTGGGCAAAAAAAACGAAAACAGCTCGTGCTGGGTGCGGGTGTCGCAGTCTTGGGCGGGCCTGGGCTGGGGCAGTTTGTTTTTGCCGCGCATTGGCCAAGAGGTGGTGATCAGCTATGTCGATGGCGATCCCGATCGTCCCCTCGTGACCGGCTGCGTCTACAACGGCGAGAACACCACGCCGGTGACTTTGCCTGGCATGCAAACCCAAAGCACGCTCAAATCGCGTTCTTCCAAGCAAGGCAGCGCGGGCAACGAAATGCGCATGGAAGACAAAAAAGACGCGGAAGAGTTCTACCTTCACGCCCAAAAAGACATGAAGGTCGAGATTGAGAACGACCTCTCCACCAAGCTCATCAAAGGCTCGGAGACGCATACGCTGGAAAAGGGCGACCGCACGGTCGATGTGCAAACCGGCAAAGAAACCCACAGCGTCAAAGGCACCCGCGAGCTGACGGTAACGGGGAACGAAACCCACACCAACAAAGCCGACTTCAAGCAAGCCGTGACCGGTAATTACGAACTCAAAGTCACCGGCAATCTGGTGATTGAAGTGACCGGCTCCATCAGCATCAAGTCAGGCACTGGCTACAAAGCCCAAGCCGGAACCGACATGAGCCACAAGGCTGGCACCGAACTGAAAAACGAAGCCGGTACTTCGCTGACCAACAAGGCCGGGCTGAATCTGACCAACGACGCAGGCGTTGGGTTGAAGAACAAGGGCGGTGCCACCCTCGACAACGAGGCGGCCATGATCAACAACAAGGCCTCTGGTATGCAAACCGTCGACGGCGGCGGCATGCTCACGCTCAAGGGCGGCCTGGTAAAGATCAACTGACATGGCAGACCTGAAATCTCTCATGCCAGTTCCGCCTCTAGCCCAAACTTTTCCAGCGGAAGGCGCTCCTATTGATATAGCGGGTGCGACCGGCTTGCAGCAGCAGTTCAATGCGGCTGGCCAACTCACCAGCAGTGCCAATATGGCGCACGGAACAATGCATGGCGAGATGAGCGCCTATGCGCCCGATGGCAAACCACTGGCCAAGGCCCCTTACCAAGACGGCGCGCTGCATGGCTTGCTCAGGTTGTTTGATGCCAAGGGGCTGTTGGTGCAAGAAGCCAACTATGTGCATGGCGTGCAACATGGCTTGACCCGGCTTTATGTGGCGGGACGCTTGCTATCCGAGCAGCAATTCGCGGCAGGTGTGTTGCAGGGTGAGGCTCGCTCGTATGCCGACTCGGGCGATGTCACCTGCAAACAGTACTACGTCCTGGGCGAGCTGACAGGCGAGACGCTGTTCCTGCACGAGGGCAGTGTGGTTCGCCGGCTTCACTACCGCAGCGGCCAGATGGAAGGCGAGTCTATCGACTACGACCGCAGCGGCGCTGTGGTGCAAAAGTGTTACTACAAAAACAATTTGCTGGAAGGGCCGCTACGGCGCTATTGGCCGAGCGGCGAGATCATGGAAGAGGTCGTCTACCGCGCGGGCAAGCCGGTTGGCAAGGCGCGGCAGTTTGACAGTAAGGGCAAGGAAATGAGCGGCGATGCCCAGGCCAGTTGGTGGCAGCGGCTGGAACAGTGGGTAAAGGGTTGATATGGGCATTCAAGTCGTGACAGGAGCTTCGATCATGTGCAGCTTCGGCGCTGCGCCAAGTGTGCTTAGTCCGATTCCAAAAGGGCCGCCAGTAATGGCGGGGGGACCACCGGTATGCACCATCATGGATCATGTGCCGATTGCCAACATCAAGCCCTTTGGCGTGTGCAGAAGTCCGGCTAACCCGATGGTTGCAGCCGCTATGGCTATTCCGCCTCCTGGTGTCTTAAAGCCTATGCCATGTATTCCTGTGACGCCTGCCCCCTGGGTACCCGGCTCACCTACGGTCCTGATTAACAACTTTCCGGCTTTAAACAATTCCTCTAAATGCATGTGCACCTGGGGTGGCGTCATTCAGATTGTGGTGCCGGGACAATTTACAACAATGGTCGCTTAGCGCTATTAAATTTATCATAGCAAAAGGTAATAAATGCAATACACTTTGTCGCTAACCCCCCGGATGCTGACTATTGCCGGGCTTTGCGTGCTATTACTTTGCGCTTTGCTGTTTTTGCTAGGTGTTGAAATTGGTCAGCGAATTGCGCCTCAAGCCGAGACTGTAGTGCCAGCA
>JBJXEI010000259.1:0-5329 GCA_046154065.1 Polaromonas sp. | reverse complement strand
GCGGGTAGCGCTGGCGCACGCGGGCATCCGACGCTAAATCGCTGTTGCGCACCATGGCCCCAATGCGCAAGCCGCCATCGGCGGTGTCTTCGATCTGGTCCAGGCCGAGGCGGTTGACGTCCACCAGGTGGGTGGGCTGCTCGATCTGCAGCTTCATCAAATCCAGCAGGTTGGTGCCACCGGCAATGAATTTGGCACCGGGCGTGGCCAGCACGGCGCGGGCGGCAGCGTCGGGGGTGCTGGCGCGTTCGTAGGTGAAGGCTTTCATGTGGCGGCCCCTGGTTGTTGCGCCACGTCACGGATGGCCGCGGCGATGAGCGGGTAGGCGCTGCAGCGGCAGATGTTGCCGCTCATGCGTTCGCGGATTTCCTCGTCGGTCAACGGCGGCAGCGGGCCGTTCAGGCTGGCACTCACATGGCTGGGCATGCCCAGCTTCACCTCGGCCAGCATGCCTGCGGCCGAGCAGATCTGGCCCGGGGTGCAGTAACCGCACTGAAAACCGTCGTGCTTCAAAAATGCCGCTTGCAGCGCGTGCAAGGTGGTGGGAGCCTTGGCCGGGCTGGCGGCAGGGGTGCTGAGGCCTTCAATGGTGGTGATGGCCTGCCCGTCGTGCATGGCGGCCAGGCTCAGGCAGGCGTTGATGCGCCGCCCCTCCACCAGCACGGTGCAGGCCCCGCACTGGCCGTGGTCACAACCTTTTTTGCTGCCTTTGAGGTCCAGGTGCTCACGCAGCGCGTCGAGCAGTGTGGTGCGGGAATCGGCAACGAGTTCATGCGCCTGGCCGTTGACGACGAGGCGGGTAGTCAGCAAATGCGACATGGGGCGGGTCCTTGTGGGGGTGGGTGCGGGCGTGGGCGCTGCAGGCAGCTGGGCGTGTGCTGAGGCGCTGAGCGCAGCAACCGACGCGGCGGTGCGCTGGATGGCGGCGCGGCGTGTGGGACCAGGCGTGGAGCATGTGGAAGGTGCGCCGTGGGGCGAAATGGGAGTGGTCATGAAAGTCCTGGCTGCGTGACTGGCTGGGCAAGCTTGAGTCTAAAAACCAGCACCGCGCTGGGGCACCGTCCATCACCGCGCCTGGACGTGCGGGTTTTCCGACAGCGTGGCGGTTTGGGGGGCCAGAAAAACAGCGCTGGTGTGCTAAAAATGATTTTTTGACGGCACAAGGACTTGCGTGACTTCCCTACCCCACCCCACGACCCAGCCAACTTCCAACGATGTGCTGAACGCACGGCGCACGCTGGTGCTGCAAGGCGGTGGCGCGCTGGGGGCCTACCAGGCGGGGGTGTACGAGGCGCTGGACGCGCATGGGCTGGCGCCGCAGTGGGTGGCGGGCATTTCGATCGGGGCGATCAACGCCGCGCTGATTGCCGGGAACCCGCCGCACCGGCGCGTGGCCCGGCTGCGGGAGTTTTGGGAGGGGGTTTCCAGCCACCTGACCACCCCTGCGCTGCCGGGGCACTACGGCGTCAAGGCGCGCGAACTGTTCAACGAAGCCAGCGCGTCCATGGTGGCGGCGTTTGGCGTGCCGGGGTTTTTCAAACCGCGCTTTCCCCCAGCACCCTTTCAAACCGAAGGCACCACCGGCGCGCTGAGCTACTACGACACCAGCCCGCTGCAGGCCACGCTGGAAAAGCTGATTGACTTTGACCTCATCAACGACCGCCGAGCCGACCACCACGTGCGCCTGTCGGTCGGTGCCGTCAACGTGGGCACAGGTAATTTTGTCTACTTCGACTCTTGCGACGGGCTGGCGGGGTCGGGCTCCCGGGCGCGCAGGGCGCGGTGCATCACGCCGCAGCACATCATGGCCAGCGGCGCGTTGCCTCCGGGTTTTGCACCGATTGAAATCGAAGGCGAGTTTTACTGGGACGGCGGGCTGGTGTCCAACACGCCGCTGCAGTATGTGCTGGACCAGGTCATTCAGGACGACATGCTGGTGGTGCAGGTGGACCTGTTCAGCGCCCGGGGGCCGCTGCCCACCAACCTGAGCGAGGTGGCGGGCCGTGAAAAAGACATTCGTTTTGCCAGCCGCACCCGCCTCAACACGGATGTGATTGCGCAGCAGCAAAAGCTCAATCAGGCAGCCCAAAACCTGGCTAAAAAGCTGCCCCCCGAGTTTGCCAATGACCCGGATTTGCTGGCGCTGCTGCAGGTCGGCTCACCGGCAGCCATCACCGTGTTGCACCTGATCAACCGCAGCCCGCTGTATGAAACCCAGACCAAGGACTATGAGTTTTCACGCGCCACCGTGGACGAACACTGGGCGGCCGGGCTGGCCGATGGGCACGCCAGCTTGTCCGACCCGCGCTTGACACGCCGCAAACATGCCAAGGCAGGCATTGAGGTGCTGGACCTGATGCGGCCCGTTGTGGCGGCTTGAAGGGACACACCGCTGGCGTGCGTGCCGCGTTTTAGTGCGCTTTTTCCCAGTTCGGCCCCATGCCCATCTCAGCCAGCAGCGGCACCTTGAGCTGCGCGACACCGGCCATCAGGCGGGGGATCTCGGCGCGCGCCCAGTCCACTTCGGCCTCGGGCACTTCAAACACCAGCTCGTCGTGCACCTGCATGATCATCTTGGTGCCGCGCCCCTCGTCGTCCAGCGCTTTCAGCACCGCGTTCATGCTGAGCTTGATGAGGTCGGCCGCCGTGCCCTGCATGGGCGCGTTGATGGCGGCACGCTCGGCCCCACCACGGCGCGGGCCGTTGGGGGAATTGATCTCGGGCAGGTAGAGGCGCCGGCCAAACACGGTTTCCACGTAACCCTTGGCTTTGGCGCTGAGTTTGGTCTCGTCCATGTACTGTTTGACGCCGGGGTAGCGCTGGAAGTAGCGGTCGATGTAGGCGGCGGCGGCCTTGGTTTCAATGCCCAGGTTGCGGGCCAGGCCAAAGCTGCTCATGCCGTAGATCAGCCCGAAGTTGATGACCTTGGCGTAGCGCCGCTGCTCACTGCTGACGTCGGTGACAGCCACCCCAAACACCTCGGCCGCCGTGGCGCGGTGCACGTCGATGCCGTCGGTGAAGGCCTTGAGCAAGGCTTCGTCACCGCTGATGTGGGCCATGATGCGCAGCTCGATCTGGGAGTAGTCGGCGCTGGCAATCACGCTGCCAGCGGGGGCGACAAAGGCCTCTCGCACGCGGCGGCCTTCGGCGGTTTTGACCGGAATGTTCTGCAGATTGGGGTCGTTGCTGGACAAACGCCCCGTCACCGCCACGGCCTGGGCGTAGTTGGTGTGCACGCGGCCGGTGCGCGGCAAGGCCAGCTGCGCGAGCTTGTCGGTGTAGGTGCCCTTGAGTTTGGACAGGCTGCGGTGCTCCAGGATGCGGGCTGGCAGCGGGTAGTCCTCAGCCAGCTTTTCCAGCACTTCCTCGTCGGTGGACGGAGCGCCACTCGGCGTTTTTTTGACGATGGGAAAGCCCAGCTTGGTGAAGAAAATCTCACCAATCTGCTTGGGGCTGCCCAGGTTGAAGGGCTGGCCCGCCAGCGCGTGCGCCTCCCCCTCCAGCTGCACAATCCGCAGGCCGAGCTCACCGCTTTGTTTGGCCAGCATGGGCGCGTCAATCAGCACACCCTGCCGCTCGATGCGGTAGAGGCTTTCGCTGCTGCGCATTTCCAGCTCGTAGATGAAACGCAGCTTGTCGTTGGCTTGCAGCTGGGGCCACAGCACCTGGTGCACGCCCAGCGTCTGGTCGGCGTCTTCAGCCGCGTACTCGGCGGCCTTGGCAATATCAACCTGGTTGAACTTGATCTGGCTGGCGCCCTTGCCGCACAGGTCTTCATAGCGGATGCCGCCGCGCTGCAGGTGCCGGTCAGCCAGGCTGGTCAGCCCGTGCGGTTTGTGGACCTCCAGCACGTAGCTTTGCAGCATGGTGTCGTGGGCGTAGCCCTGCACCTCGATGCCGTGGTTGGCCAGCACGTGGCGGTCGTACTTGATGTTCTGGCCGAGCTTGAGTTGGGCCGGGTTTTCGAGCCAGGGCTTCAGGCGCGCCAGCACCTCATCGCGCGGCAGCTGGGCGGGCGCGTCGGGGTAGTCGTGGCTCAGCGGAATGTAGGCCGCCTCGCCAGGGCTGACGCACAGGCTCAGGCCGACGACTTCGGCGCGCATGGCGTCCAGGGACGTGGTTTCGGTGTCAATGGCCACCAGCTCGGCCGCCTCGACCTTGGCCAGCCACACGTCAAAGGCTTCCCAGGTCAGCACCGTGGTGGTGACCAGCGTGCTGGCGGGTCGGTCGTCTCTGGCAGCTGTCGTTGCGTCGGCCTGCGTCGGTTCGTCGAACAGGCCGGGCGCCTGCGGGTCCAGGCTCGCGGGCTTGGGGGCCGCCTCGGGGCGTGCTGGAGGGCCCTCCAGCCCCCTGGCGAGGCCTTTGAAGCCGTATTTATCATAAAAAGTGACCAGCGCCTGCGTATTGCTTGCCCCCATAGCTATCGAATCCATAGCAGGCAGGCCATTGATGTAGGTGCTCAGGTCGCAGTCTTTTTTGATCGTCAGCAGCGCCTTGCCTTGCGGCAGCCAGTCCAGGCTGGCGCGCAGGTTGTCGCCCACCACGCCTTTGATCTGGCCGGCGTGCGCGACGATGCCATCGAGCGAGCCGTATTCCAGCAGCCATTTCACAGCGGTCTTGGGGCCGACCTTGGGCACGCCGGGCACGTTGTCCACCGCGTCACCGACCAGCGCCTGGTAGTCCACCATCAGGTGGGGCGGCACACCGAACTCGGCCTCGACCCCGGCCAGGTCGCGGCGTTTGTCGTTCATGGTGTCGATCACGGTGATGTGTTGGTCCACCAGTTGGCTCAGGTCCTTGTCGCCGCTGGAAATCACCACCTCGATGCCCTGGCTGGAGGCCATGCAGGCCAGGGTGCCGATCACGTCGTCGGCCTCCACGCCCGGCACATCCAGCACCGGCCAGCCCAGCAGGCGCACCACCTCATGCACCGGCTCGATCTGGCTGCGCAGATCGGGCGGCATGGGGGAGCGGTTGGCCTTGTAGGCGGGGTACAGGTCGTCCCGGAAGGTCGGGCCTTTGGCGTCAAACACGCAGGCGGCGTAGTCGGCGCGCACGTCACGGCGCAGCTTTTGCATCATGTTGACCATGCCGCGGATGGCCCCGGTCGCCGGACTGGTCGGGTCCGACGGGTCGGCACGCAAGTCCGGCAGGGCGTGGAAGGCGCGGTACAGGTAGCTGGAGCCGTCGACCAGCAGCAGCGTTTTTTTGTCGGTGGCGGCCGATGCGGAAGCGGGGGAGGAAGAAGGGGGCGTAGGGGTGCTCATGCGCCGGATTGTCCGGGATATTGGGACAGCGGCCCGGCGTGCCCACCGACGCGAGACGCGCA
>JBJXEI010000258.1:0-5610 GCA_046154065.1 Polaromonas sp. | reverse complement strand
CTGGCCAGGCTGTCCCGCGCGCGGGACTCCATCAGCGCGGTGGGTTCCTGCGCGCTGTCGGCCAGGTAGGCGATCGGTCCAAAGGCCTCTTCACCATCATCGTTGGGGCTCGGGTCCAGCAGCACATCGCCGCCCGACATGCGCTGCTCCATCTCGATGACCTCTTCACGTTTGACGTTCAGTGTCTTGGCCATCGCGTCGATCTGGTCTTCGGTCAGCGTGTCGCGGTGGGTCGCCACGTCAGCGTCGTCCTTGTAGCCCTGCTTCATCGAGCGCAGGTTGAAAAACAGCTTGCGCTGGGCTTTGGTGGTGGCCACCTTCACCATGCGCCAGTTTTTCAGGATGTACTCGTGCATCTCGGCTTTGATCCAGTGCATGGCGTAGCTCACCAGGCGCACATTCTGGTCGGGGTCAAAGCGTTTGACCGCCTTCATCAGGCCGATGTTGCCTTCTTGGATCAGGTCACCGTGGGGCAGGCCGTAACCCAGGTATTTGCGGGAAATCGACACCACCAGGCGCAGGTGCGACAGCACCAGCTTGCCGGCGGCGTCCAGGTTGTTGTCGTCCTTCAGGCTTTTGGCAAACGACTGTTCTTGCTCCAGTGTCAGCATGGGCATGCGGTTCACGGCAGAAATGTAGGCGTCCAGGTTGCCCAGCGGCGGCACCATCGACCACGGATTGACCGACGCAACCGAGGCCGCGTCCGACGCGCGGGCCAAGCCAACACCTGCGGTGGCTGGTTGTGGGGACAGGGCAAACGACATGGCGGGACTCCTTTTCATGGGTTCCAAATATTAGCACTCCCATTGTGTGAGTGCCAATGAGGCGGTTCAATGACTCGGATAGTCCAAGGTTATGAGTACTAACCCTTATCAATCACCGGTGAGCCAGTCTGACTGACTGCAACCCGGTTTGGTTCGTGCTGACCGGTGTCGGCTTTGTAAAGAGTGCGCTCAATTCGCAACGCAAGCCAAACGCTGACAGGCGGGCAGGCGTCATGCCTGGCTGACCAGCACTCGCACCAGGGGTTTGCCGGTCAGCCAGGCCCCCAGCGACTCGGTCACTCCGGCGGCAAAACGGCGGTAAACCGGCTCGGTTACAAAACCCAGGTGCGGCGTGAGCAGCACATTGGGCAGCTGGCGCAGCGCGTCGTTGGCTGGCAGCGGTTCGGCGTCAAACACGTCGAGGGCTGCAAACCCGGGCTGGCCCCGTACCAGCGCCTCGACCAGCGCGGCGCTGTCGATCAGCGCCGAGCGGGAGGTGTTGACCAGCAGGCTGTCGGGCCGCATCAGCGCCAGCCGGTCGGTGTTGAGCAGCTGGCGCGTGGGCGCAGTCGGCACCAGGTGCAGGCTGACCACCTTGGACGTGCCCAGCAACTCGTCGAGCGGCACCGCCGTCGCGCCTTTTTCAGCCGCACGCTCGGGGGTCATGCGGGGGCTCCAGGTGATGACCTTCATGCCCAGCGCATTACCCACGCGCGCCACACGCCCGCCAATCTCACCCAGCCCAACCAGGCCCAGGGTCTGGCCGTGCAGCACGTCGGCCAGCGGTTCGGGCTGCTCCGCGCGCCATTGCCCGCGCTGCAGGCGGCTGGTTTCCGTCACCAGCTGGCGGGTGGCGCCCAGAATCAGCGACCAGGTCAGCTCGCAGGTGCTGTCTTTGGACGGCCCCCACTCGGTGTGGCTGACCGGGATGTTGCGCTCTGCCAGCGCGGCCAGGGCGTCGGCCGTCAGGGTGGTGTTGCGGGTGCCGGTGAACATCAGGTAGCGCAGCCGGGGTAGCCGGGCCACCAGCGCCGCGTCCATGGGGGTGCGGTCACGCACCAGCACCACGGCGTCGGCGTTCTGCAGCGCCTCGACCAGCGCGTCGCCTTGCAGCGGCAGGTGGTGCACGGTGACGTCCGCGTGCTGGTCCACCAGCCGCCAGTCACCCAGGCGGCGCAGCGCTTGCTCGGCATCACCAACGATCACGATCTGCGGGCGGCGGCCCGAGGGCAGGGAGGAAAGGGCGGGCGCGTTCATGCGCGCACCGGTGTGGCCAGGGCGACCACGGCGGCCACGTTGGCGGCCTGGCCCAGCGCCCAGCACGCGTTGATCAGCTCGCTGGTCTGGCCGGCGCCCAGCACCGGGTCGGACAGGTCCTGGAATTTCGCTTCCAGCTGACTGTCCGACATCGGGTTTTGCAGCGAGCCAATCGCGTGCTCGACAAACACATGCACGCGGCGGCCGTCCAGCAGCACGGCGGTCACGTCGGCGCTGGCCTCGTCGATCGAGTCATCGACCGTGGCCACCACCTTGCGGCGCAGCGCCACCATGTCGTCACGTGTAACCAGCGCGTCGGCGAACTCGTCCTCGGCCGCGCGGCCAAAGGTCAGCCCGGCGGCGCAGCCGTGGTAGACGCTGAACTTGGCCTGCAGGCCGTCGGCGGGTTCTTTTTTGCCCGTCAGCTCCAGCACCAGTGAATGCACTTTCAGTTCGATGCGCTCGACCTGCTCGGGCGTCACGCCCTGGGCCCGCAGCTGCGCACAGGCGTCAATGCTGGGGTGGATCACGATGCCGCAGGCGAACGGTTTGTAGCTGTTGAAGGAGATTTCGAAACGCTGGCCCAGCTCGCCGGTGATCTCGTTCCAGTCGTTTTTGGTCGACACGGTCTGCATCATGCCGCGCGGGGCTTCCAGCGCTTTGGGGCTGGCGGTGTAGCCCTGGCTGGCCAGCAGTGCCGACATCAGCCCCGCACGGGCTGCGCCGCCGGGGTGAAAGGGTTTGGTCATGGTGCCAAACTGTTCCCGCATGCCAACCGGCTGCGACGCGGCAATGCCCAGCGCCATCGCGGTTTGCTGCACGTCCAGCTTCAGCAGGCGCGCACAGGCCGCCGCCGCGCCCAGCGTGCCGGTGGAGCCGGTGATGTGCCAGCCCCGGTCGTAGTGGTCCGGGTACATGGCGTTGCCGACGCGGCAGGACACGTCAATGCCGATGACCAGCGCGTCAATCACTTCCCGGCCCGTGCTGCCGGTGTGCTCGGCCAGCGCCAGCACGGCCGAGGCGACCGGGCCTGCCGGGTGGATGATGGTTTTAAGGTGGGTGTCGTCAAAGTCAAAGGTGTGGGACGTGATGCCATTGACCAGCGCGGCGCTGGCCATGTCCACCTTGTCCAGGCGGCCCAGCACGGTGGCCTGCGGCGAGGGCTGCAGCAGGTTCACGGCGGCCAGCGCCGCGTCGGCGGCTTCGTGGTGGGCCGCCCCCACGGCGCAGCCCAGCCAGTTCATGAAGGTGCGGTGCGCCTCGTGGTCCACCGTGTCGCTCCAGCCGCGTGACGGGTGGGTAGCAACAAAATTCGCCAGGATCTGGGTGATGGGCGGGGCGTTGTGGTCGGCAGCGACCTGGGTATTGCGGGCCATGTTTTTTCCGGAAGTCAGGGGTTGAAAGCGAAGGAGGGTGAATCTGTTTGCTATTAAAAATAGAGCAGAGGAGGATTTAAAGACGTAGGCATACGGCGGATTACGCTGAAATAAACTGATTTTTTGCTTGAAATCAGCTGTCCAGCTCGATTTTTCGGTCCTTGGCCAGTTGGGTCCAGCGCGCAATGTCCGTCTGGATGAACGCGGCGAACTGCTCGGGCGACATCACCAGAGGCTCAATCGCCTCGACCGCCAGTTTTTCGCGCAGGTCTGGCGCTTTCAATACCGCAGCCAGGGACTCGTTGAGCTGTTTGACGATGGGCGCGGGCATACCCGCCGGGCCCACCACGCCGTACCACTGCTGCGCGTCAAAGCCTTTGAAGCCCGACTCGTCCAGTGTCGGCAGGTCCTTGAACTGCGGGTGCCGGGTCAAACCCGTCACCGCCAGCGGGCGCACCCGGCCCGAGCGGATGTGCGGCACCGCCGCCGCCAGGCCGGGAAACATCGCCTGCGTCTGCCCGCCGATCAAATCGGTGAATGCCGGCGCCACACCGCGGTAGGGGATGTGGACCATGAAAGAGTTGATCTGCTGCTTGAACAGCTCCATGGTCAGGTGCGTGAGCGAGCCCTGGCCGGCCGAGCCGTAGCTGACCTTGCCCGGGTTCTTGCGCACGTACTCGACAAATTCCTTCACATTTTTGACCGGCAGCGCCGCGTTGATGACCAGCACATTGGGCGTGGCCCCGATCATCGCCACGGGGGTGAAGTCCTTGATCGGGTCGTAGGGCAGCTTGCGGGTGGCCGGGCTGGTGCCGTGGGTGGCCACGTAACCCTGCATCAGCGTGTAGCCGTCGGGTGCGGCGCGGGCCGTGGTCTGGCAGGCAATCACGCCGCCACCGCCGCCCTGGTTGTCCACGATGAAACTTTGTTTGAGCAGGTTGCCCCAGCGCTCGGTGACGGTGCGGCCCACCATGTCGCTGCCGCCCCCGGCCGACACCGGCACGATGTAGCGGATCGGCTTGCTCGGGTAGGCCACCTGGGCGTGGACTGATGAAGTGGTCAGGCTCATCAGGCCGGGGGCATAAATCAGGGCCGGTGCGGCTCCCAGCAGAGTGCGTCGTTTCATGGGTTTGTCTCCGTGGTGGTTCTTGGGGGTGATTCAGGCGCTGGCTGGCTCGTCCAATGACGCGTCTTGGGACGTCTTGTGGGCCAGCAGGCGCTCGTAGGCATCACCCACGTGCTGCGCCAGCATGGTTTCGCAGCGGCTGGCGTCGGCGTTGCGCAGCACCTGCACGATGTCGGCATGCTCGGCCAGCGACACCTCGATGCCCAGGTCGTGCGAGAGATTTTTCAGCCGCGACAGGTGCAGCTTTTGCACAATGTCCAAATAGGTGTCGGACAGCTGGCGGTTGCCCGCCGCCTCGACGATGGCCCAGTGAAAGTGCAGGTTCTCAGCGTAGTAGCGCTGCACGTCATGCTGGCTGGCTGCCGCGCGCATCACGCTGACCGACGCGTCCAGCACCTGCAGCAGCGCCATGCGCCGCTCGGCCGGCAAGCGTGCGGCGCAGCGGCCCGCAAAGCCGTCCAGCAGCCCGCGCATCTGGTACAGGTCCCGGATCTCGTCGGGTGCCAGCTGGCGCACAAACACCCCGGCGTGTTTGCGGGCCACCACCAGCCCCTGGCTTTCCAGCTCCCGCAGGGCTTCGCGCACCGGCACCCGCGACACCTGCAGCCGCGTGGCCACGTCCGGCTCGTTGATGCGCTGGCCCGGCACCAGCACCCCGCTGAGGATCAGCCCCAGCACGTCCCCCTTGACCAGCTTGGACAGCGAGGTGTCCCGTACATCGTTGAAACGCTCGGCTGAGGCCGAAGCTGAAGGTGTGTTGAACCACGGCAGCATCTTGTTGGTCTTTTTTTTGGGGTTGGTATTTTGTATATCGTATACGAAATTGGCTAAACAGAAAGGCGCGTGTTCCCGGGGCTTCCCGGTGGCACAGCGCCTGAATGGTTTGGGTTTAGGGGGCCGCGTCGGCCGGGCGCGCCGCGTTTTTGTCCGTCACGTCCGTGGCGTCCGTCACGTCAACAGCGGGCGTGGTGCGGCGCAGGGCGGGTGGTGTGCGCATCGGCTGAGCTGATGTGTCATCCACCACGTCGTCGACCTCCCGCAGTTCACGCACTTCCACGTCCACCACCTGACCCGCAGGCTTGGCCTT
>JBJXEI010000257.1:0-3117 GCA_046154065.1 Polaromonas sp. | reverse complement strand
TAATGTAGTAACCAGTGCCATCGGGCGTAATCAAATGTTCGCCCACCATCCAGTTAGCCAGTTCCGCGTCGTTTGCAGGCAGTGGGCGCTCAAGTAATTTGGCAATCGTCGGCAAGTCAAGTTGCTGCACAACTTCATTTAAAGATAGCAAACCAGAAGCCCGCAACTCTTCCCAGCGTGGCGCTTGGCTGTGCAGCATCAGATTGGCAATTTCAGGTCGTGAAGCCTTGCGCGTAGTACCCCCGGAGCGAATCCACGCCTCTTCAATCGACTTGCCGCGCCGGTGTGCCGGCTTGTTGGCTTGTTCGGGAACGCGGACAAACAGCAGCGGCACGTTTTGATAGTCCACCACGGCATGGTCAATCACCAGCGGCGGTTCGACCGCATCGCGCCCGATATTGACCAGTGTATTGACGATGTGCGCCACATCGTCGGCGTTGACCGGTTGCAGGCTGGCATCGGCGTTGTGCACGCCAAACACCAAGAAGCCGCCATTGGCCAAGTTGGCAAACGCCATAAGGTGCTCAGCCAAACGGTCCTTATGGTCTGAAAGTTGCGCCTTCCAGTCGAGTTCATTGATCTCGTGCGGTACCGGCAAGAGGCTGCTTTGCAGCCAGTTCAGCGCATCTGAGATCCAGAGTTTCGGATGGAGGGTCATAGTAAGTTATTGATTTTCCATGAGATTTATAGATTTTCCGTTTTCAAATGTGATAAAAATCTACTGGTAAACGTCTTTTGCTACGCAGGGGCTTCAGCAGGCGCAAACGCCTGCTGCAGGATGGACTGGCGCAGGCGCTTGGCGCGGGCCAGTTGGGTTTGCAGGGATTGTTCGGTGCGGTCTATTACGCTGAGTTGGCGCTCCAAGTGCGCGATTATTTTGTGTTGTGTTTCCAGCGGGGGCAGCGCAATGGGAAATGCACGCAGCACGCGCAGGCTGATGGACGCGAGGTTGGTGGTTTGCTTTCCGTGTTTCCAGAACCACGCTGCACCGTAGCTGTTGCCGCAGTAAGAAAGAAATAGAGGCAAAACCTTGGAGCGGTCTGCGCGGGCACGGAAGACGTGGTTTTGGTGGATGGCTTCGGGCACCTGGCTTTCCCACAACCATCCCCGGCCCAGCTTGTCGCGGTCGCCGCCTTCGTTAAACAGGATGTCGTGGTGTTCCAGACGAAGGTCCTTGATCTCGGCTTCAGTCGCTTCTATTTCCTTGATTTCCTGCAAGTTCAAGTAGCCACGCTGGACGTTGGCCACGCGCAGGTAAGGCACCAGGCGCCTGGTTTGCACGGTCTTTCGGTTCGTGCTTTTGGCCAATCCACCAGTCAAGCTGGCAAGAGCAGCCAATGGCTCCCATCGCCATCCCGCAGGCAGACCGGGCGAGTCATCTGGACTCCAAGTTTTGTTCAATGATTCCCGCCCGCCGGTGACGGCCTCCAGCACCGTCAAGTCCCGGTAGCGCTTGAGGTTGGCTTGGGCGCGCAGGAGGGCGGATTGGGCGGCGTCCAGGCGGGAGAGTTTTTCTTCCAGGGCTTGGACGATGCGGTGTTGGGTGGGGAGGGGTGGGAGGGGGATTTGGAGCGACTCGAAAAAGCTTGTTGGCACGCGCAACTGCCCGGCTGCGCCGCGCATGTTCATGCGAGCGTCGCGGCGGATGTGGTGCTGAAAAATGAAGTGCAACAAATACCTGGGCAATATTTTTTCACTTGGTCGCAGCACATGAAACTCGGTGGAGCCGCTGCCTCGTCCGCCAGCCAAGCCCTTTGCAAGCGCAAATTTCCCGTTTTCCATGCACGGCGTGATCTTGGCAAACAAGATGTCGTTTTCTTCAAAGGCGGTGTAGCCCTTTTTGACCTCGTGCCACGGTCGCAACGTGCTTGCGTCAAGGTTGCCGGTTTCCTCTTCGACCGCTTTCATCGGAACGAAGGAAATCGTGTCAGAGTCTTCAATCTGGTTGGTGAACTTGCGTGGATTGATGGCAACTACGTCAGCGAGCGGAACCAGCGTAGTCTTCAAACCAACACCTCATTCAATTCATCCATCACTGCATCCAGCCGTTCGCCAAACACGCGAAAAGCAGGCCCCAAATCGTTGCTGGCTTTCAAGGCTTCACGGTCTACGCTGCCGCTGGCGATGATGCGGCCTGTCATTTTGTCCAGCCAGGCTTTTTCCTCGTGGGTGAACACACTGCCCGCTGCGGATTTGGCGGCCAGCCAGGTGGCGTAGCGGGCTTGGACGTGGGCTTCAAACGGCTCCAGCACGGGGGCGGCGTGCATGGCGTAGCGCACCAGGCTGATGAGGTCGGTGACTCTTTGCACTTTGCCTTTGACGCGGGCACTGGGTGTGGCGTCGGAGGCGGCGACTTCATAGGCCCGCCACAGCGCTTCCTTGGTGAAGTGCTCGGGCTGGGCTTTGAGTTTGGTTTCCAGCTCGTCCAGCAGTGCATCGGTCAGGCGCAGGCGGCGCGGGCGGCTGTACAAGAGTTGCAGGGCTTCAATCTCGCTGTGGTGCGCCTCTATGAATTGGGCAAAGCTGGCGGTGAGCTGGCGGGCTTTGTCGCGGGCGGCTGGGTCGATTTCGCTGGACTGCAGCACGTCGAGCACGGCGGTGGCAATGGTTTGTTCGTTACGGGTTTTGAGGCTGTGCAGCAGATCGCGCAGGGCAGGGTCGCCAAAAGGCTTGCAAGCCTCTTCAAACAGGCCTTTTTTGGTGTTTTCAGCATTAAATGAGGCGGTGGCCAGCGTATTTTCTGCCCGGACAGCTATTGAATTAATAGTAGATTGCAGTTCGTCGGCATCGGCCACGCGGCGCAGGTTTTGCGCTACCTGGGCCAAGTCCAGCCCGGCAAAGCCGCTGGCGGCGAGCTGCTCGCGCACCTGCTTGTGCTGCGCCGTATCCAGCTTGCCGACCAGCCGCGCCAGGCGGCTGGCCAGGCTGAGCAAGGTACTTTCGGCGTGGTCATTAAAGGCCACGCGCAGCATGAGTTTGTCAAAGGCAACGGTGGGCTCGGTGTCCAGCGGGGTGCTGTCGGCTTTGATGCTCTCAGTGACGCCTACCGCGTCAAACAGCACAAAGCGGTCTTTGTCGGTGGCTTCCGCGCCGCTGCGCATTTGCAAGTCAGTCGGG